>JBJPGE010000057.1:0-11478 GCA_048595465.1 Methylophagaceae bacterium | reverse complement strand
CGTTTGGGATTTTGGTTATAACGCAAGTAAAGCAGCTGTTTTTAATTCAATTGACCACGGCCCTTTACCGGGTGAAGCAATCGAGTCAACGGTATATTTATCTAATGACCAAATAAATTGGACAGAAGCAGTTGTCGAACGAGTCTGGATGGAAGGATTCCATAGCAACACTGGCATTCTTTGGGATGGTTTTGTGTATGCAGTTGGAACGGGAACCACTGACACATTTCGGTTTGCATCCGTTATTTGGGGTGGACCAGGTGCATTAAGATCAGATGGCGATAACGAGATTAATGGTCTACTCGGCTTGGATAATAATTTTCAAGTACCTAATGCTGTACCTATACCAGCAGCAATCTGGCTGTTTGGCTCTGGTCTTGTTGGCCTACTAGGATTTTCGCGCAAAAAGCAGCAAGCATGATATGTTTGCGATAGATTTACACTGTTTGTATTTAATATAGCTAATCAAAACTAAAGCCACCTTACTAAGGTGGCTTTTTTGTTGGGGGGGCAATATTCTATGCCTTAAAATATTCCCATAGAAAGATAAGCTATATAAAATTAAAATTTCACATAAAAAAAGGGCTGATTAAAAATAATCAGCCCCTTCAATTTCTAACCAATAGATTTAACTATTATTTTTTCTTCTTAGCTTCTTCACGTTCTTTTGTTTCTTTAATGACTTCTTCAGCTACATTACGTGGACAAGGGCTGTATTGTAAGAACTCCATAGAGAACTGACCACGACCAGATGTCATTGTGCGTAGTGTACCGATGTAACCAAACATTTCGCTTAATGGTATTTCACCGTTGATACGTACACCTGTTGGTGTTGCATCTTGTGATTTAATCATTCCACGACGACGGTTAAGATCACCAATTACGTCACCTACATGATCTTCAGGTGTAAATACATCCACCTTCATGATTGGTTCCATTAATTGTGGGCCTGCTGTTGGCATTGATTGACGATAAGCCGCCATTGCAGCTAATTCAAACGCTACTGCAGATGAATCCACGGCATGGAAAGCACCATCAAATAAGGTTACTTTGAAATCAAGACATGGGAAGCCCGCTAATACACCGCGATCTGTCATTTTCTTGAAGCCTGCTTCTACAGCCGACCAGAATTCACGAGGTACTGAACCACCGGTTACTGTTGATTCAAATTCGAAACCTGTACCTGGTTCACCTGGCTCAATGATGTATTCGATCTTACCGAACTGACCAGAACCACCTGATTGTTTTTTATGCGTGTAGCTGTCTTCGATACGTTTTGTAATTGTTTCACGGTAGGCTACTTGTGGCGCGCCTACTGTTACTTCAACACCATGAGTACGTTTTAAGATATCTACTTTAATATCTAAATGTAACTCACCCATACCTTTGATGATTGTTTCGCCACTTTCTTGATCCGTTTCAACACGGAAAGAAGGATCTTCTTTAATCATTTTACCGATTGCGATACCCATTTTCTCAGTACTTGCTTTATCAATAGGTGAAATAGCAATTGAGATAACTGGATCTGGGAAAACCATTGGCTCTAATGTTGTTGGATGTTTAGGATCACATAATGTGTGACCTGTTTGTACATCTTTCATACCTACAACGGCGATGATATCACCCGCTTGTGCACTGTTTAATTCATTACGATCATCAGCATGCATTTCTACCATGCGGCCAACACGTTCTGTTTTACCCGTGAATGAGTTAAGAACCGTGTCACCTTTATTCAATACACCCGAGTAAATACGGATAAAGGTTAAGGCACCAAAACGGTCATCCATAATTTTGAATGCTAATGCACGAAGAGGACCGTCAGTCGATACAACTGCGTAGTCGCCTGTTTCATTACCTTCTTCATCCACTTCTGGTTGTGGTTTAACTTCTGTTGGGCTTGGTAGATAAGAAACAACCGCATCCAATACCATTTGAACACCTTTATCTTTAAAGGCGCTGCCACAGTATGTAGGGAAGAAGTCCATTGTTAATGTACCTTGGCGGATACATTTTTTAAGGTCTTCAATTGAAGGTTCTTCGCCTTCAAGATACGCTTCCATTAAGTCATCATCTTGCTCAAGCGCAGTTTCGACCAACATTTCACGATATTCTTCAATTTGATCTGCCATATCTGCAGGTGGATCAGTAAGACGGAATTCAGTGGTATCTTTTTCGTTATCCCATATCCATGCTTTGCGTGTTAATAAATCAACACAACCGATGAAGTCATCTTCGATACCGATAGGAAGAACCATAACTAGTGGGTTAGCACCTAAAACGTCTTCAACTTGTTTAACAACACGGAAGAAGTCAGCACCCATACGATCTAGTTTGTTAACAAAGATAATACGTGATACTTCAGATTCATTCGCATAACGCCAGTTTGTTTCTGATTGAGGCTCTACACCACCTGAACCACAAAATACACCAACACCACCGTCAAGTACTTTCAGTGAACGATAAACTTCAATTGTGAAATCCACGTGACCTGGAGTATCGATAACGTTTAAACGGTGACCGTCCCATTCACAGGTAGTCGCCGCCGATTGAATGGTTATTCCACGCTCAGCTTCCTGATCCATGAAATCCATTGTTGATTCACCATCATGAACTTCACCGATTTTATGAATTTTACCGGTAAGTTTTAAGATACGCTCTGTTGTTGTGGTTTTACCCGCATCTACGTGAGCGAAGATACCGATATTTCTGTACTTGGATAAGTCTGCAGCCATTGTTCTGTCTCTAAATAAAGTTAATTTTGATTTAAGTGTGCTTTAACCAGACAATTTTACACTAGTTTTTTAGACTGTGCATCTATGAAAGAGTATTTAGGAACTTTTCTTGGGGGCTGAAGAAATTATACGTTTCTATTTTAGCTTTGCATTCATTGGTAGCCATTGGTATCGGTACACAACACCCGGAACAGTTAGCACTAAAAACAAGCAAAATGTAGTAACAAAAAATTCCCATGTTTGCGGGTGAACTTCACCACCCGAGAATCGCGATTCAAATATCGTCGCAATAACCAAGCTCAAAAAATAAAACACAATCAATTCTACTAAACGTAAAAAAACTGATTTATTTTTAGACAAAGGGATAACTAACAATAGTCGCTCAGTAAACCAAGGTAAGTTGGCAATCACAAAAAACAAAAGGATAAGGCTTATTGGCGACATAATAAAATCTTAAGAGAAAACAGAAGTACAGATAGCTAGTAACGCACCTGGGAATAAACCTAAGGCTAAAACAGTTAACGCATTAGCACTAATCATAATTCGCATATCGGTAGGCGCTTCTAATGGCTCATTTTGTTCAGCTTTATCAAAGTACATGACCTTGATGATGCGTAAATAATAAAACGCACCAATAACTGACATCAATACCGCAACAATAGCGACAGAAATCAAGTTAATATCAACAACCGCTTTAATGACTGTTAATTTAGCGTAAAAACCAACCAGTGGTGGAATGCCCGCCATAGAGAACATTAAAATCAACATCATTAATGCGTACCAAGGATTACGCTGGCTTAGACCTTTATAATCATCAATATTATCAGCTTCAAAGCCTTGTCGGCTAAGCAAGATAATCATGCCGAAACCACCCAAGCTCATTAATGAATAAACCAAAGCATAAAACATTGCTGCGGCATAACCTTCTTGGCTGCCTGATAACACACCTAATAATATGAAACCCACATGCGAGATGGTTGAATACGCTAGCATGCGTTTTAAATTGGTTTGGGCAATCGCCACCACATTACCAATGATCATTGATAATACCGACAGCATAATTAACATACCTTGCCAATGTTGATGTACATCACCTAGTCCATCAACAAGGATACGAATCGCCATGGCAAAGGCGGCTATTTTAGGGGCTGTTGCTATAAATAATGTGACGGCTGTTGGTGCGCCATGATACACATCGGGCAACCACATATGGAATGGAACGGCACCGAGTTTAAAGCCTATTCCAATAACCAAGAACACTAAGCCAAAACTTAATACCGTATTATCTAAGCCACCGGCCTGAATCGTCGATGCAATGGTCACTAAATCTAAACTACCTGTTACACCATAAATAATCGACATGCCGTATAACAACATTCCCGATGCAATCGCGCCTAAGATGAAATACTTCATTGCCGCTTCTGTTGATATTGCTGAATCTCGATGCATTGCCACCATTGCATACATGCACAATGACATCAGTTCAAGACCTAGATAGAGCGTAAGAAAATGATTGGCTGACACCATAATCATCATACCTAATGTCGAGAATATGGCTAACACATAATACTCACCCTGAAATAAACCACGCGCTTTCAGATAACTGGTCGAGTAAAGCAATACGGCAATATTAATAACTATAATAGCTAGTTTCAATACATCACTAAAGGCATCTTTGATATAGGTACCATCAAACGTTAAGCCGCCGTCACCGAATGAACGATAGATTAGAAATGCAGTCACTACTAGGGTGAATTGACTTAAAATATACGTTAAGTTTGCACCTTTTTTACCTGAGTAAGCTACAACTAACAGAATCACACAGGCCATGCCCAGCATGAACATTTCGGGTAGTGCAAAAATCATATTTGTTACTTCAAAGTTCATAGTTTTGACTCTGAAATTTGGGTTAATAAATGCTCAACTGAGGCGTGCATTACTTCAGTTAACGGTGCTGGCCAGAGGCCTATCGCTAATACGATGATTGCTAAAGAAGCTAACATTAGAAATTCACGTCGATTGATATCAGTCAATTGAGCAACATTGTCATTCGCCACTTCACCAAACATTACTCGCTTGACCATCCATAAGGTATACGCCGCACCTAAGATCAACGTGGTTGCAGCTAAAAAGGCATACCAAAAGTTGGCTTGGAATGCCGCGAGAATAACCATAAATTCGCCTACAAAACCTGATGTACCTGGCAGACCTGCATTAGCCATGGCAAAGAATACGGCAAAGCCACCAAAGATCGGCATGGTATTAATCACGCCACCATATGCACTAATCTCACGAGTATGCATCCGGTCATATAGGACTCCCACGCTCAAGAACATCGCGGCAGCAATAAAACCATGTGAAATCATTTGAACCATCGCACCTTCTACCGCAAGCACTGCCCCACTGCCAGTTGCTGAATTAGCAAAGATCCTAAAGACAATAAATAAGCCCAAGGTTACAAAGCCCATATGAGCGATACTTGAATAAGCAATCAATTTTTTCAGATCAGATTGAGCCAATGCTACAAAACCGATATAAACCACAGCCGTTAACGACAGTCCAATCACTAACCAATCTAACGCCATGCTGGCATCAGGCGTAATAGGCAATGCAAATCGAATTAAACCATAACCACCAATCTTCAATGTGATTGCAGCCAAGATTACTGAACCACCCGTAGGTGCTTCAACATGGGCATCAGGTAACCATGTATGTACTGGCCACATTGGTACTTTTACTGCAAAGGCAATAAGAAATGCTAGGAATAAATAAATCTGCTCCTGCATCGTTAAGCTAACGTGATGGAAGTCTAAAATTGAAAAACTGCCAGCTACATGATGCAAGTACAATAATGCTAATAGTAGGAATACTGAACCAAATAAGGTATACAGAAAGAACTTAATCGTCGCATAAACACGGTTTGGTCCACCCCAAATACCTATAACGAGGAATAACGGAATTAACATCGCTTCGAAGAACACATAGAACAATATGGCATCTAATGATGCAAATACCGCAATCATCAAGCCTTCCATAATCAAAAATGCCGCCATATATTGGCTGACCCGGTCTTTAATCACTTCCCAACCTGCCACAACGACAATCATCGTAGAAAATGCCGTCAAGATGATTAACGGCATCGAGAAACCATCTATACCGAGCGAATAGTTAATATTAAATGTGGAAATCCATGAAGCTTGCTCAGCGAACTGCATTTGATAAATCGCATTATCAAAACCGGTATATAAACCTATTGATAACAATAAGGTCACTACCGAAATAATTAATGACAATGGACGGGCGAAAGAATTGTTATCGCCGTTCACTAGCACCGCAATGCCGCCTAAAATAGGAAACCAAATAAGTAGACTTAATAAAGGTAAATCAGTAAACATATTAGACCACAAAATAAGTAAGTAACAGCCACAAGCCAATAATCATGGCAAAGGCATAGGTGTATAAATAACCAGTTTGAACTTTACGCACAATTTTAGAAACCGCCCCGACTGTTTTCGCAGTACCATTTACCACTGCACCATCAATCAATGTTTGGTCACCTACTTTCCATAACACTTGCCCAATCATGCGTGAGCCACCAGCAAACACTTTTTCATTAAAGGCATCAAAGCCATATTTGTTATCAAGCACACGATATAACCAATTAAACCAATGCTGTAATTTGGCAGGAATATCTGGGCGCATCATATATAAGAAATAAGCGACTGCGATTCCAGATATAGCTAATAAGAATGGTAGTTGTGTCATGCCGTGCAGAACAAAAGCAAATGCGCCATGAAACTCTTCACCCACGTGTGCCAATACATCATGTTCAGGATGCACGACTATCGAACCCGCAAAGAAATCACCAAATACCATTGGTGCTATAAAGTAACCTGCTACAACGGATGGAATCGCTAATAATATAAGTGGAACTGTCACCACCGCTGGCGATTCATGCGGTTTATGATCTCCATGCCCATGCTCCCCTTGGCCAAAACGTTCTTTTCCATGGAAAACCAAGAAGAATAATCTAAAACTATAGAGCGCTGTAATAAATACGCCTGCTAACACTGCAAAATAGGCAAAACCACTGCCCGCTAAATGGGAAGCATGAACCGCTTCAATAATAGAATCTTTTGAGAAGAAGCCTGCTAAACCCGGGAAGCCAATTAATGCCAATGAACCAATTAAAGCTGTCCAGTAAGTGATTGGCATATATTTCTTCAAGCCACCCATTTTACGAATATCTTGTTCGTGATGCATGGCAATAATCACCGAACCCGCACCTAAGAATAATAAGGCTTTAAAAAAAGCATGTGTCATCAAGTGGAAGACACCAGCCGCATAAGCTGAGGCACCCAGTGCAACAGTCATGTAACCTAACTGTGACAAGGTTGAATAGGCAATAACACGTTTAATATCATTTTGAATCAAGCCTAAGAAGCCCATAAATAAGGCTGTAATTGCACCAATTATTAATACAAATGAAAGTGCAGTTTCTGAGAATTCAAATAGCGGTGACATACGTGTCACCATAAAGATACCGGCTGTTACCATAGTGGCCGCATGGATCAACGCTGAAATAGGCGTTGGGCCTTCCATTGAATCTGGCAGCCAAACATGCAGAGGCACTTGAGCTGATTTACCCATGGCACCGATAAATAATAAGATACAAATAACCGTCATTACTGACCAACTATGGCCTGCAAATAGTTCTGTGCTTTGTGCAGCTATTGTAGGCGCTTGAGCAAACACTTCAACATAATCCAAGCTTCCGGCGTACATCAACACGCCTGCAATCCCTAACAAGAAGCCAAAGTCACCAACCCGGTTGACTAAAAATGCTTTCAAATTGGCATAAATGGCTGTTGGTTTTTTGTACCAAAAACCAATCAATAAATACGATACTAGCCCTACTGCTTCCCAACCAAAGAATAACTGCATAAAGTTATTGGCCATGACGAGTATAAGCATTGAGAAAGTGAATAAGGAAATATAACTGAAGAAGCGACTATAACCGTCATCATCATGCATATAGCCGACTGTGTAAATATGCACCATCAATGAGACAAAGGTCACGACCACCATCATCATTGCGGTGAGCGCATCGATCATAAAGCCTACTTCTAAGCTTAATGAACCTGCTTGCAACCACTGGTAAACTTGCTCGTTATAGGTTTCACCACCGATTACTAATTTCAATACCCATACTGACAGCACAAAAGAAAGACCAACACCATATATTGCTGCACGGTGGGACCAAACTTTGCCCACTTTACTGCCAAACAGACCTGCAATAATGCTGCCCACTAAAGGTGCTAAGGCGATGGTCAACAACAATGTTTGATTCAAGTGATCCATGCTAACCCTTCAACTTATCAAGATCAGCGACATTAATGGTGTGCATATTACGGAACAGCACGACCAATATTGCCAAACCAATAGCCGCTTCTGCCGCCGCTACCGTTAGAATAAAGAATACGAACACTTGCCCTGCTATATCACCCGAATAATGTGAAAAGGCAATGAAGTTAAGGTTCACTGCTAGCAACATTAATTCAATACACATTAATAAAATAATGATGTTTTTACGATTAATGAATATACCGGCTACAGATAAGCTAAAGAGTAATGCACCCAAGATTAAAAAATCTGATAAAGCAATCATGACTCAGCCTCTTTTTCCTTCTTAACTGCATCCATTTTAATAAGTCGGACACGATCTTCGCGTCGCACTTTAACTTGCTCGCTAATATTCTGTGATTTGCTCTTCTTCTCACGTAAGGTTAGCGTAATGGCTGCCACAATCGCCACCGTTAAAATAACTGATGCAATTTCAAAGGGATACACGTAAACCGTATAAAGCAATAAACCAATTTCTTTGGTATTACTATATCCATCTGGGTGAGGAACAGGTGCAGAAATGATATCTAATCCAAAATGCGATGCACCTAAGACGGCAATCATTTCGACGGTAATTAATGCCGCTACGACAATGCCCAAAGGCAAATATTTGGTAAATCCTTCTTGTAAGGGTGCGAGATCAATATCTAACATCATCACCACAAACAGGAATAACACCATCACTGCACCGACATAAACCAATACCAAGGTTAGCGCTAAGAACTCAGCTTCAAGTATTAACCAAATACCAGCACTGGTAAAAAAGGCTAATATTAAAAATAATGCCGCTTTAACTGGGTTGCGTATCGTAACTACCATTGTAGCTGCAAATAAAAGAATGACAGCAAAGCCATAAAATATAAGTTTCTCCATTAGGGAGCCTCCAGATAAATCTGGATAGTAAAGATTGTGGCTAAAAGTTTCAGATGCAAGGCGCAAAATGCACGTAATAGTGTGCTATTGCGAAATTTTGCAACGCCGCAGATAAGACTTTTAGACATGATATTTATATTCATGATTTGTCTGGAGTCTCCCATGATTAGCGATACCTCGCATCAGCAGCACGATCTTCTGCTATTTGGGTTTCATTTTCATCGCCCACGGCTAACAACCTATCTTTAGTCATAATATTTTCACCGCGGTTTTCGAAGTGATAATCAAAAATACGTGTTTCGACAATCGAATCCACTGGGCAAGATTCTTCACAAAATCCACAGTAAATACATTTAAACAAATCAATTTCATATTTTGTAGTGCGACGAGTACCATCATCACGTGGTTCAGTATCAATGGTAATTGCTAAGGCCGGACATACCGCCTCACATAATTTACAACCGATACAGCGTTCTTCACCATTGGGATAACGGCGTAAGGCATGCAAACCTCTAAACCGATGAGATTGTGGTGTTTGCTCTTCGGGATATTGCACGGTGATCTTTTTAGCAAAAAAATAGCGTCCTGTAAGTTTTAAACCTAGCAGTAACTCCCACAAAAAGAAGCTTTTAAAGAAATGACGAATTGCGTTCATGATGCCACCTCGGTAAACCATGGGCCAATATCATAAACTTGTGCTGTAGCCACAACTACCAGCCACACCAAGGTGACCGGGATAAATATTTTCCAGCCTAACCGCATGATCTGATCATAGCGATAGCGAGGAAACGTCGCTCGGAACCATAAATAGAATAGCAAGAAGAAGGCTGTTTTTGCTAATAGCCAAACAATTCCTGGCACCCAAGAAAACAGACTTTCTAAGCCTGGTATTCCTTGGAAAGGAGATAACCAACCACCCATAAACATCACTGCTGCCAACATCGAAATTAAAATCATATCGGCATATTCGGCTAAGAAGAATACTGCAAAGGCCATTCCTGAATATTCAACATGGAAACCGGCTACAATTTCTGATTCCCCTTCTGACACATCGAAAGGAGCACGGTTAGTTTCAGCTATACCTGAAATAAAGTACACTATAAACAAGGGAAATAATGGCAACCAATACCAATGCAATATGCCTCCTTGTTGACCTAAAACAATTTCACCTAAATTCAAACTCCCTGCCGCGATCAACACGCCAACCAAGGCAAACCCCATCGCTATTTCGTATGACACCACTTGGGCTGCGGATCGCAATGCACCTAAAAAGGCATAACGTGAATTAGAAGCCCAACCGGCAATTACAATACCGTAAACACCCATTGAGGTGATGGCCAAAATATATAATAAACCTGCATCGATGTTAGCTAAAGTCATAGTGGCATCAAACGGCATTACGGCCCATGCGGCTAATGCTGGACCAATTGCTAGTACAGGTGCCACCAAGAATAAGTAGAGATTAGATTTAGCCGGTAAAATCACTTCTTTTAAAGCTAATTTAAGACCATCCGCAATCGGTTGTAATAAGCCCCATGGGCCAACACGGTTAGGGCCAATTCGCACTTGAATAAAACCAATGACTTTACGCTCTGCTAAGGTTAGATAAGCCACACCCAACATCAACGGCACTATAATCGCAACAATTTTCAATACGGTGTACAACACTGTTTGGGCGGTTACCCAATCAATGATTGACATAATAAAGTCAATCACGACTGTATTCCTACTGAGATTTTAACACTTGAGAAAGCCGCACCAAGATTCATCGTTTGCGATGTGCCAGTAGCTAAATATATACAGCTATCTGCAATAGCATCGTCAATCTTAAATGGCACCGTTATCGTTTTGCCATATTGCGATACATTAACAATTCCTGCTTCGCTTATACCCTGTTTATCTGCCTCAGCTGTATTCATTTTGGCAATTAATGCATTTTGATTTTCCGGCGTTTGTTGTAAAGCCTCACTCCGTCGGACCACACTATCAATTTGGTAGGCAGGTACTTCTGAAATTGTCATTAACCCGCTTTGTTTAACGCTAAAATCATCCGGCAAATATGAAATGACATTAGTTGATGACAACAATTTCAGTTTATCTTGCACTTCATCACGTATATCTTGTGATGAAACATAGTCGAAACCTTTTAATCTTGCTAGGTTTCCTAGTACACGAAGTACTTTCCAGCCTGGACGGCTTTCACCTTTTGCAGACACAGCTCCGTTAAAGCTTTGCCACTGTTTACCAACATCTACAAACGTACCTGATGTTTCCGCAAAGCTAGCAATCGGTAAAATCACATTCGAGTAAGAAAGCATTTCATCGGTGACGTAACTGTTCAATGTAATTACAAAGTCAGCTTGTTGTAAGGCTCGCTGGGCTTCAGTTGGATTAGCACAATCTAACTCTGGCTCTACTCCAAATAGAACATAAGAACGACAATTATTTTGCCACAATTGCAGTGCATTTA
>JBJPGE010000056.1:0-11619 GCA_048595465.1 Methylophagaceae bacterium | reverse complement strand
GCTTTCTAAGCCCTTATTTGTAAACTAATGAACAGCCGATAAGGGATTTTTAGTTAGGGAGTTCTTTCCCTAACATTGTAAATGTTCAACAGGAGCGATTTAATATGGCACGAGTATGTCAGGTAACGGGTAAACGCCCAATGGCTGGGAACAATGTTTCTCACGCACACAACAAAACAAGACGTCGGTTTCTTCCTAACCTTCACCCACACCGTATTTGGGTTGAATCAGAGAACCGTTGGGTTAAATTACGTGTAAGTAATCACGGTTTACGCATTATCGACAAGAAGGGCATTGATGCAGTTTTAGCTGACATCCGAGCTCGTGGCGAAAAAGTTTAAGGAGATTAAATCATGCGCGAAAAAATTAAATTAGTATCGTCAGCTGGCACAGGCCACTACTACACTACAGACAAAAACAAACGTACTATGCCTGAAAAATTGGAAATGAAGAAATTCGATCCAGTTGTTCGCAAACACGTTATGTATAAAGAAGCTAAAATCAAATAAGCTTTTTTAACACCAAGAAATATTAAAACCCGCTTCTGCGGGTTTTTTTATATCTTAAATCAGCACTATCCAATAACTACGTAACTATTGTTAATGTTTTTAATTTTCGCTTAGAAGTACTGTTCATCCATTCTTGATTGGGTGCATAGTTATCAACCCAGGATTGAAACTCTTCTGCTGGCATAGGTTTAGCAATCACATAACCTTGCGCTTGTTCACAGCCCATACTCAATAGCATCACCCCATGCGCTATTGTTTCTACACCTTCTGCAATAACCTCTCGGTTAAAGGCTTTTGCTAGACCAATGATACCTTCAATAATAGCGTAATCGCTAGACTCATTCAGCATATCTCTCACAAAGGATTGATCTATTTTAATGGTGTCTGCTTTAAGGTTTCTTAAATGTGTCAGCGAAGAATATCCTGTGCCGAAATCATCTAAAGCAATACCAACACCTATCGTATCTCGGCAAGTTCTAATAATACTACTAATGGCTTTCAAATCACCCAGAGCACTACTCTCTAATATCTCTAACTGTAAATTATATGCGTTTATCTTCGGGTGTTTCTCTAGTGCGTTTTCAAGCTCGGTAAAAAATAATGGTGATTGCAAATGGTTTGAAGAAACATTAATGCTTATTTCAGTATTAAGTCCTTGCTTGTGCCATAAATCCAGTTGTATCACTGCTTGATTAATTACCCAATTTCCTATCGCGATCTCTACTTTTGTTCCTTCAACAACAGGTAAAAATGTAGCAGGGCCCAACAGCCCTTGTTGTGGATTTTGCCAACGAATCAGGGCTTCAACACCCAATACTTTTCCCGTTCTCATATTTACTTTAGGTTGATAATGTAAACAAAACTCGTCATTCGCCAAAGCATCTTCTATTTCTTGAAGCTTTTTGTTGGTTTTAACTACCCGTTTATTTTCCTGTGCATTAAACAAATGATACCTATTTCGGCCGGCTAACTTAGCGTTATACATCGCCTGATCAGCATGGCGCAGTAGGGTATCCAGATCGGAGTTATCAAGAGGATATATAGTCATACCACTCGATGCACTGATATGTATGTCATGCCCGTTAATTAAATAAGGCAGTGCAAGAGACTCATGCACACGTGTCAATATATGCTCACTCTGTTTAAATGACTCAATATCATCTAACAATAAGGTGAATTCATCCCCACCTTGGCGGGAAAGCATATCCTCTTCTCTAATGTTATGATTGATTCGCTTTGTAACTTCAATTAATAGTTGATCACCCACACTATGGCCATAGGTATCATTGACTAATTTAAAGCCATCTAAATCAAGAAAACAAACAGCAAGCATAGCCTCACTATTCGCATTATGAACAATCGATTGAGCAAAGCGATCTGCAAAAAGCGTTCTATTCGGTAATTGCGTAAGCGTGTCGTAATGCGCCATCAGCTCAAGTTCTTTTTGCTGATTTTTAGTGTGTGTAATATCAGAGAATATACTGACATAATGTAATACTTCGCCCGCTTCATCTGCGATGGAAGATATCGTCTGCGATTGAGCGTAAAGTTCACCGCTTTTTGTTCTGCTCCATAATTCACCTTGCCAGTGTCCCTGCTTATCGAGCGTTTTCAAAATATCATCATAAAACTCAGGTGAATGCTTGCCTGAATGTAAAATATTAGGCGTTTTTCCTATAATATCTTGTTCGTTATAACCAGTAATTCTATGAAATGCAGGATTCACATCAACAATATTCCCTTCCTGATCGGTGACAATAATACCCTCACGCGCTTCTTCGAAAATACTCGCGAAAAGTTTCATGTTTTCATCTGACTGACTTCGCTCAATCGCCAATGAAGATAACTGAGATGTAAATTCAGCAAGCTTAATAGCGTTACTATCAAGCGCATGAGAAGCGCTATGATAAATCGATAATACCCCTAATAATTTTTGATTTGAACCCAGAATAGGTTCAGATATACATGAAGCTAGGTTAGATTTTATTGCAAACCGCTTATATGCACTACACCTTGCGCACGCTTTAATATCATCAATAATGACTCTTTTCTTAGTGAATGCAGCCATACCAAAGCTACCCGCATCGTCACTCACTTCTGTACCATTGATCGCATTAAGGTAATCATTTTCTAACTTAAAAGCAGCGGCAACAAACAGCTTGTTACTTTCATTGTCAAATAATAAAATATCGCATGAAATAGAGGTGCTTTCTTGTTCAACCATACCAACAATAGACTGCAAAATCGACTTTAATGATATGCCATTTATGACTTCTTCAAGCACTAAACTTCGTGCATCATTTTGACGCTCGATTCTTTTTCGTCTTGAAATATCAGTGTAAATACCGATCACTCTAGTGGGGTAATTATCTTTATCTTGTTCGACAACTTCCGTTCTTGAACTTAGCCACATCCAATCTCCATTTACAGTTCTCCATCGGTACTCTACTTCTACTGCATCTTCTATTTTCAACCCTTTTCTAAAGAGCTTTACCGTCTTTTTCTTATCCGCAGGATGTATCCTCTTGGCCCAGTCAGCCGGAGTACGTGGTATATCGGCTTTATCTTTAGGGCCAAAAATACCTATATGATCATCGCTGACTACCAATTCTCCTGTTAACAAATTAAAGTCAAACCAGCCTTGTTTTGCCGCAGAAAAAGCCAAATCCAAACGTTTTACATTTTCATCTAGTTTTTGTGTCCGCTCAAAAACAACTTGCTCTAACACCTGTTGATGTTCTCGTAATGTTTTATCTTGCTCTTGTGTAGTAAAAACCAATTCTAGATTTTGAAGAAAATTATGATAAAACTTATTAATTCCAATCAATAGAAATATGATAAGAAATACATTTAGTAGTAATAGCGTAATTGCTGTTTCTGTGCCTTCAATGTAAAGCAAAATCAAAAGAGGAGAGAAAATAATGCCTAAATAACCATTAATGATTATTCGACTATAACTTAGGGTAGAAAAAGCTGACGTAACCACCCCTATCGCAATCATTATGATATAAACTTGGTATTGTTCTTCTTCAGGAAATAGCGCTAGAAAAAAGCTACCCCATGCTACTGCTGAAATATAAGTAACGAGAGCATATCGCTTGAAGTAGTTTTTACTGTTTTCTTTTTGATCTTTGCTTCGAGAATAGAATAATGCTTCGGTCGATCGCAGCAGATAGGCAAGGATAATAAAAGCTAAGCTTAATAAGACAAGTTGAGGTGAGGAGCTAAATTGAACAAAATTGTAGTATACAAATATACCTACAATAACTGAACCTACCGATGCAGGATGAACACCAGCATGCAATGCAGTTAGTTGTGAATGAAGAAATTTATCCTTTTTCAAAAAATACTCCAAGATCCTTTTGCATACTCGCCCATATAATCATTATCAAACCATATTAAATGATCAGCTTTTTAGCCTCAATACCAATACTGAGACACACTGCCCTTTTCTTAGAATTAAGTTAGGTTTTCCTCAAAACCTTATTCTATAACTATGTATCGTACGAAAATCAGTCGTCTTTAACGTAATGGCACTCATGGTGGGTTATAATTCTTATTCATGATCGTCACACCAACACTAATCGACACTATTCCGTGCAAAATCCTTTAAAAAACTATGATGTAATTGTTCTTGGCGCTGGCGCTTCAGGTTTACTCTGTGCATTTATCGCCGCCCGCCGTGGCCGTCGTGTTTTGGTCGTTGAAAAAGCTAATAAAGTCGGCAAAAAGATTTTAATGTCAGGCGGTGGAAAGTGTAATTTCACCAACTACTTTGTAGAAGCGGATAATTATATTTCTGGTAATCCACATTTTTGTAAAGCAGCCTTAAACCGTTATTCACAATGGGATTTCATCGCTATGGTTGAACAGCATGGTATTGAATATGAGGAACGTGACCACGGCCAATTATTTTGCAAAAATTCTGCAAAAGAAATTTTAGTCATGCTATTAACCGAATGTGAGCAATCTGGTGTGGATATTAAAACAGATTGTGATATCACTGAAGTTATTGCCTTACCTTTAGGGGAAAAAACAAATAACCGCTATCAAATTAATCTCAAACACGATAAAAAAGAGCTTACTCTATCCTGCCAATCTCTGGTCGTGGCAACTGGGGCACTTTCCATTCCCTCTCTCGGCGGTAGTGGACTCGGCTATGAAATCGCATATCAGTTTGATATTGCTGTCACAAAACGACAGGCAGGTTTGGTGCCCTTCATGTTTAGTGATTCTATTAAGCCTATTTGTGAGCGTTTATCTGGTTTAGCACTCATGGCCACAGTTCACTGCAATGACCAAGAATTTACTGAGAACATCCTATTTACTCATCGAGGTATTAGTGGCCCTGCAATTTTGCAAATATCCAATTATTGGTATCCAGGTGATGAAATTAGTATTAATCTATTACCCAATTTTAGAGTTGCAGAGTGGCTGATTTCATCAAAAGAAAAATATGGAAAGAGCTTATTAAAAACTATTTTAAGCCATAAATTAGCCAAAGCTCTAGTAAATGAGTTGCAAATACTTTGGTGGCCAAAACTTTCTGAAATGGCCTTAGCAGAATTCAGTGACAAACAACTCATCATGATTGGGGACATGATCAATAACTGGTCGATAAAACCTTCTGCTACAGAAGGTTACCGCACAGCTGAGGTTACATTAGGCGGTGTTGATACTAATTATATTAGCTCGAAAACCATGGAAAGCAAGCAACAAGATGGTCTCTACTTTATTGGTGAAGTATTAGATGTTACAGGCCATTTGGGTGGTTATAACTTTCAATGGGCCTGGTCTTCCGGCTATAGTGCAGGTCTATTTCTTTAGTGACTTTCCCCTACTTTTATAGTTTTTACTATTTAATCCTTATAAAATCTCGAATAGATCGGTTTTTTTATATTGGTCAATACGTTACCATCTAGCTATTAGGATATGGATCTAAGGCCTTCTTTGAATACTACAAACCATAATTCTGCTTTTGCTCGACAACCTATCTTTGATAGAAACTTAAATACCTACGCTTATGAGCTTTTGTATCGTGGTGAAATTATGGATATGAGTAATACATCCATACACTCTGAAGTAGGTGACTTAGCCACTAATCAAGTCATCAATAATGCTTTTATAGATATTGGCATCGAAAAAGTAGTAGGCAATCATCTTGCCTTTATAAATATGACGCGCAGTCTACTTATCAAAGGCGATCCCCTCCCTTTTGCCCACGATCAAGTTGTATTAGAAATTTTAGAAGATATTGCTGCTGACACTGAAGTTATTCATGCCGTAGAGAAATTGGTTTCACAAGGTTATAAAGTAGCCCTAGATGATTTTATTTTTGATGAGTCCTTATGGCCACTAATTAATCTCGCTGAAATCATTAAAATTGACATTCTGTTATTAAGCTCTGAAGAACTCAAACAACACGTAGATTTATTAAAACAAGAAAATGTAAAACTATTAGCTGAAAAAGTAGAAACGCAGCAGCAGTTCGAACAATGCAAAGCATTGGGGTTTGATTATTTTCAAGGCTTTTTCTTTAGTAAACCACTCCTTATCAAAAATACCCCTTTACCTAGTAGCCATCTTAATATTTTAAATCTAATTGGCAAGCTACAAGATCCCGCTACTGATTTTGATGAAGTTGAAGAATTAATTAGTCACGATGTAAGTTTAAGTTATAAATTACTTAAATTACTCAACTCAGCAGCCTTTGCACTGCCTGAGAAAATTGATTCTATCAAGCGTGGCTTAGTTATTTTAGGCTTTGACACTATCAAATCATGGACAACATTAATCGCACTACACTCCATCAACCCAATAACTCCAGAATTGATGACGCTCACCTTAGTTAGAGCTAAAATGTGTGAGAACTTGGCAAGCGATTTTAATGCTAGTCCTGAAACAGCTTTTACTGTGGGCTTATTTTCTACAATTGAAGCAATGTTACTGCATCCAACAGATGAATTGCTTAAAGTATTGCCACTTAATGAAGCTGTAAAAAAAGCATTATTAGATCAGCAGGGTGAATTAGGTGAAATGCTGAAAATAGTTATGCTCTGTGAACGCGGATTATGGGATAATATAGAACCGCCGCCCATAAGTATTGCAGATTTTGGGGAGGCATACCTAAACGCAACTCAATGGGCGATTGATATCCAAAAAACACTTTAATTTATGTCAGATTCTCCTCTTCTTAAAGTCACCACCTTATCTCGAATTTTCGGCACTCAGCATGCTGTGAATGACGTTAGTTTTAGTATTAATAAAGGTGAAGTTCTAGGGTTCTTAGGACCAAATGGTGCAGGTAAAAGCACCACTATGAAGATGCTCAGTGGCAATTTAGCGCCTAGTTACGGTGAAATAACCATTAATGGTTATGATTTATTAACACAACCCAAGCAAGCCAAAGCACATATTGGTTATTTGCCTGAACAACCACCTTTATATAAAGAACTCACTGTTGTAGAATTCCTTTCTTTTTGTGCCCAAATAAACCAAATATCATCATCAAAGCAGAAAGTCGCTGTCAATATTGCTATTGAGCGCTGCGGTCTAGAGGATGTAGCCCATCGACTAATAGGCCATTTATCAAAAGGGTTTCAACAACGGGTCGGCATTGCCCAAGCCATTATTCATTCACCCGCAGTAGTAATTCTTGATGAGCCTACATCAGGCTTAGATCCTATTCAAATCAAAGAAATTCGGCATTTAATCCGTGATATAGCGACGGAACATAGCGTTATTCTTTCGACCCATATTCTGCCTGAAGTTCAAACATTGTGTGATCGCGTACAAATCATTAATCAAGGAAAATTGATTTTTAGCGATTCACTTTCTGGCCTTAGCCAACATATGCAAGCATCAAGTTTATTGGTGTCGCTAAACTCGCCGCCAACACGCGTGCAGCTCTACACATTAGAAGGCGTGACTTCTGTAGAAACGCTTTCACCTACGCAGTTTAAACTGCATTATCAACCTGATAACAATCCTACTGAATTATTGCTTAATCAAGCTGTAAAACACCATTGGCAATTAACAGAGCTCACACCTATGCAACACTCTTTAGAAGATGCATTTATGAATATTATTCAGCAAGAAAATTCTGCCATGGAGCATGCATAATGTGGGCACTTGCTAAAAATGAACTTTATCGATTATTTCGATCACCTTTAGCATGGGTCATTTTGGCATTTAGCCAAGTGATTCTTGCTTATTTATTTTTAACGCACATCGATTATTTTATACAAATTCAAGCAAAAATATCTGCCATCCCAGGTGCACCAGGTGTCACAGAACTGATTGCAACGCCGTTATTAAATAATGCTGCAACTATTCTACTGTTACTTACGCCTCTTATTACCATGCGGCTCATTGCTGAAGAAAGGCGTAATGAAAGCCTGCCTCTTTTATTGTCTGCCCCACTTTCTATGGTTCAAATTGTACTAGGGAAATTTTTAGGCACTTTGGGATTCTTCATCATATTCTTACTATTACTGAGCCTTATGCCTCTGTCTCTGGCCGTTGGAAGTAATCTAGACTTCGGTCTATTAGCAGCAGCATTTTTAGGTTTAACCTTACTCGTTGCCAGCTTCACGGCGATAGGTTTGTTTTTATCTTCTCTGACTAAGCAGCCAACCATTGCGGCCATCACAACATTTGCCACCTTATTTTTATTATGGATTATCGACTGGGCATCACAATCAAGCAATCTGTTTAGTTGGCTATCATTATTGAATCATTACCAACCTCTATTGCAAGGTGAAGTGCACACTAGAGATATTGCTTATTACCTAATTGTAATTGCTGTATTTTTAATTCTTACCGTTCGTCATCTTGATTCTGAGCGTCTCAATTAATGAAAATCACACCTAAAACTAAACTACAGTTAAAAATACAAAATGGTATTTTCTACATACTGCTTATTGCCATTGTGATACTACTGGCTCAACTGAGCCTAAAAACAGACCGGCATAGCGATTGGACTGCCAATAGTCGCCACAGTTTATCTAGTACCACTAAAGACTTACTTGCTCAGCTTGATGAAGAAATAACTATTCAAGCTTTTATCAGTCAAAATAATGAATATCGAGATACACTTGTATCTATTTTAGAACGCTACCAGCGTCATACAGACAAGCTCGTCATTGAATATATCAATCCAGACTTTTCACCTGATCTTGTTCGCAGCCTTAACATTCAACAGCAAGGTGAAATGGTTATTACGCTGGGTGAAAAACAACAGCATGTTTATGACCTTTCTGAACAATCTTTAACCAATGCCATTATTTCTGTTTCACGCCAACAAGAACAATGGCTAGTCTTTATTGAAGGCCATGGCGAACGTACACCGCTCAACCAAGCTAATTATAATTTGAGCACTTGGGGCGAACAGCTCAAACAAAAGGGCATTCGATTTCGAGGATTAAATCTAGTCGAGCATAGCCAAATCCCTGCAAATACAGCTGCGGTTGTTATTGCTAGCCCCGAACAAGCATGGCTAGAAGGTGAAATACAGTTGATTAAAGATTATATTGATCAAGGTGGTAATTTATTATGGTTAGCAGAGCCTGATAGCTACCACCACCTAAATAGCCTTGCCGAGCAGTTAGGAATTGAGTTTGTGCCTGGCACTGTTCTTGACCCCAATGCAGAAACATTAGGCATCACTGATCCACAATTTGTATTGATAACAAATTATGCCAATCACCCCATCGGTATTGCCACGACGGGCGTTACCCTCTACCCTCAAGCGATTGCCATTGAACATCATACTGAAAATACAGATTGGCAAACACTGCCATTATTAACCACGCAAGACAATACTTGGAGTGAAACAGCTGCCTTCGATGAACAAGATGCTCCTATTTTTGATTTAGGGAATGATACTGCTGGTCCACTTAATCTTGCTTACTTATTAACGCGATTTAGTGATGAACATGATGCCGAGCAACGCATTGCCGTTATTGGCGATGGTGATTTTTTATCAAATACCTATATTGGTAACGCCTCAAATATTGAACTCGGTGTCGCCTTAATAAATTGGTTAGTTGAAGATGATAAACTTATCTCTATTCCTCTAAAAACCACTATCGATAACCAATTAACACTCTCAAAAAGCCAGTCACTTGTTATAGGACTTGGATTTTTAATTGCAGTCCCTCTACTATTGTTAACAATTGGATTTTGGTTATGGTGGGCTCGACGTAGAAGATGAAATCACGTTATCTGCTCAACATCTTTTTAATAGCCTTAGTTTTTGGCCTATATTGGTTTCTTAACCACGACATATCCACACAACAACAGCAACAAACTTTAAGTGCGATCTCACACGATGAGGTTACGCGAATAAGTATTTTCCGACATGGCCTGGATCCCATTTCTATACAAAAAGATAAAACTTACTGGCAGCTGGTGCAGCCCATCAATGCACCAGCCAATAACACGCGTATTAAGTTGTTATTATCCATCCTAAACGCGAGCAGCCACGCCCAACTTAACCACGCTGATGATACTACGCTAGCCCAACTTGGTTTTGATAATACCAATACAGTATTAAAACTGAATAATGACCATTTCCAATTTGGTAACATTGAATCTATCAGCAAACGGCGTTATGTTTTACACAATGATGTTATTCATTTAATTGATGATAGTGTGGCACCATTGCTTAATGCCAATGCGGCTAGTTTTATTGATAACAAACTTATTCCACTGAATAAGCAGATTTCAAAGCTAATTATGCCAAAATCTAACGCCGATAACACCATTTCAACTGACAACATCACCATTGAACAAAAAGGTGGCCGTTGGGTTAGTGGCAACTTATCGGCTGATCAATTAACTATTCTTATTGATGCATGGCAACATGCCTATGCATTACAAGTGCTTCCGTTAAGCACAGCCAAATTACCTTTATCTGAACCACATAAAATAATTATTTGGTTTCAAGACCAAACAGAGCCCGTTGAACTTCAGTTGCAAAAAGATAACAGAACCTTATATCTAAACAGTCCATCACAGCAGTTAAGCTATCAATTCCCACTCTCAATAATGCAACAACTATTGCCTGATGCCTGAATTACCCGAAGTTGAAACTACACGTCGTGGCATCAGCCCTTATATAGAGCAAGCAACCATTACCGATGTTACTATTCGTAATTTCTCGCTGCGTTGGCCTATTGAATCTGATCTGGCAATAACGCTTAAAGGTCAGTCTGTAAATTCTATTAAACGTCGTGCTAAATATTTATTATTTCAATGTGATTCCGGCACATTAATCGTTCATCTCGGTATGTCGGGAAAATTACGGATTTTAGAATCAAAGACCGCACCCCAAGCAGAAAAGCACGACCATTTTGAAATTCAGTTTGATAATGGCCAGCTACTTCGCTATAACGATCCACGTCGTTTTGGTGCCGTATTATGGACAACTGAGCCTATCGAACAGCATAAATCATTGAGTCACCTTGGCCCCGAGCCACTCCATGATGAATTTGATGCTGACTATTTATATCAACAAACACGTTCACGTAAATGTAGTATTAAAACATTAATAATGAATGGGAAAGTTGTTGTCGGTGTGGGGAATATTTATGCCAGTGAATCTCTATTTCTGGCAAATATTCACCCTAAGACCACAGCAAATCAACTGAATAAAAAACAGTGTGCATTATTAGTCAAAGCAATTAAAACAATACTGCAAAAAGCAATAAAAGCTGGAGGAACGACTTTAAAAGATTTTAGAAAGAGTGATGGCAACCCAGGGTATTTCGCACAAGAGTTAAATGTATATGGCCGGAAAGGTGAAGCTTGCACTCAATGCAGTGGAACTGTTGAGCATTATAAAGAATTACAACGCGCTACCTTCTTCTGCCCTAATTGTCAGCAATAATTTTTTAATCGTCATCCTCACGCACGTGGGGATCCATGGGCTGTGCAAATAGCTAATATCGTTGGATTCCCGCATGCGCGAGAATGACATAATTGATTATTGCTTAGCGAAATAAGCCGCCATTAACTCAATTTCTTCTTGGGTATAGCCGTTTACGTGATGAAACATTACCGTCGATGGTCTTTCACCCGTAGAGAATTCTCGCATCTGCTCAATAAT
>JBJPGE010000055.1:0-12316 GCA_048595465.1 Methylophagaceae bacterium | reverse complement strand
TGGATTTCAGTTTGGCAGATGCTGCTGCAGTCGGCATTATCGGGGGTGCTGATGGGCCTACATCTATCTATGTTGCCAGCAAACTTGCGCCAGATTTACTAGGTGCAATTGCCGTAGCTTCGTATTCTTATATGGCTTTAGTACCACTGATCCAACCACCTATTATGCGAGCACTGACTTCCGAGTCAGAACGTAAAATAAAAATGGTACAGCAGCGCGAGGTCTCACACCGCGAGAAAATAATCTTCCCACTTTTATTGTTACTCTTAGTTGCCTTTTTACTTCCTGACGCTGCGCCATTGTTAGGTATGTTCTGTTTTGGTAATTTAATGAAAGAATGTGCGGTAGTTGATCGTTTAAGCAACACTACACAAAATTCATTAATCAACACCGTAACTATTTTCCTAGGTTTAGCAGTGGGTTCAAAACTAAGTGCTGATAAATTCCTTGATATTACAACACTAGGTATCGTACTACTTGGTTTAGGTGCCTTTTCGATTGGTACTGCTTCAGGCGTTATCATGGCAAAAGTTATGAATAAGATTGGCGGTGGTGGCATTAACCCATTAATTGGTTCTGCAGGTGTATCAGCAGTGCCTATGGCTGCTCGCGTGTCTAATAAATTAGGTTTGGAAGCTGATCCTCATAACTTCTTATTAATGCATGCAATGGGGCCAAATGTAGCGGGGGTTATCGGCTCAGCTGTTGCTGCGGGTATTATGATTAACTACGTTGGTGCTGGTTAACTAAGCTTTAATCAATATCTTGAATTGAGACAATCACATTAGCTACGCCTTTAATTTCACAGTAGTAATCTGAGAAACCAGAAAAAGCAGCAATTCGGGCGTGCCAGACGGCACCTCGAAATGCATCAACAGGCCCAATTAATTTAACATTTTCTTTGTCAGCCAACTCAATGAGTTGTTGTCGTGTCATTCCAGGTTCTAAGTTAGTACAAAACTTATCTACTTTGCTTGTATCCCAATAATAATATACAGGATAAAAAATGGCTAACACGACTACAAATTGTAATATATCAGTGACAAGTTTCATTTTCCCTTTCAAGTGAGTCTCCTAGATAATTTATAGATGCTATTTTTTTAAAAGAGTATTTAATTCTGAAAAAGGATTATGAGTTGCTGATGTTTTGTTTGAAGCAGTTTCTGTATTTCCGTAACGCACTTGCTCAATATACCGGGAATGCTCATTATCATGGCAGTAAAGGCAGAGTAGTTCCCAGTTGCTTCCGTCACTAGGATTATTGTCATGATCATGATCACGGTGATGGACGGTTAATTCACGTAAGTTCTGATTGGTAAATTCACGTGAGCAGCGGCCACAAACCCAAGGATATAGTTTTAATGCTCTGCCGCGATAAGATTGCTCGCGTTCCTTTTGATATTTTTTAGCTTGTGCCACAACATCATCAAGTCGTTTATTTGTGTCATTAGCCATCGTGCTTACTTTGTATGATTATCAATATCTACTATAATAAACTATCTTTTACTAAATAGATTATATTTATGAGCCAAAATACCACTACCGTTATATTAGAGCGTACCCCAACAGAGTTATTTAAAATTCTAAAATTTGAGGGCTTAGCTTCTAGCGGAGCTGAAGCAAAAAAGGTTATTGCAAGCGGTCTTGTTAAAGTTAATGGCAATATAGAGCTACAAAAGCGCAAGAAAATTGTGGCTGGAGATATTGTTGAATTTGACGGCAATACACTAAACATTAGCGAGTAGCTTCCACCCTTTCCAAACATACACCTGTAACTTTTGTTTGTTATGAACGTCTTTATGGCAAGGCGTTTATTTGGAATAAAATGCAAAAAATTATCTTAGCCATTTTAGTGATTATACTCAGCGTAGTTTTATTCAATCGCTTTGGCTTGGATAATAATGGTTTCGATCTGAGTAATGCCTCTGTAGATACAGATCTAATCCTATCAGGTGGTCCTGCTAAGGATGGAATTCCATCTATTGATAATCCTAAATTTATCGTTAGCAAGGCTGTTGATTATTTAGATGCTTCAGATCGCATTCTAGGGCTTAATTATCAGGGTGTCGTTAAAGCATATCCGATTAAAATTTTGAATTTTCATGAAATTGTTAATGATGATTTTGATGGTCAGCCTATAGCAATAACCTACTGTCCTTTGTGTAATAGTGGTATTGCATACCTATCTAATATAAATGGTAATAAGCTTAGTTTTGGCGTGTCCGGCTTGCTTTATAATAGCGATGTATTGCTCTACGACCGTGAGACGAATAGCTTATGGTCACAAATCATGAGTACTGCCATTAGCGGTCCATTAATAGGTCATCGCTTAAAACTAGTTAGCTTGAGTCATACCAGTTGGCAAAATTGGCAACAACGTCATCCTGAAAGCTTAGTCTTATCAACAGATACGGGTTACTCTCGTGACTATACCCATAACCCATATGCGGGCTATGAACTAGATAGTAGTGTTTGGTTTCCCCTTGTTGCACAAGATGATAGTCGTCATCCTAAAGCATTAATCATTAGTATTGAAATTGATGGTAAATTTAAAGCTTACCCCTTTTCAGAGCTTGAACAGCTTGAGGGTGACCTGAATGATAATGTTGCTGGTAAGGAGCTCATTATCCGCTATAGCAAACAATATAAAAGTGCCAGTATCTCGGATGCACAAGGTAATGAATTACCCACAGTAACTTCATTCTGGTTTGCTTGGGTTGCATTTCATCCGAACGATATTGTATTCAGCCTGGACTAAATTATGAATTACTTCGCAGTTATCGCTATTCAGGCTACATTCATCTTAGGTTGATACACTGCAAATAACAATATAAGGAGTTAATTATGAAATTCTTTAATAAAACAAACAGATTAGTAATCAGTTCTTCTATCTTATTAGGATTGATTTCCACGTCTTCGACAGCAGGTAGCTTGACACTGGGCTATAGCTCTGGAGGACACAATAACAAGCATTACAACTCCAGACAGCATAATTCATATCGACATCATAACTATGGTTATGGCCATCGTAATTCTTATAGTTATAAACACTATGCTTACCCGTCTTATCCAATAAATTCTTATCGTAATAATAACAACTACAGTAGCCATTCATCATATACAAAACCGTGTCACCAAGTATCCAAAACCGTAGTTGATGGATATGGTCGGTATCAAAAAATAGGCGGTACAATGTGCTATAACAGCTACGGACAAGGCTATATTGTATCGGGTAGTCGTTACCAAATACGATAACTGATATACTTGCGGTTTTGAAACTGTAGGAATAACATTATGGCTGTAGCAACTGCACGACATATATTAGTAGACAGTGAAGAAGTGTGTCTTGAGCTTAAAAGAGAAATTGAAGAAGGTGCAGACTTTGCAGATGTAGCAAAAGAAAATTCATCTTGCCCTTCTGGTGCATCAGGTGGTGATCTAGGTGAGTTTGGCCCTGGTATGATGGTGCCTGAGTTTGATGCCGTTGTATTTTCAGCACCTGTTAATACAGTACAAGGCCCTGTTCAAACACAATTTGGTTATCACTTATTAGAAGTTACTAGCCGTACAGACTAAGACAAAAAATATTAAGTGATGAGAGTTTCTCATCACTTAATATTACTATTTTTCAGGTTTTCTAAAACGCAACGTCATTCGGTCGCTTTCACCGATAGTCAAATATTTCTCACGATCTTCATCGCCTAACCGCAGTGTTGGCGGCAATGTCCAAACGCCTTTGGGATGCTGCGTATTATCAAGCGAATTAGCATTAATTTCTGATACTGCCTCTAATACAAAGCCTGCTTTTTTAGCTAATTCAATGACTAATTTCTCAGTAAGATAACCCGACGTTTTCATCGTTTCTAAATCTGTTCCAGAAAGTGCCCGATGATCAGTTACACCTAATATGCCCCCAGGTTTTAAGGCCGTATAAAAAGCGGTAAACATCTCAGATTCATAGCCTCCTTTTAACCAATTATGAACATTTCTAAAGGTTAGAATAGCATCAACACTTTCATTCGGTGCTATTTGCCAATATGAAGGAGGGCCTAACTCAACTACCTTTACTTGGTCATATTGCGCAGGAGATAATTCCAACCATTGTTGATATTCTTTTTGCATGTTTTGACGCCATTCTGGCCCAGCATTTTGAGGGAATCCTGCCGCTATAAATTGACCGTTTCCTGATTTAATTAACGGTGCAATAATTTCGGTATACCAGCCTTTCCCTGGCCAGATTTCAACCACAGACATATCAGACTGAATACCAAAAAATGCGAGGGTTTTACCCGGGTTACGATAAATGTCTCTTGCTTTATTATTCTCTGAGCGATGTTCAGCGATGACAGCATTGCCTAACTTGAATTGCTCACTTTCAGTTATATCTATCGCTGCATTTTTTGCTACCGTAAATAGAAACCACGATAGCAATCCAAGGAGAACAAGCGTAATAAGTCGTGTCATAGTCATGTTTTGGTCCTATTTATAATGATTGATAGCATTGTAAGTCAGTAACCGTATCAACATCCCAATGTTGACGTGTTTCAATATATTTTAAACCTAACTCAGCCAACCGTTGGCGAGTATTATTTAATACCTGCTCATGACCCCATGTCATATTTAAAAATAACTGAGGCTTTGCTTGTGTCATTCCAATCATCACATAGCCACCATCTTTAGCAGGCGCAATAACAACTTCATTTTCTGCTTGTAATGCCGTAATTGCAAATTCAAAATCATTAGATTCAAAAGTTGGACAGTCACAACCTATCAATAATACTGTAGACGATATTTCTAAAGCGGTATGAATAGCATGGTTCATACGTTCACCAAGATCATTTCCTTGCTGAAGATGTAGTGATACACCGTATTTAATAGCGCATTGCTCGAAAAAGGGATGACTTGTATCGGGGCTACACCAAAGCTGGATTGGGCTAAGCTGACTCTTAGATAACAATGATAATATTCCATTTGTTAACTCAATATGTATCTCGGCTGCTTGGCGATCAGTTAGCTCTGGCATTAAGCGTGTTTTTACCTGCCCTGCTACTGGGGCTTTGCAGAAAACTAGAATTGCAGTGTCTGGATACTTATATTGCACGTTCATACCTGTAATCATTGAAATTACAGTTTTCTAGTGTTTGTAATGGATGGGCTGGCAAGGCATATTATCAACGTAATAGTCGCTCTATTGCTTGGTAATATAACGCCGTCAGCATATTCAGTATGAGCGCTATAAATCTGTAATATCATTGCTTACAGGTATAATTGGCATTAAGAGTAATTTTTGTATGCTAACATCATCTACATGCCGGTATTGAGGCAGGCCTATTGTCATTTCCTTATGACCTTGTTTCGGCTGAGCCATGTAGCTTTTAAATAACCTGTCCCAAATACTAATAGAAAAGCCGTAATTACTATCTCTCTCAGATTGAATTACGGAATGATGTACGCGATGCATATCAGGTGTGACTAATAAGAATCGAATAACGTTATCAATTACTAATGGAATCTTAATATTGCTGTGATTAAACAAGGCGCAGCTACTTAATATGATTTCAAATGCAATAACTGCAACCGGATCAACACCTATAATTAAGATGCAAAGTACCTTGTAACACATTGAAATAAATATCTCTATTGGGTGAAACCGTATTGCAGTGGTGACATCAAAATCAAGATCGGTGTGATGCACTTTGTGAAAGCGCCATAGCCATGACCAGCGATGAGAAGCGCGATGTTGACCGTAAATTGCAAGATCAAGTAATACGATACTGACTGCAAAACTTAATATAGTTGGTAGTTCAATAAGGTGTAATAGGCCCCAATTATTTTCAAGCCCTTTATTAGCCGCCCATACTGCAGCCGTTGCGATGGTAATACGCATTAACAGCATGCTTAGAATCGAAAGTGTAAAATTAGCTGACCAACGCTGCCAGCGTGATATCGATATTTGTCGGCGTGGGGCTATTATCTCCCATGTAATCATAACTACTAAAATAGCAATAAAAATAGTTAAACGATCTAAGCCTTCCAAAACCGACCCTTTCTATAAAGCTGTTCTAAATCAGTTGGGTCTGTGCCTAAAAAATAGCGTAAACGTAGCCACCACATCAATAATATAGTCTTCACCACACCAAAGCTTAACCATCGCCTACTGGAACTGATGACCTTTGTTTTCACGCAGTAAGGCTTTGTTTGTTTGTTTAATTTCGATGATAACTCGATGTCTTCCATTAAGGCTATATCGGCAAACCCTCCTAGTTCATCAAACACTGTTTTATCCACAAATAAAGCCTGATCTCCAGTAGCAATCCCTGTTAAACAGGAGCGTTTATTCATCATCCAAGCAACAAATGATAAAACAAGCGATTTTCCGCTAAGTTTGATATCAAACCGCCCCCACTGAAAGCCTTTCTCCATGGCCTGCTGAATTTGTTCCATCGCATCTTTTGGCAAGAAAGTGTCAGCATGCAAAAATAGCAATATCGGTGTGCTAGCCATTGCCGCACCTACGTTCATCTGTATGGCCCTACCCTTATCTGAACGCACTACGTCATCAACAAATGATTCAACCAAGCTAACGGTATCATCATCGCTACCACCATCAACGACGATCAATTCACACTCCGGGCGCATTACCTGTAGTTTAGTTAAAAACGTAATAATCCCTACTTCTTCATTATAAGTGGGAATGATGATGCTTATTTTAGCCATATCTTTTAGCAACAATCCGTTTCATCACTGCAGCATTCACTAGAGCCTGTATGCGTTCCACCTTTGGTTTCAGAAGCGGGTCTAATCGTACCAGCAGGTGAACACCATGTTTTAGGCTCTTGCAATACCTTAGGTGTGATGCCAATAAAATCATCACCATAAACACCTTGTGTCATCAATTCAAATGAACGAGCGCAGGTAGCAATACGCTGACCACGTGGGTAAACATGGCCTTCATCATCATAAACTTCGGAATAAGGGCCGCGATAAATAACAGCATGACCGACATCTAAGCAAGGATCAGCTTTCGGCTTAGTTGCTGTAATGGTTACAGAGCGAAATTCAATGCTTTCTACGACTTGCCACGGCTCGTTTTCCCATTTGTCATAGGCTACGGCTACAAAACCGGCCTTAATAAAATCATCTAACATTTCTTGCTCTTGCAATGCACCGGAGATACAGCCACTCCATAGAGTAGGATCGTCTTTAAGATGCTGCGGTACAGTTTCATCGCTAACGATATCCGAAATAGCAACACGACCGCCGGGTTTAGTGACCCGAAAAATCTCTTCGATCATCTTTATTTTATCACTGTCTTGTACTAAATTTAATACACAGTTCGAAACAACCAAATCGATGCTATCATTGGTGATAAGAGGATTTTCATTAGCCTGTTTCTGTTGCCATTCTTGGTGACGAATTAGGCTTTCAGCATCGCTGATGGGTGCTTGTTTAAGTTGTGCATCAACGGCATCTAAATCCACTGCCAAATCTTGAATTAAGCCTTTAACAAATGTGACTTTATCGCCGCCTAACTTCTCTGCCATTTCTGCTTGATATTTACGCGCTAAAGCTAACATATCGTCATTCATATCAATGCCAATAACGTTACCCTTGTCACCGACAAGTTGTGCGGCCATATAACAAATCTTACCTGATCCAGCACCTAAATCCAGTACCACATCACCCTCTTTAACATATCGTGAAGGATCACCGCAGCCATAGTCTTTATCAATAATTTCTTGTGGCAATAATTTTAACAATGTCGCGTCATAATCTACCGGGCAGCATAAGTCAGGCTGAACCTCCTCCGCCCCTTCTGAGTAACGATCTAATACGCTGTGTTCTACTTCCATCTTGGTTCCTTATTCAATTCTTTAAAATTATATATAGATCGTGATAGCTCAATGTTTTAGATTTTGCCTCATATCAAGGCATTTTTGCACGGAAAATGTGAGCATATACGAATATGAGACCATTTGAGTACATAAATAACGCCGAGATGAGGTAAAAGATGAATCATTGCGTTGTCACGAGAGTGCGCCGCTGCAACTGCTACCTTGCCCTGCAGTACAGCCATAACAATGTTGACGGGTAGCAATTTTATCGAATTTTAATCCATTTTCCAGCAAGTTTGCAATATGAGTTTTTCTTGATTTATCAGCTAAAGATAAGTCAAGCATTTGGTTAAAATCACAGTCATACACATAACCCTGCCAATCAATGCTAATAGTATTGATACACATTACTTGCTGTAGTGTTGCAGGGTTATAACTTTCAACCAGTAGCTGCATATAATCATCAAACTGACCTTTACTGATAAGCGTACTACCAAAACGCTTAATCGGCATATTAGCGATGGTATAGAGCTGATTAAATACAATGTCATATTGTTCTTTTAAATGTGTTTTATAACTCGCTTCTAGCGCTTTCTGTTCAGGTGGCAGTGCTGCACCTTGTGGATTAAATACTAAATCTAATTTCAGGTCACTATTGTCTTGACCATAGCCCAGTGCATTTAAACACTTTAGTGCGGTCATGCTACTTTGAAACGTGCCGTTACCACGCTGTTTATCGACATTTTCTTCTAAATAACACGGCAAGGAGACCACCACTGTTACGCTGTGTTCTGCTAAAAATTCAGCTAGATTTTCATAACCCTCTTCTTCTAAAATGACTAAGTTACAACGGTCAATAACCGTAATACCAAGCTTAGATGCTTCTCGAATTAGATATTTAAAATGCGGATTCATTTCAGGCGCACCACCTGTTAAATCAAGTGTCTTCACTGCTGTATTTTTAGCTAGGTCTAACACCTGATCGATGGTTTCTTTGCTCATCAACTCTGTACGTTTAGGGCCTGCATTGACATGGCAATGCAGGCAACTTAAATTGCATAAATAACCAAGATTAAGTTGAATAACCTCTAAATGTCCTCGAACTAAGCTAGGAAAGCTGGAATTTCCTAGATATGGCAGTGTTTCGATCATATTGATTCAGCTGCTTCAGCAGCAATTTTATGATTGCGACGACGCATCACTATTGAAGTTACTAATGCCATTACTCCAATCAATACAAATGACAATATCACTTCAGTAGTAAACAATTCATCCATAGAATTAACAGTCGAGAGTGACTGCCCTAAATTCACAATAACAAAGCTCACCGGCAACATGCCAAAGTAGGTACCAATTGCGTATTGTTTCGTTTTTATTGGGCTAAAGGCAAACACCATATTAACAAACCAGAATGGAAATAACGGCACGGCACGCATAAATAACAAATAACTAAAGGCATCATCTTGCAGTTTTGCCATAATATTTTGCGTCGACTTCATCTTTTCTAGCTTTGGTCTAGCCCAATCAGCCACTAAATAACGCGCTATCCAAAATACTAAAACAGCACCAATAGTGGCAGCAGTTGAAGCTAATAATGTGCCGTACCATCGACCAAAAACAAAGCCAATCGCCAAAGACATAATGGCTGCTCCTGGCAGGTTCAGCATGGTTGATAGAATATAAATACCGCCAGTAATAAAGAATGCTTGCCAGAAATTAGCGTGAGCATAAACTAACAGTTCTTCTTTATGCTGTTTAAGGCTATCAAAACTGACATATTCTTGGCCGCCATTGAAGAAGAACAAAGCAATAAGGCCGAGTAATACGGCAACAATCAACAGTTTTTTAATCATGACTGCTCTCCACGCAAACCAAATAAGCGTTTAATCCACTTTTTCCGATTTGGAGTGAGTGATTCTTTCATTCGTTGATCTGCTACACGTCGATTAATTTGAGCCAAAGTAGGATAAATATGAATAGTATTGCTCAATGCTGAGATATTTAATCCCTGAGAGATGGCTAAAATATATTCAGCAATCAATTCACCAGCGTGAGGCCCTACTATACAAGCGCCTAAGAGCTTACCTTTTGGTGAGGTAATGACTTTTGCCATTCCATTAGTTTCACCATCCGTAATACCGCGATCAAGATCAGAAAAAGGAAAAGTATAGACACTATGCTCAATACCGGATTGCTGCGCTTCCTCTTCCGACAAGCCTACACGAGCAAGCTCTGGCGCAGTAAAGGTGCACCAAGGAATATTATTATTTTGAGCTTTGGCTGGCAAATGAAACAAGGTATTTCTCAACACAATGCCTGCTTGATGTTCTGCCATATGAGTGAACAGATAAGGCCCCGCTACATCTCCACAAGCAAAAACCTTTTTATTAGTCGTACGCAACCGTGCATCGAGCACTAATCGCCCATTTTCTATTCCAACTCCCGCTTTATCTAAGCCTAGGCTTTCGATATTAGCACGGCGTCCTGTTGCCACTAATAAATGTGTTCCTTCAACCACAGTTGAATCATCTAAATAAACTTTCAAGCCTAAATCAGTTTTTTCAACTGAGCTAATATTTGAATTTAAATGTAAATCAATACCATCGTTTGTAAATTGCTGCTCAACTACAGCACTCATATCGGCATCTTCTCTAGGCAATATTCCAGTATTGCTTACTAGGCTAACGTTCGAACCCAAACGAGCAAAACTTTGCGCCATTTCACAACCAATTGCACCGCTACCGATAACGATTAAATGGGGAATGTTTTCCGTGATATTAAAAATTGTTTCATTGGTGAAATAATCAATACTATCTAAACCTGAAATGGGCGGCGCAAACGGCCTTGAACCGGTGGCTACAACAAACTTACGGGAGGTTATTTCACGATCTTCAACTAGCAAACGTTCTTTATCAATAAACTGCGCTTCAGCAAACACCACCTCAACGCCCATCGCACGAAAACGTTCAGGGCTATCATTGGGTTCAATAGTTTTAATGACCTCAGCAATGCGCTGCATAACAGCATTTTGATTTATAGAATTTAGCTTAGTTGAAAGTCCAAAACGCTCAGCTGTTTTAATTGTGTTTGCCACAGTTGCTGAATGAATCAGTGTTTTGCTTGGCACACAGCCGGTATAAAGGCTGTCACCGCCCAAGCGATGCTTTTCAATAAGTATAACTTTAGCACCCAATGCCGCTGCACCAGCCGCTGTAACAAGCCCTGCTGCACCACCGCCAATAATGCATAAGTCATAATCCGTTTTTTTTGCCATTGCTCTCTTCTGTTACCTTGGTATATATGCCCGTGATCATTGAAATTGCATCTTCTTCCCCGTTCGTGGTGAGCTTGTCGAACCATGAACTCACGCCCGCCATCCTTCGACAGGCTCAGGACGAACGGATCTTATTTTCAATAATCTGCATCTTGATTATAGACGCATAAAAGAGTAAAACCTTACAAATTAAATGATTTTGTAATTCGGTAAATGTTCCAACAACTGCTTACCATACGCTTTTGTTAACAATCGCCGATCTAAAATAGTAATTCGTCCAGAATCAGTTTCTTTTCGTAACAATCTACCACAAGCTTGGATCAGCTTAATACTCACCGCAGGCAAAGACAAGCTCACAAAGGGTTGCCCTCCTGATCGTAATATCCATTCTTGTTTTGCTTGCTCAATAGGCCGAGTGAAAACAGGGAATGGGAGTTTAGTTATAACTACATGACTACATAAATTACCTGGCAAATCGACACCTTCGGCAAACCTATCCATGCCGAATATTATGCTACCTTTTCCAGCTTTAGTGCGCTTAATATGTTCTGCCAACATATTCTTAGGCGATAAGCTATCACCTTGTAATAAAATAAGTGATACTAAGCCTGTTGGCAGTTGTTGATACACCATATCCATTACTTTCTTTGAAGTGAACAATACCAAAGTGGCTTCATTTTGATCGATAATGGTAGGGATTTTTTTGACTAATTCTCGCTGCCAATCATCAAAGTTATCATTCGGTAAGGATTTCATTTCTGGCAGTGACAAGGTGGCTTGTTGTTGATAATTAAAAGGTGATTCCACCGCCAGAAAGTGGCTTTCATTAAAGCGTTTTAAACCGCAATCGCTTCTAAAACGTTGAAACAAGCCCAATCCACGCAAGGTGGCAGATGTCAGCACTGCACCATACGCCCTATTCCACAAGCTGCTTTCAAGAAAATACGCCGCGGTCATCGGGCCAGCATTCACCACTAAGGTATTTGTCTTAGCAAACCTCTCATAAGACAACCATCGCACATTGGGTGGGAAGTTCGGTTTATCTTCATCTAAAAACAAACCCATAAAATCGATCAAATAGCCAAAAATATTTTGCACCGTGCCCACTTGTGGCAATAATACCTCCGCCACCTTATTCGGTACCTGTTGTGTTTCTATGCCATCTTTGAGCCATTGAGCAAACACCTTATAGTGCTTGTAAATGATA
>JBJPGE010000054.1:0-12339 GCA_048595465.1 Methylophagaceae bacterium | reverse complement strand
CCTCCATACACCTCAACACCTAGCTGCATTAAAGTATGCTTCACTTTTTCAGGCTTAGGCTTTACTTTTAAACAAGGGCTATCAGTATGCGCGCCCACCATATGAAAACCCGTTTCAGCTAAACTAGGTTTAGGAAGTGTAAAAGCAATAATCGACGAATCATTACGTGTCACATAATATTGACCTGCTGATAATGCACCCCAAGCATCTAATTCATCTAAACGTTCAAAGCCATTGGCCTCTAATTGAGCAGATAGGGTCGAAACAGCATGAAATGGCGTTGGTGAATTATCTAAGAATGACAGGAAATTTTGGTTAAAATCGGTGAGTGACGTCTTTGTCATTACGGTATATATATGTGATTAAAAAAGTTCATCATACCTAATTTAAGATCATTTGCATTACAATAATCACCCTAAATGACAAAAAAACAAAAAATAACACGTCTGCAAAAACTAAAACGTTGGCTACTCTATGCCCTACTGATCTTTATTGGTGGCTCAATCCTCATCGTTATTTTGTTGCGGTTTGTGCCTATCCCAACATCCGCATTTATGATGCAAAAACACATTGCAGATTACCAAGCTGACAAAGGCTTTATCGAAATACAGCAACAATGGCAAAGTATTGATGCCATCTCACCCCATATATTCCATGCCGTGATTGCAGCCGAAGATCAGTTGTTTTATCAACATTTTGGTTTTGATTTAAAATCTATCTGGTCAGCAGTAAAAGTTCGCAAATCGGGTGGAAAATTACGCGGTGCCAGCACCATCACTCAGCAAGTGGCTAAGAACCTGTTCCTCTCACCCTCACGCAGTTTATGGCGCAAAGGCCTTGAAGCATGGTTCACCCTACTTATTGAAATCTTTTGGTCAAAAGAACGAATATTATTAGTCTATGTAAACATCGCCGAGTTTGGTGACCATATTTATGGTGTAGAGGCCGCAAGCCAGCGCTTCTTTTCTGTTTCAGCCAAAAACTTATCACCTTATCAAGCAGCTTTATTAGCAGGTAGTCTACCCAATCCAATAAGGTTTAAAGTTGATAATCCAAATGCACAGCTACGAGAAAAACAAACTTGGATTTTGCAGCAGATGAGGAACCTCGATTATTTATAACTACCTCAGCATTTACCCCCCCCGTCATTCCCGCATGCTTTTAAGTGGGAATCTATAAAAATACTGTATTGAAAAGAGTTTGCATACATGTCAATATTTAACCCCATTACTTAAATGGATTTATTTTCCTTGTTTAGCTGTTATATGAAAATTACAGGGAAATCGTTTCCCGTTTACAACTAATCATATTCATAATAAATTATGTGCCTGTAGTAATGTATAGTAAAAAATAAAGTTTTGGAAAAGACAAGGTAATAAGGCTGTATGACTAAACATTTGATTAGATTTAACAATATGCTCGATAACTTATTCAGCAGAACTTTACGCCCTGAATTTCAAGAAAATTTAGCTGATACTCGCCGAGAATATTCGTTACTTTCTAAATATATGTTATTTGGTGTTCCAATAATTTTTGGCATTAATCTATCAATACGTGAAGTCTCCCCCCATGACTGGGTGTTGTATATAAACCTTGGTTATGCCTTTGCTTTGAGTCTCTACATCCATTTTAAGCCGACATCAATTCATTTGTGGATTATGGTTTTACACCTTCCTTTATTTATTCTTATGCTCATTGTGACTGAGTTAATATTGTATGAGAAATATTTAGCTCATCCTAATTTTATGGTGCCATTGATTTTTATTATCAGTTTCTATTTTCATTCTTTAAGGTTTTCAATAGTTTTAATGGTTATTGCTTTTGGCTTACTAGCCTATATATTTTATATTAGAGATATTGAAGATGCTCTGATTTTATGGAATCTATATTTTGGTTCTACCGTTCTTACAGGGTTCTCCATATATAAGATAATTTCTCGAATATTGAAGACCTCACAAACTGATGCTTTAACAGGCCTTAAAAATCGAGGGTATGCAGAGAAAATGCTAAATGCACAAATTAATCTGTCTAACAGACTCTCATCCTCACTCTCTTTAATATATATTGATGTAGACAACTTTAAAAATATTAATGATCGTTATGGTCATCATCGAGGAGATGAGGTGTTACGTAGTGTTGCAAATGCCATTCGTTCTACAAGTAGGGGTAGCGATATTATTTCGCGCTGGGGCGGTGATGAGTTTGTTGTTGTTTTACCTTTTACCAACCTCCTTGATGCACAAAAATTTATAGAGCGATTAATTGGAAGCATCAATACTGTAGGTGTTTCCTGTGGCATTGCCGAGTTGCAAGAAAATGAAAATAAGGATCAATTATTAACTAGAGCGGACCAATCCATGTACGAAGTAAAAAATAATAAGCTCATATAGCCAAAAAACCTAGCTGACCATTATAATGGGCGTTATTCTTTAATTAAAGAGCTCGCTACCTTTAAGTCTAAAAATCAGAATCTTCAACCCTTTCCCATCCATTGCTTCAACAAAAACTTCTGGCGATGTTATTTCAGTTACATAACGACAATCAGCACATTCAGCTTCAACCGTTTGTTTTAAAAAATCAGAATCTAAATCAGGTGAATTCAAGCACAGCATTAACAAACTACCTGAGTTCATAAATTCAGGTATGCGTCTGATTATCTTTTTATAATCACGTTTAATATCAACACTGCCTTTTTGAAACGAAGGTGGATCGCAGATTAGTAAGTCATAAGGGCCGTGTTTCTTTATCCGTCCGAACGATTTAAAGATATCAATGGCTTCAAACTTCACTTTGTTAGTGTCTTGTTTGTTTAATCGATGATTATCACGCCCTGTCGTTAATGACACGCGGCTCATATCAATATTGAACACTTGTGCTGCGCCGCCGGCTAAAGCAGCAACAGAGAAGGCGCAGGTGTAGGAAAACAGATTGAGCACTTTGGCATCGGCTGCGTTTTGTTGAACCCACTGACGGCCATTTCTCATATCTAAAAATAGTCCGGTATTTTGAGCGCGGCCTAATGTTATTTGATATTTCAGATCGTTTTCTTCCACCACGGTCTGCGAGCATTCTTCACCTAGTAACAATTCAAACGGTGCATGTTTTAAATGTCGGTATTGAACCTGTACGGAATGACAATCTGCTAGTGATGAAAATAAGTCTTGAGCTAATTGCGTTAAATCGTCGTTATCAACGGCTTTATATAAGGTGATGAGTACTACAGGTGCCAACCAGTCGATTGAAACATGCTCATGGCCTAGGTAGGCATGGCCTCTTCCGTGAAATAAGCGTTGGGCTTGATGTGTTTCAGGTATTAGGTAAGGAATATCCGTCAGTGGAACGTTTTCTATTTGCTCCACAGTATCAGTCAAGATTCTTCATCTTCGATATCTTTTTTTCTTCTAATAACACGGCGTGCCATGCCGCCATGCATTCGGCAACGTTCAGCTAATGCACCCATGCTCCACCCTTCTGGCTGTCTAATAACGACACTGTGCTTGCATTTTCGGCCATTAGCTAGCTTTGCTCCACAAGCTGGGCGATAGCGTTTTACTTTTTCCCAACTATCGAGCACCTGGCTCGCTTTGCGGATCATTTTTGCTTGTTTCGGGCTTAATTCACGATCAGCAATGGGCGTTTTGTTTTGATCTTCTACATTGCGCCACCAATAGCGGACAACGGGTATGGGCAAGCCAAAACGTCGTGCTAGATCATCTGGCTTGCGAAACCTATCTAGTTTTAATAGATAGGTTGCAGCTTTTTCAAGCCTTGCTGTCAGTTCTTTGCTTTGTTCAGGCGTCATTTAGTTTTACTTGATGGCCATTAAAGGTAATGATTTCGGGTATAAGATTCTCTAAATCACAATTTGATCGCGCTATTTCACGTACAGAAATGCCTGCTTTAACCACACTATTTGCATCACCTGTCAGTAAAGGATGCCACTCTGGCAGTGATTCACCTTCGGCTAATAATCGATAAGCACAGGTTTCAGGTAACCAATCGAAATGCTCCGCATGTTCTACACTCAGTTGCAGACAATCAGGCATTAATTCTTGTCTATTGGGATAATCTGAACAGCGACAGGTCTTAATATCTAACAAACCACAGGCGGCGCGTGTGTAATAAACGCTGCCATCTTCCTCGTCTTGCAACTTATGCAAACAACATCTGCCACAGCCATCACAGAGACTTTCCCATTCATCATGCGACATCTGGCTGAGTTTTTTGTGTTTCCAGAACTCGGTGGATGCTTTATCCTGCTTAGTCATGACTGACTACGATCACTTATCAACGTTAATTTCACCTTTAATTAAACAATTCGATGCTAAATCAGTGCTAATTGTCGGTGAAACAGCACAAAATTGCTACCAAAACGAGCATAATATTCAAACACAAGTGCTCAATAGTCCTTTTGATATAAAGCAATTAACCTCGCTTCAATCTATTGACCTTGCCATTGTTAGTGACGTTATCGACACGCTTACTAAGTCAGAAGCAATGCAATGGTTAGGCACATTACGCAATCGCCATGCTCCACATATTGTCATTATCAGCGATAGTGAAGCCTCAAATCAGCAAGGCTGGCAATTAAGTGATTATTTAGCTTTAGGAATGAAGCACGTTAAATCCACAGAAACACATCATGTTTTTAGTTATGCTATTGAAAATTATCAACGTAAAAAAGACTGGTTGAATAGCAAAAACTGGGCTAATCCTGAAAACTATGGCAAATACCGCTGGTAATAAATTATTTATGTATCCTCCCTAAGTTATTGCAACTATTAATATAATTACATCTATTATGTGTGGTAATACAAAGCACGTTTATGTATTTCAGTATATAATAGACGTATGGAAGAAATCGATTTTAACAGCCCCGACCTTTATCTTAATCGTGAATTAAGTTTATTAGAATTTAACTGGCGTGTTTTGCAACAAGCTTTAGATCCTGATGTACCTTTGTTGGAACGCTTAAATTACCTGTGCATTTCATCCACTAATCTTGATGAGTTTTTTGAAGTGCGTGTCGCGGGATTAATCCAACAAATTGAAATTGGTGACCCCTACCTCGAAGCCGATCAAGTTACAGCGCACGATGTATTGAAACTTATTGCTAAACGAGCCCATGAGCTGGTCGATGAGCAATATCAAGTGCTTAATGAAGTGCTATTACCTGCGCTTGCAGAAGAATCTATTGAAATATTACCGCGTGCTAAATGGTCAGATGAACAAAAAATCTGGTTACGAAACTATTTCTTAGAAGATGTGGCGCCTATTCTAAGCCCAATGGGTTTAGATTCATCGCATCCCTTCCCGCGTCTGCTCAATAAAAGTTTAAATTTTATTGTTTCCCTCGTCGGTAAAGATGCTTTTGGTCGTAATCGTAGTTCAGCTATTCTTCAAGCACCACGGGCATTGCCTCGTGTTATTCAATTACCCGAAGAGCTGCATGAAGAAGGCGAACACCGCTTTGTATTCTTATCATCAATTATCCATGCCTTTGCAGATGATCTCTTTTATGGCATGACTGTTAAAGGCTGTTATCAGTTTAGAGTGACACGTAACAGTGATTTAGCCATTGATACTGAAGAAACCAGCGATTTATTAGTCGCTATTTCTGATGAATTAACTCACCGAAATTATGGTGATGAAGTTCGTTTAGAAATTGCACATAACTGCCCTGAAGACATGGTCGATTTCTTGCGTGTGCAATGTGGCATGCATCAAAACAATGTTTATTTAGTCAACGGGCCGGTGAATTTAAGTCGTGTGCAAGCACTTCATTCCTTAATTGATCGTCCAGATTTGAAATTTAAGCACTTTACGCAAGGCCGACCATCAGGTGTTTCATCTGACAGTGATATTTTTGCCACCATTCGTAAACAAGATGTGCTGTTACATCATCCATACCAATCATTCTCGCCTGTTATTGATTTTTTAAAGCAAGCAGCGGCTGATCCAACTGTTTTAGCCATCAAGCAAACCCTTTATCGAACTGGTGCAAAATCCCCGATTGTTGATGCCTTAGTATCAGCCGCACTGGCCGGCAAAGAAGTGACCGTGGTCATCGAACTTCGTGCTCGTTTTGATGAAGAAGCGAATGTTGCCCTAGCCGCTCGTTTACAACAGGCCGCTGTGCATGTTGTTTACGGTATTGTAGGCTATAAAACACATGCCAAAATGTTATTGATTTTGCGCCGTGAAAATAATAAATTACGCCATTACATCCACCTGGGCACGGGGAACTATCACCGCAGTACTTCACGTATTTATACCGATTATGGTTTACTGACGAATGATAAAAAAATTGGTGCCGATGTGAGCAATTTATTTGCTCAAATCACTAGCCTAGGTAAAATTCCAAAAATGCACAAATTGCTACATGCACCGTTTACACTGCATGACGGTTTGTTGGATCGTATTAATCGTGAAATTACACATGCTGAAGCCGGCAAGCCAGCGCGAATTATTGCTAAAGTAAATTCCTTAGTTGAACCTGAAATCATTCAGTCCTTCTATAAAGCCTCTATTGCTGGTGTAACGGTCGACCTTATTGTACGCGGCACCTGCTGTATTAAACCAGGTATTGAAGGCCTATCTGAAAATATTCATGTGCGAAGTATCGTTGGCCGCTTTCTTGAGCATACCCGCGTATTCTATTTTGAAAATGATGGTGAGAATGAAGTGTGGGCCGCCAGTGCTGATTTAATGAAGCGAAATCTACTACGCCGTGTAGAAGCCTGTTTCCCCATCGAACAGAAGAAGTTGAAGAAACGTATTATTAAAGATTTAGAACTCTATTTATCTGATAATAGCCAAGCGTGGATTTTATCTGAAGATGGTCATTATCAGCGTGTTGAACGTGCCGAAAATGAAGAATCTATTTCTGCCCAAACGACCCTGCTTACTGAGTTAGCCAAGACATATTAAAATAATGACTCTTCATCCTTTCCCGTCATCCTCGCGAATGCGGGGATCCATAAGCAGTAAAACCAGCCACTATCGTTGGATTCCCACGTACGTGAGAATGACGGTAACAAGATAAATTATGGCGAAACAAGAAGAAAAGAAAGACATTATCTGCTTCTGTACCGGCACAACAAAACAGAAAGTCATTCAGCTAATTGAAGATGGTGCAACGGATATAGCAAAGATTTCATCTGCTACTGGTGCGGTTACAGGCTGTGCGGGCTGTGATGTATCTATTATGGAACTGCTTGAAGAACATGCAAGCTCTTCATAAATAATAAATGTCAAAATGATTAAATTTATTATCTATAGTGCTGGCATTTTAATAATTCTATGTGTCATAGGACTTTTATTATTTCTTACTTTTGAGAATGTATCTTCTAACCAGGCTATTTACGGCACACGATATGGAGCATACTTTATTAGTGGATCTTTAAGTATTTTTACCAATGTTGGAATTATAGGAATAGTAGTATCATTTTTGCTGTATTTAACGACCCTAATTAGTCGTAATAAATTCCTAGGTAAAGCATCTTATATACTGGGAATAATTAGTAGTATTTTAATTGCCTCTAGCTTAGTTCTAAGTGTAACCTTGTAAATACACTTAGAGCCTATCTCCCAACAATAATGATGAACCTTAAATATTACGCTCAAAATTTTTAGGTAACGTCGCTACCAACCTTTAATTTTGATGGCAATAGGCACACATTCATGCTATCGTTAAAACCATGAAGCCAATTAATTGGAATGCTGATAAAAACCGTAAACTTATTGAAGAACGAGATATCTCGTTTGAAGATATTGTTTTCGCCTTGCAGTCAGGTGGCTTTGTTGATGACATTTCACATCCTAACAAGGCAAAGTATTCCTCGCAGCGAATGTTCATTGTTGCAATTGAAGACTATGCTTACCTTGTTCCTTATGTCGAAAATGATGAGGAAATATTCCTTAAAACAATCGTACCCAGCAGAAAAGCGACCAAACAGTATCTTGGAGACAAGCCATGAAAAAAATTCAATTAGATAAAGAAGAGCAAGAAATTTTAACTGCGTTTGAAGCGGGTGAATTTGAATCGGTAATGACTGATGAGCGAAAAGAATTTATCGAACAATCAGCGGCAGCAACATTTAAGAAAGATAAACGAATCAATATACGATTATCAGGCAGGGATTTGTCTGCAATCCAAAGAAGAGCTTTAGCTGAAGGCATGCCCTACCAAACGTTAGTATCTAGCATATTGCATAAATATGTTTCGGGCAGTTTGTATGATGTTACGGCACACAAAACAATCAAGCCTGATAACTAAAAACTATTTACTAATTTCCCAACAATAATGAATCTTAGCATTACGCTCAAAGTCTTTGGGCAATGTCGCTCGGCTAATTTCTTTAATCGTTAACTTTGATAAAGCTTCATTATCCATTTTAAAATCACGACGGTTTGTTGAAAATATCAATGTGCCATCTTTGGTTAACAGGTTCGCTGTCATATTGATTAACGATACATGATCACGCTGAATATCAAACACACCTTCCATGCGAGTTGAATTTGAAAATGTCGGTGGATCGAGAAATATCAGACCATATTTTTCAGGGGCTTGTTGTGCCTCTTGCAGCCATTCAAGACAATTCGCTCGTACATTTCTGTACTTATCAGCGGTGAAACCATTAAGTGCCATATTGTCTTCTGCCCATTGCAGGTAGGTGTTTGACATATCAATCGTAGTGGTTGATTCGGCATTGCCTGCTGCGGCATAAACCGTTGCTGATCCTGTGTAAGCAAACAGGTTAAGGAATGCTTTTCCGGCGGCACGTTCTGCAATCATCTGTCGGGTTATTCTATGGTCTAAGAATAATCCCGTGTCTAAATAATCGGTTAGATTTACCCAGAAATTCAAACCGTGCTCTGCTACTTTGAAGCGTTTCTTTTGTGTGCCATGTGCTTCATATTGTTGTGTGCCACGTTGTTTTTGGCGTAATTTCAATGCTACATGTGAAGCCGGTACTTCTAATGCTTGCGGGATTATTTGCATCACATCATTTAAACGTTGCAGCGCTTTGTCTGGATCAATCGATTTAGGTGGAGCATATTCTTGTACATGAACATGATCACCATATAAATCTATTGCCACCGCATAATCGGGCAAGTCTGCATCATAAAGACGATAACATTCAATTTTATTCTTACGCGCCCATTTACCTAGATGTTTTAGGTTCTTTTTCAAGCGATTAGCAAACATTTCGGCATGTTCTGACAACTCAATATCTTGCGAAATAATCACTTCTGTTTCAGTTTCAACTTGTTGAGTTTCTTCAACAGTTTCTGACCGTTGAGAGCGACCGGAAACAGGTCTGGGTGCGCGATAACATAATACCTGACAAGGAATTGGACCATTATCAAACGGTGTACTATCGAATAAGTTTAAGCCAGTGAATTCGCCTAGTGCTTCATTATCGGTAATCATGGTGGTGCGCCATGCAGGCAATGCTTGGCTAACAATATTGCCTAAACTTTCATATAAATAATGCAGTTCATTGACATCACCCATTCGTTCACCATAGGGTGGATTACAGACGATTAAACCACTTTCAGGTAGTGATTTAGCGTGTGCGGGCCAGTCTAATAATTCACGTTGTTCAACATTAATACGATCAGATAATCCTATTTCAGCAATATTATCTTGTGCCGCTTCAACAGCCTTAGAATTAGAATCACCGCCAGTAATAACCGGTAGACGAGCCAAACCACTATGACGACGACGTTCAGCTTCTGCTTTTAAGCGTTTCCAAGCCTCTTTGTCATGTTGTTTCCAATATAAAAAACCAAAATAATCACGATGACTACCTGGGGCAATATCTGCGGCGATCATGGCTGCTTCGATTAGAATCGTACCTGAACCACACATTGGATCAACTAATCCCCAGCCTTGTTTTGCAAGACGAGGCCATTGCGCGGTCATTAATATTGCTGCGGCTAAATGTTCTTTTAATGGCGCAGCAGTATTGGCTACCCGATAGCCACGCTTATGCAAGCTTTCACCCGATAAATCAATACTGACAATCGCTTGGTTATTCTTTAGATAAACATTGACTCGCAAGTCAGGCTGATGCAAATCAACAGAAGGTCGCTCGCCTGTTTGCTCGCGGAATCGATCTACAATGCCGTCTTTTACGCGCTGCGCGCCGTATTGTGTGTGGTGGATCTTAGAACGAAAACTATTAAAATCAACTGCAATGGTGGTGCCTTCAGCATCAATATGATCTTCCCACGGCAAATCATGAATGCCTTGATAAAGCTCATCTGTCGTTTTTGCTGAAAAATGGGCGATAGGCATTAATACTCTTATCGCAACACGAGACCATAAACACACTCTATAGGCATCTTCTAAACTGCCCATAAAGCGAATATTGCCCTGCTCTTGTTTGGTATCTTGAAACCCCATCTCAGCAAGTTCAGTCGCCAATAAAGGCAACATGCCACGCGCGGCGGTTACGGTAAATTTGTGATTTGTCATGAGGGTTGAAAACGATCCTGATATAATTAACGACTATTTTAACCTTAATCCCTATAGGTAACACGTTTCATGGCAGTTAATAACATTCAAAAACGTTATTTAAAAGGTTTAGCGCATCCGCTTAAACCCGTAGTAATGATTGGTAACAAAGGCTTAACAGACAATGTGCATGCTGAAATTGATAATGCACTTGAGCAACACGAATTAATTAAAGTGCGTGTATCAGGCTTAGAAAAAGCTGATCGTCTCGCGATGATTGATGAAATTGCGCTTAAATCGAGTTCAAATTTAGTGATGACTATTGGCCATATTGCCGCATTTTATCGCCCAGCGAAAGAACCGACAATCCAACTACCGAAGAAGTAATTGTTATGATTGAAAAACCAGCGGTAACCGACCAAAAAATTAACAGCACCATTGCTGAAAGATGGAGTGGTCGAGCCTATGATCCAGCGACACCTGTTAGTGATGAAGACATTATGTCTTTATGTGAAGCAGCGCGCTGGGCTCCATCTTGCTTTGGTGATGCGCCATGGCGATTTATAGTATGGAATAAACACAATGATGAAACTAGCTGGCAAAAAGCGTTAGATTGTTTAGCCCCGGGCAATCAAGAATGGGCAAAAAATGCATCAGTATTTGTGCTTGCAGCCTCAGTTAAAACATTTAGCCATAATGATAAAGATAATCGTTGGGTCGGCTATGATACCGGTGCAGCAAGCATTAGCATGTGTTTACAAGCAACATCAATGGGCTTAATGAATCACCAAATGGGTGGTTTTGATAGTGACAAAGTGCGGTCGACCTTTGCCGTGCCTGATGAGATTGAATGTTGGGCTATGATTGCAATTGGCCACCCTGCCGCATTAGACTCGTTGGACGAAGAACAACTGGAACGGGAACTAAAAGCACGTGAACGTCGTCCTTTAGATGAACAGTTTTTTAATAATAGTTGGAAGACCAACGCTTAGGACCAAAAGGAAACTCTGATGAAATTAGCTCTATTTATTGCCAGCCTACTTATTACAACTGCAGCATCAGCATTTGATCAGCTTTATGTTGATCGCTTGCTTGAAACCCGTAACTGTCATCATTGTTCATTAAATGATGCTGATTTATCTGGCAAAGAGTTAAATGGTGCCGATATGAGTGAATCAAATTTAAAGAATATTAACTTGAGTAATACCAAATTAGTGGGCGCATGGTTTACCCATTCTAGAGTTCATAATGCCAACCTTGAAAAGGCTGATTTAACAAATACATTACTCAATGAAGCAACCTTTGACGGCGCTAATTTAAAAGGTGCTAACCTCACTAATGCCAAGTTTAATTTTTCTGACTTAACAAATGCCAATCTAGAAGGTGCAATCCTAAAAGATACAATCTTCCGTGGCGTTGTATTCTGCAACACAACCATGCCTGATGGCAGTGTTGATAATAGCGGATGTCCAAAACCAAAACCAGTCTCAGACGAAAAGGCAGATGATTAACCCAAGCACGGTATTATTACACTTATTTTAACGTTGCTTTTTGGGCCATTTACATTGTTTTTTCAAAACGGGTAAAACTGTCTTTACAAAGGAACACCTATGCGACGAGCCACCTCTTCATAGGTTTCAATAACTTCACCTAACCTTAGCGAAACTAATTTTTATCACTCCCAAAGCCAACCGACCACATAGGTTAAACTCACCATTTTAAATAAACCAAATCCTAATTTAAAAACCCGGCTAATACAGTGCTTCTAATTTTTCTTCTACAGATTGTGTTATTTCAGTCTTCATTTCTACGAACACCCCATGATGTCCACCATCGAATTCAGTAAACTGGATAGTAACACCCTTAGATTTCAG
>JBJPGE010000053.1:0-12534 GCA_048595465.1 Methylophagaceae bacterium | reverse complement strand
AATGTCGCCGTGCCTCACCTAGTCAGTTTTGCTATCGGCGCCTTATTAGGTGCCTCATTATTAGGTCTTATCCCTCATGCCTTAGATCCTACTTTTGGTGTCGACCCCCATGATATTGGGCTAACATTACTGCTCGGTCTTCTCAGCTTTTTTGTATTAGAAAAACTCGTCCTTTGGCGTCACTGTCATCATGACCATTGTGATGTTCATGATCCTGAACCTTCTGACCACGCTCACGACAACAAAACTAAAGCCGCGGGTACCTTAATTATCGTAGGCGATGCTATCCATAACTTTGTCGATGGCATATTAATAGCTGCAGCCTTCCTTACCGACACTCATTTAGGGATTGTCACTGCTTTAGCCATTGCGGCTCATGAAATTCCGCAAGAACTGGGTGATTTTGTTATTTTATTGCACAGTGGATTCAACCGTAAAAAGGCGCTGCTTTTAAATATCTTGTCTAGCCTAGGAACCGTTATAGGTGCCATTATTGCCTATTTCTTACTGGCTGATATGCAATTCTTATTACCCTATATTTTGGTTATTGCAGCCTCAAGCTTTATCTACATTGCCGTTGCTGATCTGATCCCTGGGCTACACCACAAAACTAAAGCATCAGAAACCTTACAACAAATTTCACTTATTGCTGCAGGTACAATTTTCATCTTTATTACCCACAGCACACTGCATTAGGCTCATGCCTCAAACAATCAATAAAATACTTCTTGTAGGGCCATCATGGATTGGCGATATGGTGATGGCTCAGTCTTTATTTAGGGCTATTAAAGAAAATAATCCTCATGCCATAATTGATGTGCTCGCATTGGCTTGGACAAAACCGCTACTAGAACGTATGCCTGAAGTGAATAAGTCCATTATTATGCCGGTTAGCCATGGTACTTTCGGCTGGAAAATGCGTAAAAAAATAGGTTATGAGCTGCGCAATGAACAATATGACCAAGCAATCGTTTTGCCTAACTCATGGAAATCTGCACTTATCCCTTGGTTTGCGAATATTCCTCTAAGAACAGGTTGGCGCGGTGAAATGCGTTACGGCCTGCTTAATGATATGCGTATGCTTGATAAGTCTGCTTTGCCAATGATGGTGCAACGTTATGTCTCGCTAGCACACCCAGCTTCGCAATCAAATAACGCCCCTAATTATCCCAAACCATTAATGGTAGCCAATGCACCTTCAAAGGAATTCCAATTTTCTTTAAAGCCAGAACAAAAACGTCTTATTTTATGCCCGGGTGCAGAATTTGGTTCCGCAAAACAATGGCCTGCCCCCCATTATTCAGAGCTAGCAAATACATTGATCCAACAAGGCTGGCAAACGCTTATTCTCGGCTCAGATGCTGACAAAGTAATTGCCAATGAAATAATAAAGGAATTAGATGACAACTCAACATCTTCAGCTTTTAATCTCTGTGGCAAAACTGAATTAAGTGACGCCATTGATTTACTTGATACCGCTGATTTGGTCGCATCTAATGACTCAGGATTAATGCATATTGCCGCCGCATTACAAAAGCCACTTATCGCTATTTACGGTCCCACATCACCTGATTTCACGCCACCACTCTCTGATAACGCGCATATCGTGCAAATAAAAGTTGATTGTGGTCCCTGTTTTCAACGAGAATGTCCTGAGGGACACCATCGTTGCATGCACGAGATTAGTAGCAAGCAGCTCTTAAACCATATTTACACATTACATTCCAATTCAAAATAATTACTACCATGATTTGTCCACAAAACAATATAGCCAAAATTAGATTTGTCACTGCATTAATCAGCTTGTTAATTTCAAGTATTGCTTTTTACAGTGCCGATATTATCAATCGCGATGGCATATTCTATATGGATATGGCCAGCACCTATAACCAAGGCGGGCTAGCAGGGTTATTAGAGTTCTCTCATTTCGGATGGCCATTTTTTTCCATTGTTGTTTCTCATATTCATCAAATAACCCAGCTCCCATTCGAAATAAGTGCCAATGTACTTAACACCTTATTATTTGTGTTATTAACAGATACTCTCGTTCGACTAAGCAATAAAATACTTCCTAATTATCGCCAAGTTGCTGTAGCAGCATTATTCTTCCTATGCTTTTTAACACTTAATCACTATCGATCTTTTTTGGGCCGAGATGTTGGTTACTGGGCTTTCTGTACCTTGGCTTTATATCAATTTATTTTATATATAGAAAAGCCTACAATTCAAAAAGCAACGCTCTGGCAAGTCTTTATTATTACAGCTGTATTATTCCGTGTGGATGGCATAGTAATATTGCTATGTCTGCCGCTATATTTATTTGCCATTCGGCCCCCCATATATGCCTTAAAACAATGTCTACAGCTCTTTTACTTATTAAGTATTGGCATCTTGGCTGCTATGTTAATTACTATCGAACAATCTAGCTTGTCATTAATATTTAGTAAAATAGTCAACATCACTAAATATATAAATCCTGATAGCGTTCTGGAAGCCTTTAATCACAAAAAAAACCTGATTGAGACACAAATTTTAAATAAATATTCAGAAAGATATAGTGCCCTCATTCTCAGTTCAGGATTAATGGTGATGTTGCTGTACAAGCTCATTAAGGCTTTAACTCTTGGTTATCTTGGCATTTATGTATATAGCTGGTGGGGGAAAACACCTCTAAAAACTATTTCTTACCGTTCTTTAGTTGGTTATTTTCTAGTCCTCAATATTATTATTCTAGTGGGCTTTATGTTTACAGAATATTTTGTCTCAAAACGCTATGCCGTACTCGCCGTGATCAGCTTATTATTATTAATGCTTCCTAGAATATGCGACACAGTGGAGAAAGCATGGCTTTCCAAACATAGACCTATTCTTGTGTCTGTTGGACTCATCTTGTTTATCAGCCTGGCAGATAGTTTAGTCAAATCAAACTCCAAACTATACATAAAAGATGTGGCTATTTGGGCAAGTAACAATCTACCAGAAAAGAGCGCCGTAATTACTAATAATAAAATTATTAAATATTATTTCGATAGTCGCCAGCCTACGGCTAAAATTTCACTGACGCCAAACATCGATACATATCAGAATTATGATTACTTAATTGTAATTGAAAAAGACAAGTATAAAGAGCTGAAACAACAGCTAACGTTAATGACTATTGAACCCGTGTTTAAATTGCAAAATAAACGTGGTAATAAAGCGACCGTTTATGCTATTAACCCAACACCATAAAGCTCGAATTTATTGTGGTAAGCTGCTATATACAGCCTTAACTTTAAGTTTTGGTGCTAGAAAACACTTTAGTTTCGATTATATCTGCCACAGCTTCAGGTAAATTATGCACCTCTTCAGTTAAACAATAATGTTTAGCATTTTCTGATAGGGTTTTGTATTGATTTGAGTTAAGAGCCAACAATTCTGCAACGGTGTCATTCAATTGTTTTTGTGAAAAAGGGTAGTCGATAACTCTGCCTGCGCTGGCTTGTTTAACATGCCATGCAAAGCCGACATTTTCAGTCGTAATAACGGGTAGACCACAATATAACGATTCTACAATTATCATACCTGCACACTCTTCACGGGCTGGGTGAACAAGGAAGTCAGCCCCTTGATAAAATGCATCAACATCATTGCGAGGGCCTGTGAAAATAACTCGTTCTTTAATGCCTAGCTTTTGAGCAAGCTTTACCATTTTCTTAGGATTATCATTGCCAATTACAAATAACCACGTGTTATTTTTTTCTTGTTGCGGCAGTGAATCTAATGCTTCAATAATACGATCGACACCTTTACGATAAAAAGCTGAGCCCACATGAATAATAACGCGTGCTTGTTGAGGTAAGCTCCACTCATCACGTAAATTCTGTTTGGCCTGTTGGCGATCAAAATTTATCTCAAAACGATCTTTAGCTACACCGGGAGGGATAAGATGAAGTCTACTTGCCTGAATATGATAGTAATGTTGGTACATAGACACAGCACCATGTGCAAGTAGCAAAATATCTGTATTACTGTCTTCTCCGAATACGGCTTTTTCAAAGTTCAAATAAAACCTATATCGTGGCAACAGCTTAACAAAAGGGGCTTTTTCTTTATCAATTTTTTCCGCAAGACATACATCGCCAGCAAAATAGAAGTCAAGGCCTGGGATTTTATTAAAGCCGACCACGCAGTCAAAGTGTTTTTCTTTAACTCTATTTTCTACGATAGAAGCCAATTGTTGTATCTTTTTATGATTTATTTTTGCGGTGATCGGCACGATATAGCGATCCACACCATCAATACCATTACCTTCCCAAGCAGAAGTAATTACCTCCACCGTATGGCCTCGCTCAATAAGCACTTTGGCTATACGCAACATTTCATTTTGTAAGCCACCAAAGTCAAAATATCGAACGATCACTAAAGCGATAGAAAGTGGGCGATAGTTGCTGGGCTTTGAAATTGGGTGTGCAGTCATATTAGGCCTTGGAAAATAATTTTCATAACACGCCAATAAGAATTAAATTAGCCTTGTTACACCTTATTTTATCGTAAACAGAATTTGATGGGCATTTTATAATTCAGTTTTGCAAGAATCATAGGGCTTTATACGACTCAAACAGGTGATATATGGTACATTAGTTCGCCTTTCCAACTATTAACCATACATTAAAGCCACAACATGACTTCGCACCCATTTTTAAATGCCGATTGGAAGCAAATTTTTGCTAAAAATAATCTGGCCAACTTTGATGCGCTGTGGGATTTAAAAACCGAATGGTTTGAAGAGCCTAATATTCGGCGCGGCGGCTGGAGCGGTGTTGTAAAAATAGATTTGGACATCCCCGAGGGTAAGGTGGGCGCCTTTATTAAACGCCAAGAAAATCATATTACCAAAACACTCTTAAACCCTATCAAAGGACGACCAACTTTTGAGCGCGAGTTTAAAAACCTCCTGCGATTGCGGAAGAAAAATGTTCCCACACTTGAACCTATTTATTTTTCAACAAGAAACCTTCAAGCCATTTTAATAACCCGAGAACTTGAAGGCTATATTCCCTTTGACTCTGAACGCTTTCTAAGCTCAGGTGACATGCTTAAAGATAAGGCTCACAAAGATCGTTTATTACAATCTGTGGCTGATACGCTACGTTTAATGCACAAACACCACTTTCAGCATAACTGTTTATATTTAAAACATATATTTATCAAGTCTGTAGATGATGGTTGGGATGTTAAAGTTATCGACCTTGAAAAACTAAAAAGAACCATCTTTAAAAGAAACGCTATTTTTAGAGATCTTTATACATTGTGCCGGCATGCTAAAGGCTGGCCGGTAAAAGACCAAATAACATTCTATAGATATTATTGCCAAGAAACCAAGCTTTCAAACAAGTCCAAAAGGCTTTGGAAAGCAATAGAAAAAAAGATACTTTTAAAAAAACGAAATTAGTCTCGGCTTGGTATACTAGTTAGCAATTCAAAAATTTATAAGACAAATAAACCATGATCGTATTAGGCCTATCTGGTGCTGTAAATCACGATGCATCTGCCGCACTATATATTGATGGAAAACTCGTTGCAGCAGCAGAAGAAGAGCGTTTTCTGCGCGACAAACATGCCAAAGGCAAAATGCCTTATGAAGCAACTAAATTCTGTCTTGAACAAGCAGGCATAACACCCGACCAAATTGATATTGTTGCATTTCCTTATGCAGAAATTGGTCTTAAATCTCCAGCCCGTTGGCATTATGCCAAACGTCATTGGTATGCACCTGATCGTGCTCTGACTGCATTATTTAGTGGCAATAGACGCTACTGGCGTAACCATAAAAATGTAATGAAGTTGCTTGATGATTTAGGTATTGATTCTAAGCGCATTAAATTTCAAGCCGTTGAACATCATCTTGCCCATGCAAGTAGTGCTTATCATCTTAGTGGTTTTAAAGAAAAAACAGCCATTATCGGCATTGATGGTAAAGGCGAATATGCCACCACCTTCTTTGGCTATGGTGAAAATGGCAAAATTCATAAAATTAAAGAGTTTTATGACCCCGATTCCCTCGGTGGAATGTATGGTGCATTAACAGAGTTACTTGGTTTTGAAATGCTAGATGGTGAATTCAAAGTTATGGGAATGGCACCTTATGGCGATCCCAATCGATTTGATTTTTCACGGTTAATTGATTGCCATGATGGTGATTTTAAAATTAACACCAAGCTAGTAAATACTGTCGGTTTACGCCGTTACAAAAAAGATGGAAAAGGGTATTTCTTTAGCCCTAAACTCATTGAGTGGCTTGGTCCAATACGTGAGGGTGATGAAATCGATGATCCTTACATTGACTATGCCGCTAGCATTCAAGCTCTGTTAGAAAAAACAGCCTTACATCTAATTGACTACTATTTAGGTGACATCATCAAAGAAACAGGCAAAGTCTGTTTCGCTGGTGGCGTGGCACTTAATGTTAAGTTGAACCAACGCATCATCGCTATGCCAGATGTAAAAGAACTATTCGTGCAACCCGCAGCAAGTGATGCCGGTACAGCGATTGGTGCTGCAAGCTATGCTTCTGAAATGGCAGGTGTTCCTGTAGAAAAAATGGAACATGTTTACCTTGGCCCTTCTTATACAACAGAGCAATGTATTGCGGCATGTGAAGCTTACCCAGAAGATGTGACATGGAAGAAACTAGACAATACAACCCAACAAACAGCTGAAATTCTACATGCTGGCAATCCCGTTTCATGGTTTCAAGGCCGGATGGAGTTTGGTCCTCGCGCATTAGGTAACCGCAGTATTATTGGTAGCCCAAATCATTCTGGAGTGGCCGATAGAATCAATGCTCAAATTAAATATCGTGAGCGCTGGCGTCCATTTTGCCCGAGCATGTTGGATACGGTTGCACCTGAAATATTGCAAACCAACCACCCTAGCCCTTATATGACGTTTACTTTTGATGTGGGCGAAAGCTGGAAAGCACGTATTCCAGAGGTAGTACACGAAGATGGTACCGCTCGGGCGCAAATAGTAACTAAAGCCACCAATCCAAGATATTATTCTTTATTAGAAGAAATGGAAAAGTTAAATGGCAATGCCGTCGTGCTAAACACATCACTAAACCGTCGTGGCGAACCGATGGTCTGCAGCCCAACCGATGCATTAAATATGTTTTATGGCTCTGATCTAGAATATCTAGTGATGGAAGATATTTTAGTTACTAAATAACATATGATTACTTTATCTCCTGAAACAATGATCGGTAAGGGGCTACATCGTGAATGTTTTGCACACCCCGATGATGAAAACAAATGCATTAAAGTAGTGGTCAATGGTAATCAACAAGAAACCGAGCGCGAACAAAGTTATTATAAATTGCTAGAAAAACGAAATATCTCATGGGAAATGTTACCCCGTTTCCACGGTAATATCGAAACCAATATGGGCACTGGTGCTGTATTTGACCTAATACGTGATCACAATGACAATGTTTCAAATTCATTAGAACATTATCTTGCTGATGAGGATTATGTCGCTCAGAATAAGCAGCATCTTTTGCTAGCTCTCGCCCATTTAAAGCTATATTTACTTGAAAATAATATTATTTCGATGCCCATTAAATCCAAGAATATTTTATATCAGATAAAAAATGATGGCACAGGCACTCTTCACATAGTTGATAATATCGGCAATGCAGATTTTATCCCTATTGCTAGTTATTTATATTATTTTGGTAATAAAAAAATTATGCGTCGCTGGAACCGTTTTTTTAACGCTTTAGCCTTATAAATTTCTTTTTAGCTTTCGCTTGAGCCTGCTTGCCTTACGAGCAAAAACCCCCTTAATCATCTTCTTATCTTTTATCGTTAGTTTATTTATTTGTCTATATTCTAAATAAAACTTTAAGCGCTGGGTTCGGCTTAAATATTTTGCTGCAAGCTTGTCTAAGCTAGCTAAATCTTTAAGCTTCCGATGATATAAAAAAGGCCAAAACAAACGCTTTCCTGATGGACAATCTATCAGAAAAATTTTGGGGGCATCGTTCTCGTTTCGCTGCTGAATTAATACATTTCGCCAGTGTAAATCATTATGGCAAAACCGGTTGATATGCAACGTCCTCACTACTTTTGCCAAGTCTAAAAGAACATGATTAGACCACGCTTTATCACTAAACTTCTGGGCATCATTATTAATAATTGTCACTAAATCCGTGACACTTTCTATACCTTCGGTAACCAAAACACCTTTAATCGTTTTAGTAAAGATGTGCTCTTCACCATAAACAACAACCTTGGCAGCAGCAATACCCAATTTATTAAAAAAGTTCTGATTTCTAGCCTCAACCCGCAATCGCGAGAGCCCAAGCCAACTACCGAGCCCTTTAATACGGAAGTAACGCTTTATAAAAAACTGTTTTCCATCTATTTCCTTTGAAAAAATCTCACTTTGGGGTCCTTTGGAAATAATCTCTCCTTCTAATTGGAAAACCTTATCCATAGAAGAAAAATTCAAGCTTACTTCTCCACCCTTATTCCAAGGAGAGAAGATAAGCCATTTTTTTTGTATTAGAAACATCAGATTAATACGTCAAACCTTTGAAATTGTGGCATTATTATACCTTGTATAATTCATTCTCTCACGATATACCTTATGTTTAATGTTATAGAGCAGTACCAACAATTAAAAGCCAAGAAACTAGGAGTGAAACTCAGTAGTATTCATCGCTTTAAGCCAAAGTCCATACTGCATCTCGAATCCCCATGCAGGTTGAGTGAGGTCATAGTTGACTTGCCAACAAAGAATATCGACAAGCTCACTATTGGTGCATATAGCTATATCAGAAGTAACAGTGAATTACTTGCTGTATCAGACATTGGTCGATTCTGTTCTATTGGAAGAAATGTCACATTGGGGCTCAACCCACGGAATCATCCCATTGACTGGGTTTCCACCAGCGAACACGCTAGCCGTAGGTTTACTCCTTACTGCGAACCCTTAAAAATTGGTCATGATGTTTGGATAGGCCACGATGCAGTCATCATGGCAGGCCTATCAATTGGACATGGCGCCGTAATTGGCTGTAATGCCATTGTCACTAAGGATGTCGCGCCTTACCAAATCGTTGCCGGCAACCCGGCTAAAAAAATTCGGTTTAGATTTTCAGATGTTGTTATTGAGCAATTGCTAGCATCTCGATGGTGGGATTATGATATTGAGCAACTTCGTAGTATAGACTTTGAAGACGTAGATAACTTTCATAAAAATGTGAGGGAACTTACAAAAAAAGCTGATTACTCTTCAGTCTTAATTAAAAATAAAAAGGTCTCCGCTTATATTTGAGCCCATAGCTTCTCAAAATCATCTTTTATCTCGGCGTCTGACCAGTTTTTCAAGAATCGATGTTTGTCTTTTACAAAAGCATTTTGAAATTCATTCTGGTTGGTATGCTCTCTCATCCCATCTAGATCGATTAGTTGGATCTTGCCTTTTTTCTTTATTAATAAATTTGTTGCTTTCAAATCACCGTGACTAATTTGATATTTTTTTAAAATTTTAAAAATATATTTGAGTTGCGCTAACTCTTCTTCTGTCGGCGGTCGATATTTATAAACTGTTGAGAGCTCTTGGCCGTCACTTCGTTCACAGACTAAGTATGCATTTTTTCTAAAAAATCCAATTCTGTTTTCAATAAAACCTAACGGTTTTGGCGAGGGAACCCCTAATAACTGTAATAAGTTGCCATTTCGCCAAGAAACAGCCGCTCGGCTTGGTCTATAACAACGTCTCAATAAATGCCAAAAGCTTTTGATGTTATAGCGTTTTATAACCAATTTCTTACCGGCATATTCTACTTGCACGACGGTGGCAGAGTTACCCGCTTTTAAGATCTGTCCATTTGATACAAGCTCATCAATTTTATTAATAAATTCATCAGCTACATTTTCTAAAAAGGTACGCCTAAATGCATATTCTTGAGAAAATGTTTTTTTATACGCCGTCATCGTACAGCTACGAAAACGCTTACTGAGATAATTTGTTTTCCGTTTTTGCCATGCCTTTTCTATGTATTGTTTAAATAGCGTAATTTCATTATCATCAAATGACCAATTACGAGCACGGTAATATTGTTGCAGCCTATCCACCATAATCTGTTGCTGTTTAGGTTTGAATTGCACCACAAGCACCGCTAAATTAGCTAGGCTTGCAGCCTTGTCTAAAGGTTTTCCTTTCTCTTGTCCGGTGACCGAGGCCAAGTCAATTAGGTACAAGTCGTCCTTCACCAAAAGAATATTGCCTAGATGAAAATCATTTTGGACTATGCCAAAATTATGTAATGTTGCAGTCAGGTGAAGTAACTCATCAACATGAATGCTAAGTGTTTTCTTTTTATTTGAAAATGGCTTGGCATTCTTCAAATAGCGGTAAGCAATAGCACAATAGTCCCGCATATTATCAGTTGCAAATACTAGATCAGGAACGTTAATACCTGCTTGTGTTGCCAATTGGTAGCCACGTTTTTCTCTAGCTAATTCTCGCTCACCTTTCTTGCGTTTCACAAATAATTTAATAACCAGTTGTTGGCCTTTATTTTCAGCTTTAACAACTAATCGCTTGCCTGGCAATAAACGCAATATTTCTGAACACTTATAACAGTCATTATTAATTGTTAAATCAAATGGCATGGCAATTTTTGTATCGCCTTGTAAGATCTCCTCTAACTGCTCGTTATCTGCCATATCGCTACTCATCACGTAAATTAGAGGCACGTTGTTGAACTTTAGACCAGAATTCCAGCTGGTCATTAAATAACTCTCGTAATGAAAGTCCAGAATATGCTGTCATAAACCGGAAAAGATCGCGTTGAGTTAACGCTACATCGAGCGCCGAGAAATACAAGCCGCCCAAATCTTTTACAATCCATCTTTCTGGTGTTTTATCACGTAGCTGAGCTCGGTGAAGATCAATTAAGAACAAGCGTGTTTCATCATTAATAGTATTAGTCTTGGCAAAAGATTCATCTAACAAAAAATGACATAAATAAAAATCGCGGTGATTCATGCCGTTTTCATGCATGACTTTAGCAATAGTGGCCAATTTTTTAATCAACGTAATTTTCGTTTGATGTGTAGGCGGATCTTTGCGCCACTGCGCGCCTACATATTCCAAACACATCGTATTAACGAGGTCATCAGTAACTAGAAATGACTGCTTCTTTGCAGGATTCAGCCCTTGCTCACCATAAGCCGCAATTGAAAGCGTATTAATATTATGTCGCTCTAAAAACCGAACAGCCTGCCATTCATTCTTAGCGCTAATTACAGGCAAGCGAAGTTGTAGTAGGTTTTTAATAATTTCGAGCCAACCGACTCCTTGGTGCCATTTTAGGAAAAAACTTTTCTCACCCAAAGCAAAACGCAACGTTCGACGGCCTTCTTTTTGGCGGAAAATTTCACCTTCTATCTGTTGCACCACTAAAAAAAGATCCTCTTCCTGCCATTGCTTGGCGAGATCTTCTCTCAAATAGTGTGTTTGTTTCTGCATATTGAATTAGTTGTTCATTTTTTATGAGTAGTAAGTGGTCGTGTTTTGATACACTACCTTTAAATATCACTAGATATTATCACTTAGCCTGCATAAGAGGTAAGCCGTGTCATTCAAATCTACCGTTAAACGCCACCAAACTATGGTTGAAGGCTTAGTTGCACTTGAACCTCAAATTGATGCGCTTATTGAAAACATTAGAAAATGCCTAGCCTCAGGCAATAAAGTATTATTTTTTGGCAACGGTGGCAGCGCTTCTGATGCCCAACATTTAGCCGCTGAATTTGTTGTACGTTATTACAAACAACGCAAACCACTCGCTGCAATTGCGCTCACAACCGACACATCTATCATCACTGCTCACGGCAATGATTATAGTTTTGATACAATTTTTGATCGTCAAATTCAAGCATTAGCTAAACAAGGTGATATTGCGATTGGCTTATCAACTTCTGGCAATAGCGGTAACGTTATAAATGGCTTGAACACAGCTAAACAGGCAGGCTGTCTCACCGTTGCATTCACTGGAGAACACGGTGGCAAGCTCTTAGATATTGCCGATGACTGCATTTGCGTTCCATCTGATGAAACGGCACGCGTTCAAGAAGGCCATATCATTATTGGCCATTATCTGTGTGAAGCTTTAGACGAACAAACCGAGCAAGCTGAATAACCCACTTTAAATGAGCAAACAAACACTCACAACGGACGTTGTCATTATCGGCGCAGGCATTGCTGGTTTATGGCTGCATAATCGTCTCAATCAAATGGGCTTTCATGCGCTTTTATTAGAAAACAAAACGATCGGCAATGCACAAACATTAAGCTCGCAAGGTATTATTCATGGCGGTGCAAAATATGCACTAAATGGCATTTTATCGAAAGCAACCCAAGCTATTGGCGATATGCCCGCACGCTGGCAGGCTTGTCTTGCTGGTGACGGTGATGTTGATTTAACAGATGTAAGCGTACTTGCAGACCATCAACTGCTATGGTCGAAGGATCAATTAT
>JBJPGE010000052.1:0-12557 GCA_048595465.1 Methylophagaceae bacterium | reverse complement strand
CGTTGAACTCTGGGCTAAAGAACAGGGGTTAACACGCCTGCAATTATTGGCTGATCGCAACAATCAACATGCATTAACATTTTATGACAAAATGGACTGGCAGCAAACGCAGTTAATCGGCTTAAGAAAGTTTATTTAAATATGAAACAATATTTAGCTTCAACACAGTATATTGATTGGCAAACAGATGAAGTCAAAGCTAAAGCACAACAATTGGCTCTCGGTCTTAGTGACAAAACTGAAATAGCTGCTGCTTGCTTTCAGTTTGTACGTGATCATATTAAACATAGCATGGATTTCAAGCTTAATCCCATCACCTGCAAAGCATCTGATGTTCTAAAACACAGCACAGGTTATTGTTATGCCAAAAGCCATTTGTTGGCAGCATTACTCAGGGCGAATGGTATTCCAGCAGGCATGTGTTATCAGCGATTAACAATAGATAATGATGAGCCACCCTTTTGCTTACATGGTTTAAATGCTGTTTTCCTAGAGCCTTATGGTTGGTATCGTATTGATGCTCGGGGCAATAAGGAAAATGTAACTGCTGAGTTCACTCCGCCCGTCGAACAATTAGCCTTCCCTATTATCACCGAGGGCGAAGCGGATCTACCCGAAATATGGGCAGAACCATTGCCCGATATTGTTACTGTATTGGAAAAATATAATAGCTATGATCAAGTCGCAGCTAACTTACCTGATATCGCCTTAATTCAATGAAGCTTATATCTGATGAAAAGGTTGCCGATGTATTCAACAGCTATCCCGAAATTATGCGTGAGAAATTACTATTTCTTCGCCAACTTATTATTAATACTGCCTCAGAAACAGAAGGTATTAATGAACTAGAAGAAACATTAAAGTGGGGTGAACCCAGTTATCTCACAAAAAATGGCAGCACTATACGAATAGCATGGAGATCATCAGAACCAAGCTATTACGGCATCTACTTTAATTGTAAAACATCGCTGCTCGAAACATTTAAAGAAATTTATGGTAATGTTTTCAATTATGACGGCAGTAGAGCCATTGTATTTGAAGGTTCAAGCACAATACCGATTGAACAATTAAAACAATGTATCGTTTTATCTCTCACCTATCACAGCAAAAAACATCTTCCACTGCTGGGAATGTGAAAAAGGATTTATTTGCCAGCCACTCTGGTTTTACAAAAAGTTAACATTACCATTAATTACACGCTGTATTATGGCTATACCCGTTACTAAATAAGGAATTTAATATGAAATTATCACTGAGCCTTCTTAGCCTTTCACTTTGCCTCGCTAGCTCTGTTTTTGCTGCTGACAATGAGCAGCTCTCCACACTGGATGACCAAACTTCTGTTGCTGTCACTATCTATAATGAAAACCTCGCATTGATAAAAGATCAACGAACCGTCACCCTTAAAAGCGAAGATATAAATCACCTAGCTTTTCGTGGTGTCAGTGCCAGAATGCGTCCAGAAACAGCGTTGCTACGTAGTTTAAATTCAAATAATCAATTACACGTGCTAGAGCAAAATTTTGATTTTGATTTGCTCACGCCTCAAAAACTACTTGAGAAATATGTCGGCAAGCAAGTGCGCCTCGCTAGAATCAATCCTGCAACAGGCTTGGAGACTATTGAAACCGCCACCGTGCTCAGCACCAATAGTGGTGTGGTGCTAAAAATTGGCAATAAAATCATCACCAATCCACGCGGTGAATATATTTTTGATAATGTGCCTGAAAACTTACGCGATCAACCGACCTTGGTGACACAACTAACAAGCTCAACAAGTAAAACTCAAACCGTAGAGTTGGGGTACCTTACTGGCGGATTATCATGGAAAGCAGATTATGTAGCTGAACTGAGCAGTGATGATAGCCACTTAGATTTAACCGGCTGGGTCACACTAAACAATCAAAGCGGCACGCAATACAACAATGCTAAATTGCAGTTAGTGGCAGGTGATGTCAATCAAGTTCGGCCACAGTTTCTCGGTCGGGGTGCTCCAGTAGCCATGATGGAAATGAAATCTATGGCAGATGATGGAATGGCTGAAGAAAGCTTATTTGAATATCATCTATATACATTAGGCCGAACAACAGACTTAAAAGACAAGCAAACCAAACAAGTGGCCTTACTTTCAGCGACTTCTGTGCCCGTAACAAAGCAGTTTTTATTACAAGGTAATAACTATTATTACAACAGTAGTCGCGGTCAAATTGGCCAAAAAATGAAAGTAGGCGTATTTGTTGAGTTTAAAAATGCTGAAAAAGCACAATTAGGTATGCCTATTCCTAAAGGGATAGTACGTGTTTACAAAAATGATTCAAAAGGCAATGCTCAGTTTGTCGGTGAAGACAATATCGACCACACGCCTAAAAATGAAGATATTCGTTTAAAACTGGGTGATGCATTCGATGTGACTGCCAATATGAAGCAAACCAATTTCAGAAAAGTACCCCACAACAAACCACATCATGTGGCGTATGAAAGCAGTTATGAAATTGAATTAAAAAATGCAAAATCTGAACCTGTTACCGTAACCGTTCGTGAGCCTGTTCCCGGTGAGTGGAGAATGGTGAAGGAAAGCGCTCCACATCAAAAAGTGGCTTCTGGCACAGCAGAGTGGAATGTAACCGTACCAGCTGAAAGCAGTAAAAAACTAACGTATACCGTTAGAGTTCAATATTAAGTCTCATATAAAACGCCGTCACCCCAAACTACAACACCGTCATTCCGGCAGGCTTGTAGCCGGAATCTGGATATAAACACAAGACTCCCGCTAACCACATGCGGGAGTGACGTGAGGGTGAAAACTTGCAGATTCAATGAGCACGGGTATATGCCGGTTTTGTTAGCCAAAGGAATGATGGAAAAGACACATACAATGAGTAATACTATTTTATATAGCTTTCGTCGCTGCCCTTATGCCATGCGAGCACGCATGGCCATAGCAGTCAGCGGCATCCAAGTCGAACTGCGTGAAGTGGTTTTGCGTGATAAACCACAAGCATTATTAGATATATCACTCAAAGCAACCGTGCCTGTTTTAGTCACACAAGACCAAAAAGTCATTGATGAAAGCCTAGATATTATGCATTGGGCACTTAAACAATCCGATCCTGATAATTGGTTAGCTGATGTCAATGATGAATTAATCACCAATAATGATGGTGAATTTAAGCATTGGCTAGATCGTTATAAATATGCTGATCGTTACTCCGAACAAACGGAGTTATACTACCGGAAACAAGGCGAAAAAATATTATTATTCTTAGAAGAACGCTTACTAACAACACCCTATATGTCAGGTGAGAAAATAACATTAACCGACATCGCCCTATTCCCATTCATTCGCCAATTTGCATTTGTTGATATAGCTTGGTTTGAACATGCACCTTATCCCACATTACGTGGATGGCTTCATGAATTAATAAAAAGTGATTTATTTATCACTAGCATGTTTAAATATAAGCCATGGAGCGAAGAGAATACGCTTATCTTCTTTCCGACTACTTAATGGCTACAACACTATAAATATTAGGAATTACAGAGAATTTTTATACTCCTTAAATAAACAAGTTAGGACAGACCGCTTTCAACTTGCAGAAAATTCTAATAAATTGATACTTACCAATTCGTACTTGCAGAATTTGCTAGTATTTAGCAAGTACATGGTATATACTTGCGACAATTAGCCCTTATTTAGCAAGTACAGAAATGTTTGACCCAAAGAAACCTTATTACGACTTACCAACTTTACCACCAAAGCAGACACTTGAGTCAGTCGAATTATTAAAAGCACTCGTTCCTGCGTCGGAAGCACTAGCAAAGCTTTCTGCGACTGCTGAGCATCTGCCAAATCAGGCGGCGCTGTACCAAAGCGTCATCTTACTTGAAGCAAAAGCATCTTCTGAAATAGAGCACGTAGTTACAACAGATGGTGATTTATTTGGCTCGGAGTCGCCCGAAAAAGCTACAGACCCCATGACAAAAGAAGTTCATAGATATGGCGAAGCCATACATTATGGATGGAATGAAGCCAAACCTCTTTGCACCCCCGTAATGGAAAAAATATGCACCATTATTAAAAATAAAACAATGGAAGTTCGTAAAGTTCCTGGTACCTCTTTAGTAAATAATTCTGGTCAAACAATATATACGCCGCCAGATATAGAAAACGTATTAAGAGATTTATTAGGTAATTTGTTTAACTGGATGAATGATGAAGATGACATTCACCCAATAATAAAAGCTGCTATAGCCCATTATCAATTTGAATCAATTCATCCTTTCACGGATGGTAATGGTAGAACAGGTCGTATAATGGTAGTTCTTTATTTAGTAGAGCAAAAACTACTTAACGCGCCCGTACTATTTCTTTCAGGTGAAATACTAAAAGATAGAGAGTCATATTACTCTCTTCTTCAAAGCACACATAAATCAAATGACTTTTTCCCTTATTGCATATGGTTTGTAAATTTGATTCATCGCGCATCAAACCAATCAATAATTCGTGCCAACAAAGTCAGAATTGCTATGTTAGAGTTTAAACAGGAAATTCGAGAAATAGATAATAAGATTTATTCACAAGACCTTGTAAACGTATTATTTCTTGGGCCTATTGTTTTTGCCCATCAGTTGGTAGACCATGGCGTTGCAGGAAGCTTGTCAACTGCACATGCATACTTAAGAAAACTTGAGTCTGTAGGGCTATTAGAAAAAGCTGATAGGAAATTTAATCGTAAAGTCGGCTACTACAATGGCAGGCTCATAGAAGCTCTAAGCGATGAGATTGACCTTTCAAATAATTAATACAAACAGCACACCCCGTTATTATTGGCAGCATCGACAGCCGTTATCTTGCAGTATTAAGATGTTCATACTTCACTTTTACGCTTTAATTGAAGTGAATATACTTACTAGCCAACATCCCTATTCCAAGTTGGGGAGCATGCCCTAAGCAAGGGGCAGTAATACTTTGTTTTAAAGTTTTTATTATATCTTCAGCTTGTTCATTAACTTCGATCTCATTAGCCACCCAGCCTTGCAAAATCAAACCTGAATCTTCAATCGCTTTTACCGTTAATAACGCATGGTTAATGCAACCTAGTTTGACTCCCACAACCAAAATGACGGGCAAATCTAACTCGACAGCTAAATCCGCCATTGTTTGTGTTTGATTGATAGGTACAAGCCATCCACCAGCACCTTCTACAACAACAGCATCTGATTGTTGTTTGATCTGCATGAAGTTTTCTTTGATTTTAGCCACATCAATATCAATGCCTGCTTGTTGAGCAGCGATATGTGGAGCAATGGCGGGCTCAAATGCATAGGGATTGATTAGCTCATAGGGAAAATCAATATTAGCTTGCTGGCTAAGTTGCAAGGCATCATCATTACGTAAGCCTTGTGCCGTTTGTTCACAACCACTGGCAATGGGCTTCATGCCCGCTATGATGCCGCCTTGCTGTTGTAATAGTTCAATTAAGGCGACGCTGATGCGGGTTTTACCTACGTTGGTGTCTGTTCCTGTTACAAATACACTGTTCATGATGCTTTGCGACCTTGAATTTGATCGATTGAAATCCGCACTTCACCATTATTATTTTGTTGGGCTTGTTTGAATTGTGGTTGCCCACCCCAAGCATGACCGTAGACCACTTCATATGTAGCAGGCAACAAGCCTTCATTGCGAAATTGTTCATAGGTTTCAGCTACTTTCTGTAGTGCCTGCTTACCTGTTAAACCTCGACGTCGTGCTGAGTTTACATTTCGCGCACCCAGTATTTTTAAATCTTTCATCAATGCCATTGATGTTTTATAGGTCAAGGTATAGCGATCGGTATCTAATACAGGTTCGGCAAGCCCTGCTGCCATCATCGCTTCACCAACATCGTGCATATCATAAAACATATTCACATGAGGATAATCATCGACACTTGCCCACGCTTGGCGTAGCTCTGTCAGAGTATCTGGCCCCAAGCTGGTGAACATTAATAAACCTTCAGGCCGTAACACACGTTGAATCTCAGCAAAACTTGTTCGTGGATCACACCATTGCAAGGTTAAATTAGCAAAGATTAAATCGACACTATTGTCTGCTAATGGCAAGTTTTCAGCATCGCCAGCTAGGTATATGGGTTTGCTTGAGCTGGGTAACCAACGCTTTAGGCCTTCACCTTGGCGATAATTCAACCGTGCCTGTTTCACCATCTCGCTAGCAATATCAATAGCTACTAATTGTGCTTTAGGATATCGCTTAGCCAATAAACCAAAATTTCGCCCTGTGCCCACACCTAAATCTAAAACAGTTTTCGGTTGTAACGTTACCAACGATAAACGTTCTAATAATTCATCACCTGTTTGACGCTGCAATACGGCGACATCATCATAATGCATGGCCGCTTGACCAAATGATCGCGCGACAAGGTTTTTATTAGGTAATTGATTATTCATTGATAAAGAGTTCTATCTCTTGCTTACATTCTGTTGCTTGGGCAATAAAAGGGGCATGACCTGTTCCTGCCAACAATGTTGTTTCTAATCTGGGATTCAGCCGTTTTGCATCATCTAACATCTGCTCAGGGATTAATGTATCGCGATCACCTAGAATCATTTTTACCGGACATTGTAATGTAGAGAACCGTGTTCTCAAATCAATTTCAATTAATAATTTTAATCCCGCCTGCAACGCTTCTGCTACAGGTGGTTGCTCTACGGTTAATTGCTGTGTCAATTTTCGAATGGTGTCACGGCTATGCTGTGAGCCGCGTGCTTGCAATAATAGGAAGCGCTGTAATGTCACCGCTTGATCATCTTCTAAGTTCTCGGCAAATGTTTTAAACACCGATGCATCCATCGCATTTTGCCAATCAGTAACTTGGACAAAACATGGTGTTGCCGACATTAAGACTAGTTTTTTAACGCGTTCGGGGAAACGATCGGCAAAGGCAATGCTGATTAAACCGCCTAATGACCAGCCCAGGTAATACGCTGATTCGGGTAATTCATTTGCTAAATTAGCAATCAACACATCAAGATCTAATGCATCTGGCTGCCACTCACTTTGGCCATGGCCGGGCAAGTCAACTAGATGCAAAGTGAAGTGCTTAGCTAAGCCTTCGGCAAGATCATGCCACACTGCACTGTGCATACTCCAACCATGCAGCATTACTAAATCAGGGCCTTGCCCCATTACTTTAATATGCATAGGCAAACTCTAATGCATCCAAAAGCTGGGTTACCTGCTGTTCTGTATGATTAGCCGAAAAAGTGATGCGTAATCTAGCTGAGCCTTCGGGCACGGTCGGCGGCCTTATAACCCCCACTAAGATGCCCTTTTCTTCTAATGCCTTACCGATAGCAATTGCTTGTTTATCATCACCAATCACTAAAGGTTGAATAGCTGTCTGTGATTGTATTAAATTCAAGCCTAAGGCTTCTGCACCTGTTCTAAATTGTGCAATTAAGGTCTGTAATTTTTCTCGACGCCAGTTTTCATCTTGCACTAATTTCAAACTGGCCAATGTGGCTGCAGCGATTGCTGCTGGCTGTGCCGTGGTATAAACGTAAGTACGTGCTTGCTGAACCAAGGTATCAATTACATCTTCATCGGCAGCAACAAATGCACCGGCAGTACCAAATGCTTTGCCAAAGGTTCCCATCACAATAGGCATATCATCTTGGTTAATAGTGCAATGTTCAATGGTGCCTCGCCCCTGCTTGCCCAGCACGCCTAAACCGTGGGCATCATCAACAAAGACAGCGGCTTGATGTTGTGTTGCCTCAGCAATAATCTCGGGTAACGGTGCAATATCACCATCCATGCTAAACACACCATCCGTTACGATGAGTTTATGTTTTGCAGCCGCGGCAGTATGTAATCGTTTATGAAGCCGTGACATATCGGCATGAGGATAACGCAATAAATCAGCTTCACTTAAACGTGCACCATCAAGTAAAGAAGCATGATTCAACTTATCTTGAATAATGGCATCACCACGCACCATCAAGCCATCAATAACGCCCATATTGGCTTGGTAACCTGATGAGAATAGCAAGGCACGTTGTTGCCCCATAAAATCAGCAAGCTGTTCTTCTAGCTGCTGATGGTGTCGACTATGTCCTGTTAATAAATGGGCCGCTCCGGCACCAACACCTTCTTGCTCAACAGCATTAATAAATGCTTTTTTTAAATTGGGGTGATTCGCCAAACCGAGATAATCATTACTACAAAATGACAACCGTTTTTGGCCATCAACGACTATTTCTATACCCTGAGCACCAAGGCGGCTGCGCTGCCTGCGATAGCGTCCGGCCTCTTTACGCGCGGCTAGGTTATCAGCTAATTGTTTTGACCAAGGCAGGCTTGCCATTTACAAATCTCGACTTAAAAAGTAACCCCTCATTCCCGCATGTTTGTAGCGGGAATCTTGAGTGTAAATTAGATTCCGGCTAAAAGCATACCGGAATGACGTATAAGGGGTTAATGACTACACGCTTCCTTTGCAGGAGCAGCATGTTCACCTTCTATAGCATTGATGCCTAAACGTGCAAATAACTTTTGGTCATGATCCATGCCGGGGTTATCCGTTGTCAGCAACTTATCACCGTAGAAAATTGAGTTAGCACCGGCAAGGAAACACATGGCTTGCAGTTCATCACTCATGCTTTCACGCCCTGCTGATAATCGCACAAATGATTTAGGCATCATCAAGCGCGCCACAGCAATGGTGCGTACAAATTCTAATGGATCGATATCTTCGTTATCCGCTAACGGTGTGCCTTCAACCTTAACTAATAAATTGATTGGCACACTTTGAGGATGACTTGGCATATTCGCTAAGCCCACCAGCATGCCTGCACGATCTTCATCATTCTCGCCCATGCCAACGATACCGCCGCTGCACACATTAATATCGGCATCACGCACATAGCTTAATGTATCTAACCGATCTTGATAGGTGCGCGTGCTTATTACTTCACCATAAAATTCAGGTGAGGTATCAAGGTTATGATTGTAATAATCTAGACCTGCTTCTTTTAGGCGTTTAGCTTGGTGATCTTCTAACATGCCCAACGTTACACAGGTTTCTAAACCTAAGTCTTTCACACCTGTCACCATTGTCGCAACACGTTCAAGATCACGGTCTTTCAAATTACGCCATGCCGCGCCCATGCAAAAACGACTTGCGCCCGCTTCTTTTGCCTGTGTCGCATTTTCTAGCACTTTATCAAGCGGCATCAAAGGCTCAGCTTTCACTGACTGTTCGTGATGAACACTTTGTGGGCAATAACCACAATCTTCAGCACAACCACCGGTTTTAATGCTTAATAGCGTGCTCACTTGCACGGCATTAGGGTCAAAGTTTTCACGGTGTGATGTTTGCGATCGAAACATTAAATCAGCAAAAGGTAGAGCATAAAGCGCTTCTACTTCTTCATTTGTCCAGTTATGGCGAACAATTTGATCGGTTTTTATTACATTTTCAGGCATGATATAGCTTCATTAAATTTAATGGATTAAATTTTGAACTCAACGGATTTGTTCTCAACATTGGCTCATCGTTTCGGTCAATTATACAGTAAATTGATGCCTACTCCCTGTCTACTCTGTGGTCTACTATGCGGCACAGGTAATAAGGGTGATTGTCTCTGCCCAGCTTGCTGTGATCAGCTACCAAGATTAGGGCTCGCTTGCCCACGTTGCGCTTCACCGCTTCAACAAACAATGTTATGCGGCTCTTGCTTAAACAGGCCGCCTGAACAAAATGCCAGTTTTAGTTTGTTTCGCTACCAATCACCCATAGATCGATTAATTGTAGATCTTAAATATCATGATGCATTAGTGCTTAGTCAATTTTTTGCAGATCAAATGGCTGAGCAGTTAAAAGAGCATTCCTTGCCACAACTATTAATACCTATTCCTCTTCACCCCCGACGGCTTCGGGAACGCGGTTACAATCAATCATTAGAATTAGCTAAGCAATTATCCAAACAGCTTAATATTCCAGTTCGACACGATATTCTAATGCGCATTAAAGATACGCCACCACAAGCCTCATTACCTTTTGCTGAACGTAAAGATAATATGAAAGAGGCTTTTCAAATCAATAATGCTGATATTCCTGATCACGTAGCCTTAATTGATGATGTGCTCACCACCGGACATACGGTCAATGTTGCGGCCAAAGTGTTACGTAAAATAGGTGTCAAAAATATCGAAGTGTGGACTGTTGCTCGTACTATTAAAAACGACCATTCACCCTAGCTACTATTTTTGTTATAGTCTCAACACCTCCACAATGCAGGTTTTTATTGTATAAAAATGCCGTCTGACGTTGAAACAATACAAGCGAAACTTGATGCTTTTTTACGCATAGCAAAGAACAATGAGCAAAAGCATGTCAACTTCCAAGAATATGAATTAGGCCTATTAAATTGTTCTGGCGTTTTTGAACTATTTTCCCTTATCCTCGAACAACACCGTGACCGATTTCAGTTATCAGAAGTAACCTTACTTTTATTTGATCCTGAATATGAATTTCAACGATTACTCGATTTACATGAAAAACCTTCCTCATGGCGAAATCGTTTACTTTTTACCGACAAAGAACATGCCTTAGTTAATACCTATCATATTTTCACTCAACCTAAGCTGTCCGTCTTTTCTGAAAGTATCCATCAAGTATTGTTTCCAGAACATACGGAGCTGAAATCTGTTGCCATCTTACCGCTAAAACGACAAAACAAACTTATCGGTAGTTTAAATTTGGGCAGTCGCAAAATCGACCGATTTCAACCCAATATTGGTACCTTGTTTTTAGAACATCTAACAGCGGTGATATCTGCTTGTATTGAAAATGCCTGCTTACAAGAGCGTATCGAACAGCTTGGCTTGATCGACCCACTGACCGGACTGAACAATAGACGTTTTTTCGATCAACGTATTACTGAAGAGTTCACCTTGGCACAACGTAATAGTGCGCCATTATCATGCCTATTTATTGATCTTGACCACTTCAAACGCGTTAATGATACACACGGGCACCATGCTGGTGATCTAGTGTTAAAACAGGCTGCACGTATTTTCAGTGATAGTATGCGAACAAGTGATGTGCTTGCACGCTATGGTGGCGAAGAATTTGTTATCATTCTTGCTGATACTGATAGTGATGTTGCATATGATATTGCAGAGAGGATTCGCATTACTATTGCGAACACTGATTTCGATATCGACGCAGCAGAGCCTGTAAAATTAACCCTATCGATAGGACTATCAACAATGGATGAAAGCACTCAAATAGCAACCACTTCCCAGCTCCTCGAATCTGCTGATCAAGCTGTCTATGCTGCAAAAAACTCAGGTAGAAACTGCGTTCACCGCAGTACTTAACCGTCATGTTTTATAGTATTCTCATAAATTCTGTTGTAGTTGCCTGTTGCATTATTATTCATTATGAATTTTTATACCAACTTGCTAAGCGGCTACCTGGCTATAACATTCGTCCACGTTATCGAGTGCTAACCGGTGTATTCGTAATCCTTTTTGCCCATGTTCTTGAAATATGGTTATTTGCTCTGGGTTATTTTTTAATGATTAATGTTGAAGGCCTTGGAACCCTAGCGGGCAACTTTGATCAGAGCCTGCTCGATTGTAGCTATTTCTCTTTCACCAGCTTCACAACAGTTGGTTTCGGCGATATTGAACCTTTAGGTCATATCCGTTTCTTAACAGGTTTTGAATCCCTAACTGGCCTAGTTCTGATAACATGGTCAGCCTCCTTCCTATTTCTCGAAATGCAAAAATATTGGCCAAAAGAATGAAACTATTACGTCGTTTATTTTATACCCTGATTATCATTATCGTCAGCGCTTTAGTATTAAGGTTACTCTTTTTCAAAGGCCCTGTATTACCCCCACAAGCACTTCCCACATCACCCATTGTCGACATGCATGTTCATATTGCAGGTTTAGGTTACGACAGCGATAGCTTCGTTTCAGATGAAATGAAGAAAGGTTATAAATTTGATTATTATCTGAATGCTTTTGGCGTAACGCGTGAGGAAATAGAGCAACATGGCGATCAATTAGTTGTGGCAAAGGTAGCTAAGGTTATTGAGCAATCGCAGCATGTGAACGGAGCCATTATTTTAGCTATGGATGGCATAATCGATAAAAATGGAATATTAGATAAAGCCAAAACTCAAGTTTATATTCCTAATGATTTTGTAGCACAGCAAACAGCGCTTTACCCTTCTCTTTATTTTGGTGCCAGTATTAATCCTTATCGTCCAGACGCATTAGCGCTTTTAGAACAAGCTAAACGGCAAGGAGCTGTGCTTGTTAAATGGATCCCTAATATTCAACATATCGATCCAGCTGATGAAAAGATCATTCCTTTTTATAACAAGTTAAAAGAACTCAACTTGCCACTGCTAAGCCATACCGGCCAAGAACGTTCATTTGGCAGCGCCATTGATAAATATGGTGACCCACAACGTTTAAAACTGCCATTGTCATTAGGCGTAACCGTTATTGCCGGCCATATTGCTACCACTGGT
>JBJPGE010000051.1:0-12889 GCA_048595465.1 Methylophagaceae bacterium | reverse complement strand
CAAATAGAATTAGCTAAATTTCAGCATTGGGTAAAAGAAACGGGGCAAAAATATTTAATTATTTTTGAAGGCCGAGATGCAGCAGGTAAGGGTGGCACAATTAAGCGCTTTACCGAGCACCTTAACCCTCGTGGTGCACAGGTTGTTGCATTAGAAAAACCAAATGATCGTGAGCAAGGACAGTGGTATTTTCAGCGTTATGTGCAACATTTACCGACAGAGGGTGAAATTATATTTTTCGATCGCTCTTGGTATAACCGTGCAGGTGTCGAACGCGTAATGGGTTTTTGCAGTGCACATGAATATTTAGAATTTATGCGCCAATGTCCGGACTTTGAGCGCATGATTACGCGTAGCGGAACTAAGCTGATCAAACTTTGGTTTTCAGTGAGTCGCAATGAGCAGTTTCGACGTTTACATGCTCGCCAGAATGATCCTTTAAAACGATGGAAAATTAGCGATATTGATTTGGCTTCACTTGATAAATGGGATAATTATAGCGAGGCAAAAGAGGCAATGTTCTTTTATACTGACACTAAAGATTCACCGTGGACGGTAGTTAAATCAGATTGTAAAAAACGCGCACGGTTAAATGCGATACGCCACGTTTTGCACGAGGCTGATTATCCAAATAAAGATCCTAAAATAGCGTGTGCACCGGATAAACTAATTGTAGGAACGGCCGATACAATCTATGAGATGGGTGAAAAGCATTTGCAACACCCTCCATTTAAGCTAGATTAAATAATAAGGTTCACATGTTAAAACAACTATTACGATACAGCTTAGTGCCGTTATTTTTACTAATGGCCGCATGTAACAATGTGAGCACAGTGAAAAACACTGCAGAAGAGCCACAGCTAGCAGAACAAGAAGTTGCGGCCATTGATGAGTCCTCTTGGCAAGAAGCCTACGGAGAAACACAAGAGCCACAACAAAATGAATTGCCCGCCGTTGAAGAAGAATTGGTCGTTATTGCACCTATCGATTTGTGGCAACGTGTCCGTCAAGGATACGGAATCCCTGATACGGGTCTTCGTGCTGATACTAGAAAACAATTAGATTGGTTTGCTCGTCATCCTGAATATATTGCAAGAGTGGCAGAGAGAGCTGAACCTTATTTGTATCATATTGTTGAGCAGATAGAACAACGGAACATGCCTCTGGAGCTTGCTTTGTTGCCGATAGTTGAAAGCGCGTATCAACCTCACGCCTATTCTTCTGCTCGTGCCGCAGGGTTATGGCAGTTCATTCCCAGCACCGGCAAACTATATGGCTTGAAACAAAACTGGTGGTATGACGGTCGGCGAGATGTCGTCGCTTCAACATCATCGGCGTTGGATTATTTGCAAAAATTACATAATGATTTTGGTGATTGGCAGTTAGCAGTCGCCGCCTATAATTGTGGAGAAGGCACGGTTGCCAGAGCGATAAGACGTAATATAAAAGCAGGAAAAGATACGGATTTTTGGTCACTAAAGTTGCCGAGAGAAACATCTGCATACGTACCAAAACTTATGGCAATTGCCCAACTGATAGGGCAACCAGAGCAATACCAAATAACACTTAAGCCAATTGCAAATGAACCTTACTTTAACGTTGTGGATATAAAGGGGCAGATTGATTTATCGGTAGCGGCAGAATTAGCAGAGCTAGATACAGAAGAGCTTCATCAACTAAATCCAGGGTTTAATCAATGGGCTACCGCACCAGATGGCCCACATCATTTGGCTATTCCAGTAGAGAAAATTGATATTTTCATACAAGGATTGGCGGTATTGCCAGCTGAAAAACAGGTTCAATGGGCGCGTTATAAGATTAAAAGTGGTGATTCACTTGGCAAAATCGCACAGCAATATAAAGTAGCTGTATCGGCCATTAAAAAGGCTAATGGGATAAAGGGTACCAATATTCGGGCAGGGAAGTATTTATTGATCCCTGTTGCACCAGGCAAGTCTGGTACGTCTCCATTACCTGCGAATCAAGGCTTGGCTAGCAAGCAAAATACACCACAAAAAGGTGAGGAAAAGACCTATACAGTGAAGAAAGGTGATTCGTGGTGGGATATAGCTCAACTGTATAAGGTGAGCGTGAAAAAATTAACCGCTTGGAATAATAAAGTACCGAGTGATTATTTGCAGCCAGGCCAAAAATTAGTAGTTTGGTCGCAAGAAAAGTCGGTGGCATCTAACGATACGCTACGTTCGGTTAACTATAAAATTCGGAGTGGCGATTCGCTTTGGACAATATCTAAGAAATTCAAAGTGAGCATTACTCAGGTTCGGCAATGGAATGGTTTGAGCAAAAAGGCCTTATTGCAACCCGGTCAGAACTTGAAATTATTTGTTGATGTGACCAAACAGCACAACAGTATATAAAGTCTAATTCCCGCCGGAAAAATCATGTTGCCGCCATGCTTCATAGCTAATAATAGCAACTGAATTAGAGAGGTTTAAGCTGCGGTTGTTTTCCTTCATGGGAATGCGTATTTTAAGATCGTCATTAATGCTTTCATGTACATAATCAGGCAGACCTGATGTTTCAGAGCCAAACAATAATACGTCGTTTTGTTGATATTGGATTTGATGGTGGAATAACTTCGCTTTAGTTGTGCAAGCGATAATTCTATTGCCTTGCATTGCCTCAGAAAATTCTTCGTAATTGCTATAGCGGGTTACATTGGTTAGATCATGATAATCCAAGCCTGCCCGGCGAAGCGCCTTCTCTTCGAAATTAAACCCTAGCGGCTCAATCAAGTGTAATCGACAGCCATTATTGGCTGTTAAGCGAATAATATTTCCAGTGTTAGGTGCGATGCGGGGTTCGAAAAGGGCAATATTAAACATAATATCGCCGTATTATACGCGTAATTAACTAAGCCCTTTGGATGTAATCACAATCATCTTATCAATTTGCATATCTTCCATTGTGTAGCTAATGCCGCCGGTTCCAAGACCAGAATGTTTTAATCCTGCAAATGGCATCCAGTCAACACGGAAGGCAGTATGTTCGTTTACCATAACTGCTGATGCATCTAAACGATCAGATACATACATGGCTGTATCAATATCTTGGCTGTAAACCGATGCCTGGAATGCGACATCTAATAAGTTTGCTGTGGCAATAGCCTGATCTAAATCAGTGAAAGGATAGACGCAGACAACGGGGCCAAAAATCTCAGCATTTGATACTTTACTGTCTTCAGATGGGTTGTAAAGCACCGTTGGGGCATAACAATGATTAGGCAGTGTTTTGCCACCGGATAATAGCTCGGCACCTTCAGCGATTGCTTCTTGCACCCAAGAGTCAATACGCTCAACTTCACCTTGTCGAATAATGGGGCCTATTTCTGTTTTGTCGGATAAAGGATCGCCGACATTGAGTTTATTTGCCGCGTCACTAAGTTGTTGTGCGACATCTCTAGCAATAGATTCATGGGCAAAAATACGTTGTACCGAAACACACACTTGGCCTGCGTGATAAAAACCACCTTTTGCTAAGCCTGGGATGGCAATTGATAAGTCTGCATCAGCAGTCATAATTACAGGTGCAACACCGCCATGCTCTAAGGCACAGCGTGTTCCGGCTGCTAATTTAGATCGTAAATACCAACCGACTTTTGCACTGCCAATAAAGCTAAAGAAGGCAACACGAGGATCGGTAACAAGCTTTTCTGATACTGGAATATCGGCAGGTAATACCGCTTGACACCACTCTTCTGGCAACCCCGCTTCATGAAATATTTGTACTAATCGATAACAAGATAATGGCGTATTTTCAGCCGGTTTAACAATAACAGGGCAGCCTGTTGCAATAGCAGGTCCAACCTGATGAGCAATGAGGTTAAGCGGGTGATTAAATGCGCTCACAGCAACCACGACACCGATAGGTTCTTTTTTCATCATGGTTAAACGATGTTGGGATGCGCCGTTAATGCCCATAGGTACTGGTTTGCTGCAATCACTACGCAAGGTATCAACACACGTACGCAAGCTGTCGATACACCGCGCCATTTCAACACGTGAATCAATTAAGGGTTTTCCGCCTTCACGAGCTGATTCTGTTGCTAATTCTTCTGCTCGATCTTCCATAATTGCCACCGCACGATCGAGAATGGCAATACGCTCTGATGCGGGTAACCATCGCTTGCGATCTGCAAAAAGAGCGCTGGCGGTCGCAAGAGCTTGCTCAATATCATCAATATTTGCAGTTTCAACCGTGGCGATCAAACTATCATCAAAAGGCGATGTGACATCCAGTGAGTGATCGTTTTTTTTAGTACGTCCAGCGATTAATAATGGAAAATATTGCATGAATTACACCTTTTTTAATATGATAAGTATTTTCTGTCAGGACAAGGCAAAAATAGTATCAAAAGCGCAGTTTACTGGTGTAAATGAGCATTTTGATACTATTTTTAACGCAGGCATGGCGGAAAAGACGACTCATACGATACAGATTTTTTCTTTTAAGCCTTCGTTCAAAATAGCATGATTCATTGAATAGTCTACGGCTAAATCAATCAAATGTACGCCTTTCGAGTCTAATGCTTTTGCCAAAGTTGCTTTAAAGTCAGCATGGCTCGTTGGACGATGACCTGTGGCGCCATAGCTTTCAGCATATTTCACAAAATCAGGGTTTTGGTAATCTAGGCCAAAGTTATTAAAGCCCATGCCTTCTTGCTTCCATTTGATCATGCCATAAGCACTATCATTAAGAATAATAACCACCATATCCAAACCTAAACGAACAGCGGTTTCCATTTCTTGTGAATTCATCATGAATCCACCGTCACCACATACGCTGATCACTTTACGATCAGGATTAATCAGCTTAGCCAACATCGCTGATGGTAAGCCTGCTCCCATGGTTGCTAAGGCATTATCAAGCAATAATGAATTGTTTTGATAACAAGGATAGTTTCGAGCAAACCATACTTTATAGACACCATTATCAAGCGTTACGATACCATCCTCATCAAGTTCTTCACGAATAACTTGAACAGCACTTTGAGGTAATAGGGGGAAACGATCATCGTCACTATATTTAGATAAACGTACTTTTACTTCCTCTTTCACGCGATAGAAATAATCAAAATCCCAGTTATCTTGTGGGCTCAATGCATCACTCAGACGATTGACGGAAGTGGCTATGTCACCTACTACATCTAACTGAGGGAAATAAACGGCATCAATTTGAGCTGGTGAAAAGTTCACATGGATCACATCTTGGCCACTTTCTTTCATAAAGAAAGGTGGTTTTTCAATTACATCATGACCGACATTAATGATTAAATCAGCACGATCAACGGCGCAATGTAAAAAGTCATGATCAGATAAGGCAGCAGTGCCAAGATAAGCATCATGTCGCTCATCAATTACGCCTTTACCCATTTGCGTATTGAAAAACGGAATGCCAGTTTTTTCGATAAATGCCAACAAAGCTTTACTTGAACGTTTACGGTTAGCACCGGCACCGATAAGTAATAAAGGCGTTTTTGCCTTTTTGATCATTTCAACAGCATTTTCAAGAGCATGACTATCGGCATCAGGTCGGCGAGTTGTCGCTACTTTATATAATAATTCGTCAGCATCTTCTGCTGCGATATCTTCAGGCAATTCAATATGCACGGCACCGGGGCGTTCTTCCATAGCAAGGCGGAATGCTTCGCGAACGGTTGAAGCTGTTGTATTGCCGTGCACAATTTGTTTGGTGTATTTAGTGATCGGCCGCATCATATTGACCACATCAACAATTTGGAACTGACCTTGTTTGCTTTCTTTAATGGGCTTTTGGCCGGTAATCATCAGCATCGGCATACCGCCAAGTTGAGCATAAGCAGCTGGGGTAACAAAGTTAGTGGCGCCGGGGCCAAGTGTAGCTAAACAAACACCGGGTTTCCCTGTTAGTCGTCCATAAGTTGCAGCCATAAAGCCAGCACCTTGTTCATGACGAGTGAGGATCAGTTTAATCGATGAACCTTGCATGGAATCTAGAAAATCTAAGTTTTCTTCACCGGGAATACCGAAAATATATTCGACCCCTTCATTTTCTAGAGCCTTAACAAAAAGATCGGATGTTTTCATGATGGTGCTTCCTTATTCATAATATCTATCAACAGTTTAAACGAATGTGCTAACTAGATATGTCGGTTCTACCTCATTTTTCTTGAGATATATCGTTATAGAAGAATAAGAGGGATGATTGTTACACCACTAATAATGACGTTCGATTGAGAAATCAGCTAAAGAACTGAGAGCCTGTTTGTATTCCGAATTAGGCAAAATGGCAAGACATGCCTTGGCTAAATCGACTTCGTTTTTTGCTGCTTGAGCGGTGTAAGCAATAGCGCCCGTTTCTTCAATAATAGTGATGATTTCATCGATCTTATCGCGCTGGCCCTGTTCAATCGCTTCACGAATTATTTTTGCTTGTTGTTGTGTGCCTTGTCGCATAGCATAGATCAATGGCAGTGTAGGCTTGCCTTCTGCTAAATCATCGCCGATATTCTTACCTATGACCTCGCTCGATTCGCTGTAATCAAGCAAATCATCCACTAATTGAAATGCACTACCAAGATGCATGGCATAGTGGCTCATGGCATATTCAACTTCGGCAGAACTTTCGCTAATTACAGCACCTAATTGGCCTGCCGCTTCAAATAATTTAGCCGTTTTATGATGGATAACTTCAAGGTAACTTTCTTCGGTGGTATCGGCATCATTGCAGTTGAGAAGTTGTAGCACTTCACCTTCAGCAATGATATTAGTGGTGTGCGATAAAATCTTCATTAATGGCATTGAGTTCATTTCAACCATCATTTCGAATGAACGCGTGTATAAAAAATCACCGACTAATACGCTGGCCTCGTTACCCCACAAACTATTGGCTGTTTCACGGCCACGGCGCAGTTCTGAATTATCAACCACATCATCATGCAGCAATGTCGCGGTATGAATAAATTCAATAATCGTAGCAAGATTATGATGTTGCTGACTTTGATAACCGCAAGCACGAGCACATAAAATAGCCAAAGCAGGGCGTAAACGCTTACCGCCACTATTAATAATGTAATGACCTAGCTGGTTGATTAAAACCACATCAGATTGTAGGCGAGATTGAATCATCGCATCAACGGCTGACATATCATCTTCGATTAGAGAATAAATGGATTGAATATCCACAGAGAAACCTTATAACGTTTGTTTGAATAATCTACATTCTTAACATGCGAATACGACGTATGTTAAGAACCGATTCATTATAATGTATTCTTATATTTTTAGCTGAAATTCAGCTTTTTATTTAATCCAAATGAAATAAGACGTTTTTACGATACAGTATTTTTAACTTTACGGCGCAAGCCTAAAAATCCCAATAATGCTGGGCCAAACATAAAGGCTGCGGCAGGAAGTGGGACAGCACTAACATTAGCAGCTGAATCGTAAGAGTAGTCAACAGCTAATCTGATTGTCCGCAAATCAAACTGCCCAACGGTTGCGAAAATAGTCCAATCAAGCACACTCAAATTTGAACTTAACGCATTATTGAGGAGATGTGCAATATTTTGTTGCAAGTTAATAGAACCTGCAGAGATATCAGTGATATATCTAGGGTCTTCATACTCATACGAATATCCATAGGCCCAGCTGCCAGTACGACCGACTTGTCTTGTTGCCCCATAATGTTGATTGTATGTAGATTCAACCGTCTCGGAGAAAACAGAGCCGCCTATGTGCAAGTTCATTTTATCGACAACCTGATCTGATGTTATATAATCAACATCACGAGAGAAGTGTGTATCTCGAGCGGTTCTTGAAACACGAACAAGTTTGCTACATGTACCTCCCCATCCACAAGGTTCATCTACGTAGTAACCATAACTAGTATCTCTATAGGTGGTAGTGAAAGTTGTTGGAGCAGGGCCTCTAACTATTTGGAGCCTAGAATCAGCTGTAGAATATGCGGATGCGGAAATGACGGCTGAGTTGATGGTAAAGCCACTAAAATTCGTATAGTCAGATAGAATTGAGCTAATGTCAAAACTACCATTTGATTGTGATGAGGCTGAGAATGTGTTTAAAGTATCCCCAATAGATACAGCGCTATTATAATTTGTTGTGACGGTGGCGGCTCCTGCTGTAGTGCTGATAAATAGCGCGATAATAATTAGAAATTTATTAGAAAATATAGACATAGTATTTAGAGTCCTAAAATTAAACTAGAGTTGGTTGCTAATAATTATAATGAAAAGCGAAGGCCTGCTTCTACCCCCTTTTCCGGGGGGTAGGTCATACAGATAAGACTTATTTAATAAGTTTATGGCTAAAAAGCAATTAACATTTGATCTCTTTGGTGGAAGGGGTTAAAATTGCGGGTCTTTTGTTGGACGAACAACAATAAAACCATATTATTAAGTAGCATAATCATTACCAAATTGGGATGAATGCTTAAAAAGTGAATACGAGGATTTAAAGATGGCTCATAAGAAAGCGGGTGGTAGTACTAGAAACGGACGTGATTCGGAGTCGAAACGCCTTGGTGTAAAACGTTACGGTGGTGAGGCTGTTTTAGGCGGCAACATTCTTATTCGTCAACGCGGCACACGCGTTCACGCTGGTGTTAACGTTGGTATGGGTAAAGACCACACATTATTTGCAAAAGCAGATGGCAAGGTTTTGTTTGAAACTAAAGGTCCTAAAAGCCGCACTTTCATTAGTGTTGTTGCTGACTAAATATTGAGCCAGCCTTTTTAGGGCTGCTTATCTAAAAAGCCCTGCACTAGCGGGGCTTTTTTGTTTCTACCTTAAGCAGGTACGTCATTCCGGTATGCTTTTAGCCGGAATCTTAGTAAAGATTAGACTCCGGCTAAAAGCATACCGGAGTGACGGGCGGATAAAAACAGCAACCCCAATGATCACGGGTATATAAAAATGAAATTTGTAGACGAAGCGAGAATTATAGTAGGCGCAGGTGGTGGCGGAAATGGTTGCCTGAGTTTTCGTCGCGAAAAATATATTCCGTTCGGTGGGCCTGATGGCGGAGATGGCGGCGATGGTGGTGATCTATATTTAATTGCTGACAAACAAGTGAATACCTTAATTGATTTTCGCTATAACCGAAACTATAAGGCGGAACGTGGCGAGCATGGCAAAGGTAAATTATGCAGTGGTGCCCGTGGTGAAGATTTGTTTGTTAAAGTGCCGATTGGCACTGAAGCGTGGGATGACGATACCGATGAATTGATCGGTGATCTCACTAAAGATGGTGATCAACTGTTGGTGGCTAAAGGTGGCTGGCATGGGCTGGGCAATGCACGCTATAAATCAAGTACTAATCGCGCACCACGACAAACATCAAACGGCACACCGGGTGAAGAACGTCATTTACGATTAGAAATGAAATTATTGGCTGATATTGGTTTGTTAGGCTTGCCTAATGCAGGTAAATCAACCTTTATCCGGTCTGTATCAGCGGCACAACCTAAAGTAGCCGATTATCCTTTCACAACCTTGTATCCAAACTTGGGTGTGGTGACGATGAAAGATGTACGTAGTTTTGTAATTGCTGACGTGCCTGGGTTAGTTGAAGGCGCTGCAGACGGTGCGGGCTTGGGGATTCAGTTTCTTCGCCACTTAACACGTACACGCTTGTTATTGCATATGGTGGATATGGCACCTGCAGATGTGAAGCAAGATCCTGTTGAAAGCGTGCTGACAATTAACAAAGAATTAGAACAATATAGCGATGCACTTGGTAGCCAAGATCAATGGCTAGTTCTGAATAAAATGGATTTAGTGCCCGAAGATATTCGCGAAGAATTGTGCCAAGAAGTATTGGACCGATTGAACTGGCAAGGAAAAGTATTTAGAGTTAGCGGACAATCTGGTGAAGGTTGTGATCAGCTTTGTGAGGAAATCATGGATTATCTCGATGATTTAAATGAAGCAGAGGCTGAGGCCAAACGAAAAGAAGACGAAGAGGACTAAAGGGTATCTCTGTTCATTTAAGAGTTATTCTGCAAGTATTCAAGCACCCAGATTCTAGGCATGTTTCGCGGCGAATGGTTATTCCCTTTGCAAGGAACATAACAACGAAGATGGGTGCTTGAAGGCTTGCCCTTCGGGGCTTAGCTAAAAAGCTAGTCCCCGTGTTATAATTTTTCGACAGGTCTAGACATGGCTTCAAAATTACGCCTTGATCCTAGCTTTTTGGCGTTGCCATAATAACCCTTAAATGAATAGAGATATCCTTAGTGGAAAATCCACACCAACAACTTGTTAATACCAAACGTTGGGTCATAAAAATTGGCAGCGCGTTGCTTACGCGTGTGGGTGAGGGGTTAGATCTCGATCGTATCCGTTGGTTAACAGGTGAAATTGCCCTGTTACGCGAACAAGGTAAAGAAATTGTTCTGGTCACGTCAGGTTCGGTTGCGGCAGGAATGCAAGAGCTAGGTTGGACTGAGCGTCCTACTGCTTTGCATCAATTACAAGCAGCTGCAAGTGTCGGCCAAATGGGTTTAATTCAAGCCTATTCATCTGAATGCAAAAAACATGGTATTCATACAGCACAGATATTATTAACACATTCAGATTTATCTGATCGTGGGCGTTATCTTAATGCGCGTAGTGCATTGCATAGTTTATTAGAGCTAGGCGTGCTACCGGTCGTTAATGAAAATGACACTATTGCAACAGAAGAAATACGCTTTGGTGACAATGATACCTTAGCGGCAATGACGGCTAATTTGGTTGAGGCCGATGTTTTAGTTATTTTGACAGATCAAGATGGTTTGTTTGATGCTGATCCACGACAAAACCCTGATGCGCGAATGATTGCGGCATCAGCAGCAAGTAACCCAGCACTTGATGCGATGGCGGGAGAAGGTGTTGGTTCACTGGGGCGTGGCGGTATGGCGACTAAGCTATCAGCGGCACGTCGTGCGGCTCGGTCGGGTGCGGCTACAGTCATTTTATCGGGTAAAGAACCTGAAAATCTACGATACCTAGCTTCGGGAACGGCCATTGGCACTTTATTATGGCCTGATAATGAACCGATGACGGCACGTCAGCAATGGTTATTAGGGCACAACCCTAAAGGAAAGGTCATCTTGGATACGGGCGCGGTAAGTGTTATTCGCCAACAAGGGCGTAGCATTTTACCTGTAGGCATTACGAATGTTGAAGGTGAATTTACCCGCGGTGAACTGGTGGTGTGTGTTGATCAATCAGGAAATGAAATCGCACGTGGATTAGTCAATTATAATGCTGATGAAGCACGACGGATTATGGGGCATGCCAGTAGTGAGATAAAAGTATTGTTAGGTTATGAAGATGAGCCGGAACTGATACATCGAGATAACTTAGTGGTTTTATAATAAGCCCCGCTCGTGCCGACAAATGACAGACAAAAAAAAACCGGCGAAAGCCGGTTTTTTTGTTTAAGCTTTAAGCTTAAATTATAGTGCGCGAACAGCGTTGTTCAAGCGACTTTTGCTACGTGCAGCGGCATTTTTATGAATAATACCTTTGCGAGCCATTTTGTCTAGAGCAGGTACGGCAGCATTAAAAGCTGCAGTTGCTTCTTTTTTATCACCACTTTCAATAGCAGCTTGTAATTTTTTAACTGTTGTACGCATAGCACTACGCTGACCTGCGTTGCGTTGACGAGCATCTTCTGCTTGACGAGCGCGTTTTTTTGCTTGTGGTGAATTTGCCAAAATGTTTCTCCGAAAATTTAGCTTGTATAGTTCGAGCAGAGTATTATCCCGATCTTTCTTTCGATTGTAAAGAAATAGATGATCTAATAATGAAAATGTATAAATAGATCGTTGGATTACACTGGAATTTCGTTATTTTACATGATCTCGTGAGCAGATCAAAATGGTATTATAAGTACATATTAAATCTGGGATGGAACTATGAAGATCATTACAGCGAATGTGAATGGCATTCGTGCCGCAGGACGAAAAGGCTTTTTCGATTGGTTAGATAAGCAACAGGCTTTTGTCGTCTGCATTCAAGAAACAAAAGCACAAATAGATCAGCTCAGTGATGGTTTATATCATCCTCAAGGTTATTCGACGTTTTATCATGATGCACAAAAGAAAGGTTATAGCGGTGTGGCACTTTATTGTAAACAAAAGCCTGATGATGTCATTATCGGTATGGGCAATGAAGAATTCGACAGCGAAGGCCGTTATATCGAAGCAAAATTTGGCAATTTAAGTATTATCTCTTTATATATGCCATCAGGTTCATCAAAAGAAGAACGCCAACAACTTAAATATCGTTGCATGGATCATATGATGACTAAAATGGAAGAGATGAAAGCATCGGGCCGAGATTATATTGTCACCGGTGATTGGAATATTGCCCATAAAAATGAAGATATCCGCAACTGGAAAGGCAATCAAAAGAATTCAGGTTTTTTACCTGAAGAACGTGCATGGTTAGATACTTTATTTGATGACGTTGGTTTTGTGGATGCCTTTCGTGAGTTAGAGCAAGAGGAACATCAATATACTTGGTGGTCAAATCGAGGTCAGGCACGAGCAAATAACGTTGGCTGGCGGATTGATTATCATATTTTATCGCCAAGTCTTAAGGGTAAAGTCATGTCGACTGAAATTTTCCGAGGTGAAAGTTTCTCAGATCACGCGCCATTAATTATTGATTATGACTACGCTGAACCTACAGCATGAGTGAAGTCGCTCGCACCACAAGTTGGCTAGGAACCATAAAGGCATTTAAGCATCCTCGGGTGGTGACGATGCTGTTTTTTGGTATTTCAGCAGGCATACCCATCTTATTAATATTTTCTTCGCTTAGTTTATGGCTACGTGAAGCCGGCGTTGAGCGTTCAGTTGTCACCTATTTCAGTTGGG
>JBJPGE010000050.1:0-13133 GCA_048595465.1 Methylophagaceae bacterium | reverse complement strand
TTAAATGCAGTTTTCTGCGAATCTTGCTGTTGTTTATAATGGCTACGCGCCGATAACCAGCCTGAGAGGGCGGCGATAGGAAGAAGAAGTAATAGCCATTCTACATTCATAACAGGTTTGCTTAGTGTTCATCCGTAAGAGGTAAAATACGCAGACTGTTTATTTCTTGCTCTGAGGTTTCAAGCTTTTTGTTTAAGTGACGGTTTTCATAGCGTAGTTGTAATGTGCCTACAAAAATGGCTAATGCGCCCAATATCAGTCCCAATACAATTGATGCAACAACAACAATAGAAAGTGGCAGTGATAGCGTACCAAGATAATAATTAATGGTGACAAGATCATTGTTAATGGCTGAAAAGGCAATTCCTACAGCAAAGACAATGATAAAAACAATAATGGTCAGTATGCGGCGCATAATAATTTTTCCTAGTTCTCAATTAAATGAATGATACCTTAAAAGCTCATTTCTAATGCAGAAAAGATGGCACTATTTTTAGGTGAAAGACGATGAAATAATGTAAAATATGGTTGTTACGCTGTGAATCATTATAGATTTATTGTGATTGCAAGCGATAGAACCAGTAAATTGGAGTAGTAAAAATGACATTTATTGTCACTGAAAATTGTATTAAATGTAAATATACCGATTGTGTAGAAGTTTGTCCTGTAGATTGTTTTCATGAAGGCCCCAACTTTCTTGTTATTGATCCTGAAGAGTGCATTGATTGCACTTTGTGTGAGCCAGAATGTCCTGCCGAAGCTATATTCTCTGAAGATGATTTGCCAGATGATCAAGCTGAATTTTTAGAAATCAATGAAGAGCTATCAAAAGTATGGCCGGTGATTTCAGAGCAAAAAGATCCTCCTGCCGATGCAGAAGAATGGGATGGCAAAACAGATAAAAAGCCACTATTAGAGCGTTAAATATTAACGTCGTGAAATAAAAAAAGCCCGCTTAAAGCGGGCTTTTTTATAGCTGTTATAAACAATTGTGTTTATATCATCAGAGCTTTTAGCTTTTTCATAGCATTGTTTTCAATTTGACGAATACGTTCAGCCGAAACATCATACTTATCAGCTAAGGTATGTAATGTTGCTTTTTTATCATCATTCAACCAGCGTTGGCTAATAATATCGCGGCTACGCTCATCTAAGGTTCCTAATGCATTCGTTAGTCGTTGATTCTGATAATCAGAATAATCAGTTTGCTCTAACTGTAATGACGGGTCTGATTTTTCAGGGCCGGTTAAATAAGCAGAAGGTGAAAATGAGTTGTCCTCTTCATCGGCATCTGAAGGTAAATCAAAAGAAGCATCAGGTGAAGCTAAGCGACGTTCCATTTCCATCACATTATCTGGAGTAACGCCTAAATCCTCTGCAACGGCTTCAACTTCTGCTTGATTCAACCAACCAAGACGTTTTTTAGCACCACGAAGATTAAAAAATAATTTACGTTGTGCTTTAGTAGTCGCGATTTTGACTATGCGCCAGTTACGAATTACATATTCATGAATTTCTGCACGTATCCAATGCACAGCAAATGACACTAAGCGAACACCTTTGGTTGGGTCAAAGCGTTTAACGGCTTTCATCAAACCAATATTGCCTTCTTGCACTAAATCGGCAACGGGTAAACCATAACCGCTATAGCCTTTGGCAATGCGGTTCACAAAGCGTAGGTGTGACAAAATTAGGCGTTGTGCGGCTTCCACATCGCCATCTGCTTGCAAGCGTGTTGCAAGATTATATTCTTCATCAGCTGTTAAAAGCGGCGTGCTATGAACTAACTTAGAGTATGAATTTAAGTTGTCAATTGGCGCTAAAGCTAAATTGTATTGGGCTACATCAGTTGTCATTGTACAGGCGGCCTCCGAATAGTTATTTCTGGTATAGTAACATTAACTAGTAATTTCAAATAGTAAGAGTACAAATTATAGGAAAAAGTTCCCTGATACATCAAAGAAATTGAATGCAGATAATGTGCCAGTTAATGATTTATTATAGCACTCAAATGAGCTATAAAATCTAGACAGAATATACAAAAGCGAAGATTTGAATGAAGATAACGCATAAAAAATACTTATTAATTTTATTTAGTCTATTTGCTATCGAATGGATCTATTTTGCAATCGAACCTCTATATCCAAAAGATTGGTTGTTAGAAAATATATTGGTTGTTATTGCGGTTATTTTTTTGTTTGCAACATTCAAGCGGTTACCGCTTTCTAGAATTTCATACACGCTCATATTCATTTTCCTCGCCTTACATGTGGTCGGTTCACACTATACATATGCTGAAGTGCCGTATGACCAATGGTTCCAATCATTAACAGGGACAACGATTAATGAAATATTTGGCTGGGAGCGTAATCACTTCGATCGCCTAGTACATTTTAGCTACGGATTATTACTAGCTTACCCGATTCGAGAAATGTTCTTACGCGTAGTCAATGTAAAAGGTTTTTGGGGCTATTTTTTGCCACTAGATCTCACCATGTCGACATCAATGCTATATGAGCTGGTGGAATGGGCGGTAGCTATTGTCGTCGGTGGCGATTTAGGCATGGCCTATCTTGGCACGCAAGGCGATATTTGGGATGCCCATAAAGATATGGCGCTGGCTAGCCTTGGTGCTTTAATTGCGATGATTATTGTAATAATGATAAACCGTGCTATTCAACGTGATTTTGCTCAAGAATGGGTCGATAGTTTAAAGGTGAAACATCAAGCACCACTGGGTGAAGATGAAATCACTCGGATGATGAATGATTAGCTTGCGTTAAAACCTAAGCCCTGTATAATTCTCCCGCTTAACGACAGGCGCGTAACTCAGCTGGTTAGAGTGCCACCATGACATGGTGGAAGTCCTCGGTTCGAATCCGAGCGTGCCTACCAATAATAATATCGAGACTCCCTTAGGAGTTTTTTAGTTTTTACGGCCCTTTGTATCGGTCAGGAACAGTTCATGATTTCAGTAACACTTCCCGATGGCAGTCAACGCCAGTTTGATCACCCCGTTTCTATTTTTGATGTTGCCAATGATATTGGTGCAGGCCTAGCGCGTGCAGCATTAGCGGGCAAGGTTAATGGTGAGTTAGTTGATACTACTCATATTATCGATCAAGATGCGGATGTAGCGATTATCACTGAGCGAGATGACGAAGGCTTAGATATTATTCGCCATTCGACTTCGCATTTGATGGCGCAAGCAGTGAAACAGCTGTTTCCTGATGCTCAAGTGACTATTGGCCCTGTGATTGAAGATGGTTTTTACTATGATTTTTCCTATGCTCCAGGTTTTACACCAGAAGATTTAACTAGCATTGAAAAACGAATGCAAGAAATTGTTAAGAAAGATCTTCCTATAGTGCGTGAAGAAATCTCACGTGAAGCAGGAATTGAGTTTTTCCGTAACATGGGTGAAGAATACAAAGCTGAAATTTTGGAAGATATTCCAAAAGGTGAAACACTTTCTTTATATAGACAAGATGATTTCATTGATTTATGTCGTGGGCCACATGTGCCTAGCACGGGCAAATTAAAAGCATTTAAATTAATGAAGCTGGCCGGTGCATACTGGCGTGGTAATTCAGATAATGAAATGCTGCAACGTGTTTATGGCACGGCGTGGAAAGATAAAAAAGCGTTAAAACAATATATTTTCCGCTTAGAAGAAGCTGAAAAACGCGATCATCGTAAAATTGCTAAAAACCTTAACTTATTCCATTTTCAGGAAGAAGCACCAGGCATGGTTTTTTGGCATGATAACGGCTGGCGGATTTATCGTGAAGTAGAAAATTATATTCGCGAAGTATTGCTGCAACATGATTATCAAGAAGTGCGTACACCACAAGTGGTTGATCGTTCTTTATGGGAAAAATCTGGTCACTGGGATAAGTTTGGAGACATGATTTTCACAACTGAAACGGATAATCGTGATTATGCGATTAAGCCGATGAATTGCCCATGTCATGTACAAATATTTAATCAAGGCTTGAAAAGTTACCGTGATTTGCCGTTGCGTATGGCTGAGTTTGGTTCATGTCACCGCAATGAACCTTCTGGCACTTTGCATGGTTTGATGCGTGTACGTAACTTTACTCAAGATGATGCGCATATTTTCTGTACTGAAGATCAAATTCAGTCTGAAGTATCTGCCTTTATGGACTTATTACAAAACGTATATGCTGACTTTGGCTTTAATGAAATTATCGTTAAATTATCGACACGCCCTGAAAACCGCGTGGGTAGTGATGAAGAATGGGATAAAGCAGAGCACTCGTTAGAGCGCGCTTTAAATGATAAAGGTTTAGACTGGGACTTGCAGCCGGGTGAAGGCGCATTTTATGGCCCTAAAATTGAGTTTTCACTTAAAGATTGTCTTGGTCGAGTTTGGCAGTGCGGTACTATTCAGGTTGATTTCTCAATGCCGGGTCGCTTAGATGCAACGTATGTTGCGGATGATGGTAGTAAACAAGTACCTGTAATGTTACATCGAGCAATTTTAGGATCGCTCGAACGTTTCATTGGTATTTTGATTGAAGAATATGCTGGATCATTCCCAACTTGGTTAGCGCCGCGTCAAGTTGTAGTGATGGGAATCAGTCAAAATCAGTCTGATTATGTTAAGAAAATCACAAAAGAATTGCAAAATAAAGGCTTTAGAGCAGATTTAGACTTGAGAAATGAGAAGATAGGCTATAAAATACGCGAGCAAACATTGCGCCGGGTACCTTATTTAATTGTAGTTGGGGATCGCGAAGCGCAACAGAACGCCGTGGCAGTACGTACTCGCAAGGGCGAAGACTTGGGTGTAATGACACTTGACGAATTCGCAGAAATCTTGCGCAAAGACGTTGCTGGTCGCGGTCGAATTGTTTTAGAGGACTAGAAATATCGCTACTGATGATAAAAAGCTAAATGGTGAAATTACCGCCAGAGAAGTACGCCTAACTGGCGCGGATGGAGAACAACATGGAGTTGTGCCTTTGGCAAAAGCCATGGCATTAGCAGAAGAAGCGGATTTAGATTTGGTGGAGATTTCGGCGCAAGCCAAACCACCGGTTTGTCGTATAATGGATTACGGCAAGTATGTGTTTGAAGCTAATAAGCAAAAACAAATTGCGAAGAAAAAGCAGAAACAGATACAGGTCAAGGAGATCAAGTTTAGACCAGGCACAGAAGAAGGGGATTACCAGGTAAAACTACGCAACCTGACACGTTTCCTTGAAGAGGGTAATAAAACTAAAGTGAGTCTTCGCTTTCGCGGGCGCGAGATGGCGCATCAGGACTTAGGATTAAAGTTACTTAAACGAGTAGCTGAAGATCTTAAAGAACTGTCAGTCATTGAGCAGCATCCAAAGAAAGAAGGTAGACAAATGATAATGGTTTTAGCACCCGGTAAAAAGTAATGTAACTCCCAATGGCTTGGGAATTTACACATAATATTAATTTACGAATGCGGAGTTCGAAATAATGCCAAAGTTAAAAACACACAGAGGTGCTGCGAAGCGCTTCAAAAAAACCGGTAGCGGTAAATTTAAACGCTCACAAGCGTTTACTAGCCACATCCTTACTAAGAAAAGCACTAAGCGGAAACGCCAATTGCGTTCTACATTGATTGTCTGCAAAGCTGATCATATGTCTGTTCGTAAAATGTTGCCTAATCACTAATTAAGGAGTTATCTAATGCCAAGAGTAAAACGTGGTGTAGTCGCTCACGCGCGACACAAAAAAGTTATCAAGCAGGCCAAAGGTTATAGTGGTCGTCGTAAAAACGTATATCGTGTTGCTGTTCAAGCAGTAACAAAAGCAGGTCAATATGCTTACCGCGATCGTCGTCAGAAAAAACGTCAATTCCGCGCATTGTGGATTGCACGTATTAACGCTGGTGCACGTGAATGTGGTTTGTCATATAGCAAATTGATCGACGGTTTGAAAAAAGCAGCGGTTGAAGTTGATCGTAAAGTATTAGCTGATCTTGCAATGAATGATTCTGTTGCATTTGCTGCAGTAGCAGAACAAGCTAAGGCTGCATTAAACAAATAATATTTCAGCTCGTTAAGAGCCATAAATATTGTATGATTTAGGAAAGGGCCGTTTTGACGGCCCTTTTTTGTTTTATAAAGATACAGGTGGTAAACATCATGGCTGAACTGGACTCACAGTTACAGGCATTAAACGACATTGTTGCCGTTGCCAAACAAGCAATTGCCAATTCGGAAACAAATGCAGAGCTAGAAACTGTTCGTGTCGAATATATGGGTAAGAAAGGTGAAATTACCGCTTATCTTAAACAACTCGGCAATGTCAGCGTTGAACAGCGTCCTGTAATCGGTAAATCGGTCAATTTAGCTAAACAAGAAGTAGCTAGTTTGATAGGTGCGCGTTCAAAATTATTGGCTGAAGCAGCAATGAATGCAGCTTTAGCTGCTGAAACAATTGATGTGTCATTGCCTGGCCGTGGCGAGCAAACAGGTGGATTACATCCTGTGACTCGCACATTGCAGCGTATTGAGCATTATTTCCAATCTATTGGTTTCCAAGTGGCAGAAGGCCCTGAGATTGAAGACAGTACCCATAATTTCACCGCATTAAATATCCCCGAACATCATCCAGCACGTGCGATGCATGATACGTTTTATTTTAATGCTGAAACATTATTGCGTACGCATACATCTCCTGTACAAGTACGTGTAATGGAAAAAGAGCAACCACCTTTACGTGTTATTGCTCCTGGTCGTGTTTATCGCTGTGACTCAGATATTACTCATACGCCAATGTTTCACCAAGTTGAAGGATTGATGGTTGATGAGAATGTCAGTTTTACCGATTTAAAAGGTATTTTGGCTGACTTCTTACGTGCCTTTTTCGAGAAAGATGATCTTAATGTACGCTTTAGACCTTCTTATTTCCCCTTTACAGAGCCTTCAGCTGAAGCAGATATTGAATGTGTGATGTGTAATGGTAAAGGCTGCCGAGTATGTAGCCATACTGGTTGGTTAGAAGTATTGGGTTGTGGCATGGTTCATCCAAAAGTATTTGAACATGTTGATATTGATAGTGAAAAATATCTAGGCCTTGCATTTGGTATGGGTGTAGAACGCCTTGCTATGTTGCGCTACGGTGTGAATGATTTACGTCTTTTCTTTGAAAATGACCTTAAATTCTTACGTCAATTCAATTAAGCTGAGATAACACAATGAAATTTAGTGAAAAATGGTTACGTGAGTGGGTTAATCCTGATATTGATTCAGCAACACTTGCCGAACAATTGACTCAAGCAGGACTAGAAGTTGATGCAATTGAACCCGTTGCAGGCGATTTTACAGGTGTTGTAGTGGGCCAAGTTGTATCTGTTGAGCCTCACCCCGATGCGGATAAACTACGCTGTTGTAAAGTCGATGTGGCTGGCGATGAATTGCTATCGATTGTTTGTGGTGCCGCTAATGTTCGCCAAGACTTAAAAATTCCTGTTGCTGTGGTGGGTTCAGTATTACCAGGTAACTTTAAAATTAAAAAAGCCAAATTACGTGGCGTAGAATCATTTGGCATGTTGTGTGGCGCTAGTGAAATTGGTCTAGTCGACAATGTGAAAGGCTTAATGGAATTAGCGGATGATGCTCCCGTTGGAATGGATCTGAGAGAATATTTAGATCTTGATGATGTCGCCATTGATGTAGATCTAACACCTAATCGCAGTGATTGTCTAGGCATTGCCGGTATAGCACGTGAAGTAGGCGTATTAACAGGTTGTGATTTAACACAATGGCCCGCGGAAGCAATCTCTGAACAATCAACAAAGACAGTGAACGTTTCGATTGATGCCACTGAGGATTGCCCGCGTTATGTGGGGCGCGTGATTGAAAACGTAAATGTTAAAGCCGCAACACCTTTGTGGATGCAGGAAAAGTTGCGTCGTAGTGGTGTACGTAGTTTGGGACCTGTTGTTGATGTGACAAATTATGTGATGCTTGAACTGGGCCAACCTATGCATGCTTTTGACTTAGATAAGTTAAATGGCGGTATTACGGTTCGTAGCGCAAAAGAAAATGAGAAGCTGACATTATTGGATGGACAAGAAATAAAAGTCACAGATAATACACTCGTTATAGCTGACGATGCCTCGGCCTTAGCTTTAGCAGGAATTATGGGCGGAGAGTCATCAAGCGTTACCGATGATACTAAAAATATATTTTTAGAAGCAGCACACTTTAACCCACTAGCGATTGCAGGTCGTGCGCGTGCTTATGGCTTGCATACAGATTCATCTCATCGCTTTGAACGTGGTGTTGATCCAGAGCTTCCTCGCGTAGCAATAGATCGTGCTACAGCGTTATTATTAGATATTGTGGGCGGCGAAGCAGGTTCCATTACTGAAGCGGTTTCAGAATCAGATTTACCTCAGCAAAAAATTATTACTTTGCGAGCTTCAAGAATTAAACGTGTATTAGGAATTGCTATTGATTCTGCACAAGTTGAAGATCAGTTAACACGTTTAGGTTTGATGATTGTTGCTGAAGACGATGCGTGGCAAGTAACAGTGCCAAGCTTTCGTTTTGATTTAGCGATTGAAGTTGATTTGATCGAAGAGTTAGGCCGTTTATATGGCTATGATAAATTGCCCGAAACACGTCCACAAGGCACGGTATTAACGGCTGATATTTCAGAACATACACTCGCAACACATCGACTACAGTCGTTATTAGTTGATCGGGGTTATCAAGAAGCCATTACTTATAGTTTCGGTGATCCTAAAGTTCAGCAGCATTTAGCAGTAGAAGGCGAACAAGCGATTGAGCTAGCGAATCCTATTTCAGCTGAGTTATCTGTTATGAGGACATCGCTATGGCCAGGTTTAATTCAAGCATTAGTTTATAATTTGAATCGACAACATGACCGTATACGATTATTTGAAGTGGGACGCAGCTTCAGTGGCACCAATGATAATGTTGAGCAACATCGTCAAATTGCCGGTGTAGTTTGTGGCAGCCGATATGCGGAACAATGGGCAGAAAAACAACGACCTGTAGACTTTTTTGACATTAAAGCGGATGTTGAAGCATTGCTGGATTTGGGTGGTGAAGAAAATATCCGTTTTGTTGCAGCACAGCATCCGGCCTTGCATCCTGGGCAATCTGCACGTGTTTATCAAGGTGATATTGCCATTGGTTGGGTTGGTTCATTACATCCAAGACTGAATAAACCATTAGAGTTAAGTGCCAAAGCCTATGTCTTTGAATTGACATTGTCATCAGTGCTTAAAGCAAAGGTTCCTTCATTTGAATCACTCTCTAAATTCCCTGCAATTCGTCGGGATTTGGCCTTGTTAGTAAATACTACGGTAACCGCAGGTGAAATTGAGCATTGCCTGAACGGTGTTAGATCTGATATTCTTAAGTCAATTCAATTATTTGACGTGTATAGCGGAGCCGGAGTCGAGCTTGATAAGAAGAGTATTGCGATAGCATTTCAGTTGCAACACTCAGAGCGAACATTGACGGATGAAGAGGTTGACGCAGTGATAGACACTGTGACTGAAACTTTGAATCAACAAGTCGGTGCAACGATAAGAGCGTAAGCATACACTAGCTAAAAAGAATATTTAGGGGAACACATGGCACTTACAAAAGCCGATATAACAGAGCAACTTTATGATGAATTGGGCTTTAATAAGCGTGAAGCAAAAGAACTTGTAGAAATGTTCTTTGAAGAAATTCGAGGCGCATTAGAAGCTGGTGAACCGGTTAAATTGTCAGGTTTTGGTAATTTTGAATTACGTGATAAAAGTGAGCGTCCAGGCAGAAACCCTAAAACGGGTGAAGAAATTCCTATTACAGCACGCCGTGTAGTGACTTTCCGTCCAGGACAAAAACTAAAAGCTAGGGTGGATACATATGCTAGAAGCGAGTAATAATAACGAATTACCAGTAATACCAGGTAAACGCTATTTCACTATAGGTGAAGTAAGCGAGTTATGTGGCGTTAAACCGCATGTGTTGCGTTACTGGGAGCAAGAATTTACTCAGCTCAAGCCTGTAAAGCGCCGAGGTAATAGACGTTATTACCAACGCCATGATGTAGTGCTTATTCGTGAAATTCGTGGTTTATTATATGAGCAAGGCTTTACCATTGGTGGCGCGCGCCATCAACTTGAAAATGAAACTAAACCTGAAGACAATCAGGGTAGAAAAGAACTCATCCGTGAACTTCTCGTTGAGCTAGAAGATTTATACGCATTATTAGCATAAGTTGATTCACATATACAGATTGAATAAATGGGAAGACAGTAAGTTAAGCTGCCTTCCCATTTTTTTATTTATCGATAAAGCTTTGTAGAATTGTTAGAAATCGTAGCGATATCCTAGCAAGAAAAAGAAGTTTCTAATTCGCTCGTCAGACCCCGCTAGTTTTGTAGTTTCCCAATCAGCAGCAACCTCAGCTTCAATTTGGAAGTTACGATACATACGATAAGTCATTTGTATAGATGGACTGTATGTCTCTTGTGTACTACCCACTACATGATTATCTCGGTATCTATATCGCATTCTTGGGTTAATACGCAATTTTGATGTCAAAGGATAGCGTGTATTAAGCGTTAATGTTGTGACATCACTCGTTGTTAGATCAGAATAGCTGGTTGTGAAGATAAGTAAATCACCTTCTTTTAATAAACCAGTACCTGTTAGCTGTACTGAGTATTCTTTCTCTAAATCCGTACCCTTACTAGCAATTACACCACCAGATGTAGTTGTATCTGATAACTTAGATAAACGTATATCACCATTTAACTGAAACTGTTGATTAAGTTGATGAGTAATACCTGCAAACAGGGATTGGCTTTCAGCTGTTCTATCCTCTGCGAGATCAATAATAGTATTTCTTGGGAAAATATTGAGCAAATCCTGTAGGTGGGTAACCGTTGTTTGCCCTATTAACGCATTGCGAGTCGTTAAAATCGGACTGGTTCTATAATCGTAGTTAATATTTGCAGTTGTTTTCTCTGAAATAGTCCATCTGCTGTTGAATATAAATAGATTTAGTTCATCAAAATGTACGTCGTAGTCAATAAGTGTAAAAAATGACTTTTCAGCATCAAAATATCTAACCTCACCACCAAAAGCTTGACGATCAGTCAATCCGTCATTTTCTTGATTAATAGCAAAAACATTAAAATCCCATGCGTTATTGATTGTACCTATATCAGCACTTACACCGTAGAAATGACGTTCGGTTTCAACTTGCACATCTCTTGATGAATCAACAGGGTAACCTGCTACAAAATTAAGTTTAAGCTTTTCTCTAAGTTGGTAATCTCCGAATACCCCATCGAATCTACCTAATACACCACCAGTTGTTCTAGATTGTCTTCCCAATCGTACCGAAGCACCACGAATTTTATCTTTAGCCTCAACATAAAAACTGCTTAATCGTTTATCGTCACGTTCTCCTCCTAAGAAGCTATTGGTGTAGCCCCCTGTGAACCTTGCACGTAAATCATGATTTTCGGTTTGAAGTCGTGTAGAAACATCTAAATCGGAGCGTAATTCATCTTGGGTTTCATCTCGTCCACTAATATCTGAAATCGTGACATTTTTATTATAATTCTGTGAAACACCACCAAATATTTGCCATTGAGGTGCATCTCTACTGGTTTTGGCTACTTCACGTAATTTGTCTTTTGGAACATCACTGGCCGATATCATTGCAAGCAAACGTTGGCGAACACGATCTGCATCATCTCCTTCAGGATAACGTTTAAGATATTGATCATAAATACTTTTCGCATGTGCTGTTTGTTTTCTTTTCTCTCTAGCTACACCGAGATATTCTAATGCTTGCTTAGCAAAAACAGATTGGTCCTTACCTAACACCTTTGTATAAAGCTTAATCGCAGAAACATATTCGCCTTTTGCCATTGCTTGTCGAGCTTCTTCCATCAGTTTTGCTAATAGTTCATTTTCTGCATTTTTCTGGAATTCAGGTAGGTCTGGCACTGTCTCTGTGACCGTAATATTAGGTAATACTATAGCTTGGCCTTGATCGCTTTGCGGGTGGTAAATGGTGATAATAATGCTATATGAGTCTGAACTAGGTTGTAACTCGAAATCAACTTCTTTGTTAAATCTAAGTACTAAGTCAGCCTGCTGATCATTAATGGGATCTAAAGCGACCTCAAACAGAGGAACAGTGGAAGTTGGGGTCCATACTAGGAGCTCAGACTCAAGCGTAAGAGTATTTTGATTACTTTGTGAATTGAGGTGAATATTGATCAAGTCACCGTTATCTTTTGGTGCATGAGAACGGTAGATTAAGCGTTCAATGAACGTTATTTTAATAACGGATTGATCGCGACTATCCTGAACTTCAATATGATCTAGAATATTATTCCTAGCTAACGATTGCGTAGAAAAGAATATAAATAATAGTATCGTTATATACTGCATTAACGAAGCAATATTTTTTTTCATAGTAAGTTCTCTCATAGTAATAAAATATTTATAATTTAGGTTCTAATTGTGAATGATGTAGCTTGATTGTTAATTTATACAAATCTGCATTATTTAAAACTTCATATTCAACTGTATGATCGAACCTTAGTACAATGTCTGCATGAATCGAATTGTTAGGTTCAAGTGATACTTCGAATAAAGGGACCAAATCTGTAGGCTGCCATGTGAGAAATTCTGATTCTAAATTATTAGCGTCAGCTCTATTCTGAAAGCCTACATTTATATTAAGTAAAGAACCGTTACTACTCGGCACATGTGAACGATAAATTAAAGGTTTGGTATATGAAATCGTAATAATCGAGTCATTTTGATTACTGTGAATTTCAATTTGATCTAGAACGTTGTTCACTGCTTTAGATTCAATGGAGTAAATAATTGATAGACACAGTAGTGCGCATCCAACGGCCCTTAAAGACTTGATTACTATTTTTTTACTGAATAGGGTAGAAAGATAATTATTAATCATCATCTACACCATCTCCCCAGCTGCGAGTGGTATGACAAGATTCACAATTATTTCCTGATGGAGGATGGTCGCCAGGTTTTCCTTCCTCAATATTGTTATTATGACAACCGACACAGCCCGAAGTAATTACACTGTGATTAACTCTTAAATTATCC
>JBJPGE010000049.1:0-13208 GCA_048595465.1 Methylophagaceae bacterium | reverse complement strand
CATATTTAGACCAAAAAATAATGGCAAGTTTGGTAGAATGAAGCCTTTGCACGCTTAAATGTGCAACGGCTTCATGTGATCTATTTATGCAACGTACCGATTTTCAATTTGAACTCCCAGAGCAGCTTATTGCTCAATATCCGCCTGCCGAACGAAATGCCAGTCGCTTATTAGTGCTTGACAGCAAGTCGTCACAGCTAACGGATCGCCACTTTCTTGATTTACCTTCGTTATTACAGCCAAATGATTTATTGGTTTTTAATAATACCAGAGTAATACCTGCTCGCTTATTAGGTAAAAAAGATAGTGGTGGCCAAATTGAAGTGCTAGTCGAACGTGTGCTGGATGAGCATCGGGTGCTAGCGCATATTCGTAGTAGCAAATCACCGAAAGCTGGACGGCGAATAGTGCTTGAAGATTCATTAGATGTTGAGGTGCTGGGCCGAAAAGAAGCATTATTCGAGTTGTATTTTCATAACGATGATACGGTGAGTAATCTGCTTGAGAAATATGGGCGGTTGCCATTGCCACCTTATATTGAACGGGAAGTGGATAAAAATGATTTAGAACGCTATCAAACCGTTTATGCCGAACATACAGGAGCAGTCGCGGCACCGACAGCGGGCTTGCATTTTGATCAGGCCATGCTTGATACAATTAGTGAATTAGGTATTGAAACGGTACATGTTACTTTGCATGTGGGGGCGGGTACATTTCAGCCTGTGCGGGTGGATGATATTAAAACGCATCAAATGCATTTTGAGCGGATTGATGTTTCAAAGGAAGTGTGTGAACAAGTGGATGCAACGCGTGCACGAGGTGGACGCGTTATAGCAGTTGGTACAACTAGTGTTCGAGCCTTAGAAAGTGCTTCGCAATCAGGCCAGATTCAACCCTTTAGTGGTGAGACAGATATTTTTATCTATCCTGGATATCACTTTAAAAGTGTAGATGCAATGATAACGAACTTTCATTTATCAGAGTCCACATTATTAATGTTGGTTTCAGCCTTTGCAGGCAGAGACGCTATTATGGCAGCTTATCAACACGCGATCGAAGAGCAATACCGGTTCTTTAGTTATGGTGATGCTATGTTTTTAACTAAGGAAGTTCGGAACAAGTCATGAACTCATATCTCACGCCCAAAACATCCAGTTTCCGCGTTAAAAAACTTTGCAATAGCGCGCTATTACTTGCGTTTTTTGCCTTAAAACTGAACATTTTTGACGCAAGCTATTTCGCCCAGACTTATTCAGAGGCTCCCTAAGAAAACCATGACAACACTTGATAATATTCGCTTTGTATTAGTGGGGACAACCCACCCCGGAAATATTGGTGCAGCAGCGCGCGCGATGAAAACTATGGGGTTATCTAATCTACATTTGGTGCAACCGAAACATTACCCTAGTGCAGAAGCAACAGCGCGGGCTTCGGGGGCGGATGATGTTTTAGCGAGTGCACAGGTACATGATAGCCTTGCTGATGCGATTGCAGATTGCCATCATGTTTATGGCATGAGTGCACGATTACGGCATTTGCCTGTTCCTGTTGTAAATCCGAGAGAAGCAATAACACATATTCAGCAATTACCAGATAGCGCTGAGATCGCTATTGTATTTGGACGAGAACATTCTGGTTTATCTAACGATGAGTTAGATCGCTGCCAACACTTAATTAATATTCCAGCGAATACTGAATATAGTTCATTGAACTTAGCGGCAGCTGTGCAGGTCTTAGCTTATGAAATTAAAATGAGCTTTGATCCAAGCATTACAGTAGGGCGTATAGGGGAAGATCGCGAAGCAATTGATGCTAGTGATTTAGAACATTTATACAGCCATTTTGAGCAAACATTAACAACAATAGGTTTTTTAGATCCTGAAAACCCACGAAATTTAATGCGGCGACTGCGTAGGCTGTATAATCGTGCCGATTTGGATCGAAATGAGTTACAAATACTGCACGGTATTTTACGTGCCGCAGAAACAGGAGGACAAGATAAATGAGCGAGAAAGTCACCTTATGGCAACACATTAAGGAAGATGTAAACTGCGTATTTGATCGCGATCCTGCTGCGCGTAATGTATTTGAAATTATTACAACATACCCGGGTGTGCAAGCACTGCAATGGCACCGCCTAAGCCACTGGTTTTGGCAACATAAACTGAAATGGTTTGCCCGATTTTTATCAACGATAAGCCGTTGGCTAACGGGGATTGAAATTCACCCCGCCGTTAAAATTGGTCGCCGGTTTTTTATTGATCATGGCATGGGCGTTGTGATTGGTGAAACCGCTGAAATTGGTGATGATTGCACACTCTATCATGGTGTGACATTAGGCGGAACCTCATGGAAAGAGGGTAAGCGCCACCCAACTCTAGCTAATAATGTGGTGGTAGGAGCAGGAGCAAAAGTACTAGGCCCTATATGCATGCATGATGGCGCACGAGTCGGCTCTAATGCTGTGGTTGTTAAAGATGTTCCGGCAGGTGAAACGGTAATCGGTGTACCTGGTCGTGTGGTCAGAAGAGATATAAGTGACGATAAAAAACAGCAGCAAAAACTGGCAGAAGAGGTTGGCTTTGATGCTTATGGTACATCAAATGAGACACTGGATCCGGTTGAGGCCGCAATACATGGCTTGATTGAACATATTCAAGCTTTAGATAAGCGTGTTGAAATGATGTCAGACACAATTGAGGATCTGGGCGGAACGGTTCCAGATATCGAAATGCCTGAATTATCTAAGTGCAATTTAGAACAACCAGTGGAAACAGAATCCTCAGAGATAAAAGTTGACTGAAATAGTTGGTTATGTGAAGATCTAAAGCTATACGATAGATTAAGGTTTTGATATGCGTTTAACAACAAAAGGCCGTTATGCGGTAACAGCAATGCTAGATTTGAGTCTAAACTATGGAGCTGGCTCAATTACATTGGCCGACATCTCTGAACGGCAATCAATTTCATTGTCATATTTAGAGCAATTGTTTTCAAAACTACGAAAACATAAATTAGTGAGCAGTGCGCGCGGACCGGGTGGTGGCTATAAATTAAGTCGGCCAGCTGAAGAAATCACCGTTTTTGATGTAATTTCAGCTGTCGATGAAAATATTGACAGCACGGATTGTGATGGAAAAGCTAATTGTCGCAATGGTGAGCCTTGCTTGAGTCATCATTTGTGGTTAAGTTTAAGCGAACAAATACAATCATATTTGTCAGGGATTACTTTGCGGCAAGTTGTCACCGATTATCAGAATAATAAGAATGGTGAAAAAATGATAAATCTAGGTGAATTGAGATAATGATTACATTGACAAACTCTGCCGTAGAGCGTGTACGTGAGATGGTAGTTAAACGTGATAACGCGGTTGGTTTACGCATTGGTGTGACTGAAAGCGGTTGCTCTGGTTATAGCTATGCACTTGATTTTGCTGAAACAGCCACTGAAAACGATACTATTATTGAGCAAGATGGCGTTAAGATCGTGGTTGAACAATCAAGCTTACCTTTACTTGATGGCATGGAATTAGATTTTGTTAAGCAAGGTTTAAATCAAAGCTTTAAATTTAATAACCCTAATGTGATTTCATCATGTGGCTGTGGTGAAAGTTTTAGCGTAACCAAATAACTATTTAAAGCTTATCTATCCAACCACCAGTAGCTTGTATAGGTGTTAGACTTTTTTCAGTGTTGACCCATGTGCTAATGGCAAGTTTATTTGCTTGTTGGCTAAGTGTAGGTAGCTGTTCTAAGCTGCCAGTATAAACACCCTCTTCAGATACCGTCATTGCGACACGCTGAAAGCCTAAGACAACAAAATCATGGGTAAAAATATGACCATTATTTTCGCCTGCATTAACATCACTTTTAACATCAAATCCTAGCACAGCAATATTGAGTATTAAGTTTGTTGTTTGTGGCTCGCCTAATTGATAGTCGGCAGTCACTTTTCCGTTATCGAGAGTAAGTGATAGTTTACCTGCAGTGCTATCACCAGTAGAAGGCAACTTTAGATGGGACTGCCTACGCCATGATGCCCATTCTTGTCCATTAAGTAACATGCCTGGCGTATATACGCTTGAAAGATTGGCTTCTCGTGCATATTGGCGCTGGCGAGCACTAAATTGAGAACTGGCAAAAGGGTCTTTCCAACCAATGTAATCCCAGTAATCCACATGAAAAGCAACAGGAATAAAGGCAGACCATAATTTGGGATTATGTTTTAGCTTGTTTAGCCAACGATCGGCAGGAGGACAGCTACTACAGCCTTCTGATGTATAGAGTTCAATCAGCTGAGTAGGTTTATTGGTGCTAGCAAAGGTTTGAGAAAATGCGAGAGAGCAGAATAGGGATAACAATACTGCAAAAATGCTACAAGTTAATATTTTCATATTTTACTCTCCACATTATGAAATACCCATATTATAAAATAAAAGTGCCAGCAAGAGAGCTGGCACTTTTATTATTTGAGCTTATTTTGTAATTGCAATTAACTCAATTTCAAATTTTAGTGTTTCATTAGGACCAATTGGTGAGTTTGGACCTGCACCACGTGGGCCATAAGCTAGGTTAGCAGGGATTACAACTTCCCATTTGCCACCTTCTTTCATCATTGGCAATACTTCTTGCCAACCTTGAATTACGCCATTAACAGGGAATGTTGCAGGTTCACCACGATCATAAGAACTATCAAACACAGTACCGTCTAATAATGTACCTTTGTAGTGTGCGATGACTTTATCTTCGGCTGTTGGTTTAGCGCCATCACCTTCTTTTACTATGAGGTATTGCAAACCACTTGCCGTAGTTACAACGCCATCTTTCTTAGCATTTTCATCCATATATGCTTGAGAAACTTGTTGTTTTTTGTTCATGTCCTCAGCCATTTCAGCTGCTTTTTTCTGTTGGAATTCACCAATAACTCGTCCAGCTTCTTCTTGGTTAAGTTGAGGTTGTTTGCCAGCCATGATGTCAGCAACACCAGCAGCAAATGCATCCATTTCTAAATCAACGCCCTCAGCCGCCATATTTTGTCCAACTTGAATACCGAAGATATAGCTTAGTTTTTGTTGATCAGTCTCTAACGTTGCGGCGTGAGTATCAGCCATTGCATGTGCTCCAAAAAAAAGAAAGGGAAGTAGTAATAAAGATTTTAAATTCATTGTGTATGCTCTTTAAATAAATAGGTCAATTAATAATGCCATCACTTTAAATGATGATGGTTATTAGTAAGCAAAACATTGTAAAAGTTCAGCAACGACGAATTATCTCATAAAAAGGATGGCAATATAGCACTTAATAACTGAGTTTTAGACTTGGTTATTATTTTAATTGGTACTATAATGGTATCAATTAAAAGGGGTTCCCATGTTACGCATGAGTAAATTAACAGATTACGGCATTGTTTTGATGAGTCATCTTGCATCAAAAACATATCAACAGCACAGTGCTCAGAGCTTATCTGACGCAGTCAATATGCCATTACCTACAGTGCGTAAAGTATTGAAAGCATTATCAAATAGAGGATTATTACTATCTGAACGCGGTGCTCAAGGAGGCTACAACTTGAGCCGTAGTCCTAAGCAGATTTCAGTGGCTGAAATTATCACTGCGATTGAAGGACCGATTGCGCTAACCGAATGTGTCAGCGATGAGAGTCATTGTGAACAAGAATCACACTGTGACGTACAAACGAATTGGACACGTATTAATAATGCGGTTTTTCACGCTTTAGATGAAGTGAAATTATCTGATATGTTAGTGCCACAATCTTCAGAGGTGAGCCCAATCCATTTTTATCCCTCAGTAACGCTACAGACGGGTGAGTTAAATGCCTGAAGAACAAAAAAAAATAGATGACGTATTAGAAAGTGATTATCAAGCGGGCTTTGTGACGGATATTGAAGCGGACACTTTTTTACCTGGATTGTCGGAACAAACCGTTCGTGATATTTCACACATCAAAGGTGAACCCGAGTTTTTATTAGAATGGCGTTTGCAGGCTTATCGTCATTGGTTGACATTGGAAACACCTGAATGGGCGCATGTTAGTTACCCTGAAATTGACTATCAAGCAATCAGTTACTACTCATCTCCAAAACAAAAGAAAGACGGGCCTAAAAGCCTAGATGAAGTCGATCCGGAGTTATTACGTACCTATGAAAAACTAGGCGTGCCACTTGATGAGCGTGCTCGATTAGCCGGTGTGGCCGTTGATGCTGTATTTGACAGTGTATCAGTTGCTAATACCTTTCAAGATAAATTGGCTGAAGATGGCATTATTTTTATGCCATTTTCGAAAGCGGTACACGAGCATCCTGAATTAATTAAAAAATACCTTGGTAGCGTAGTGTCGTATAAAGATAATTTCTACGCGGCTTTAAACTCAGCTGTCTTTAGCGATGGGTCATTTGTTTATATTCCTAAGGGTGTACGTTGCCCCATGGAATTATCAACCTATTTCCGTATTAATGCGGCAAACACAGGCCAATTTGAACGCACGCTAATCATTGCAGATGATGATGCTTATGTCAGCTATTTAGAAGGCTGCACCGCACCGATGCGTGATGAAAATCAATTACACGCCGCTGTGGTGGAATTAGTAGCACATGATCGGGCTGAAATTAAATATTCAACAGTACAAAACTGGTATCCCGGTGATGAGAATGGCGTAGGTGGTATCTTTAATTTTGTGACTAAACGTGCAGCATGTCGTGGCGAAAGCTCAAAAGTGTCGTGGACACAAGTTGAAACAGGTTCTGCAATTACGTGGAAATACCCCAGTATTATTTTGCAAGGTGATAACTCAGTAGGTGAGTTTTACTCAGTGGCTGTGACTAATAATATGCAACAAGCTGACACGGGCACTAAGATGATTCATCTTGGCAAAAATACCAGTTCAACTATTATTTCTAAAGGTATTTCGGCTGGGCGATCACAGAATGCGTATCGTGGCTTAGTGAAAGTAGGGCCTAATGCCGAAAATGCACGTAACTATACAGAGTGTGATTCTTTATTAATGGGGGATCAATGTGGTGCTCATACCTTTCCTTATATAGAAGTGAAAAATCCAACAGCACACGTAGAACATGAAGCATCAACATCAAAAATCAGTGAAGATCAGCTGTTTTATTGCAAACAACGTGGCTTAGATGTTGAAGATGCAGTGTCCATGATCGTAAATGGTTTTTGTAAACAAGTAATGCGTCAATTACCGATGGAATTTGCTGTTGAAGCACAAAACTTATTGGGTCTTTCTTTAGAAGGGTCAGTGGGTTAAATATTGAAAAGAATGAATAAGCAAAAATATTATTTCTTGGGATTAGCTGTATTTCTGTTAATGGCGCTTTCGTCATGTGGAGTTGGCCCAACTGACGATGATGTAAAAAAAGATTTTTTAGCGAAATATCCAACTGCGGAAATAACTAGTATTAATCGTGGTGAAGGCGATTCCGACTCGGTGTATGTGCACATCAAGTACAAACATGAATCAGCAGGAATTGCAGCTGCAGAGGATATATTGCTTTACTCGGATAAAGGCGGCCCGAGCTGGGAGCTTATCCACATTAGAAAAGAGACAAATGAAAATGTTAGAAATTAAAAACCTCCATGCCAGTGTAGATGGCAAAGAAATCTTACGTGGTATTAACTTAACGGTTAATGCTGGTGAAGTGCATGCCATTATGGGACCTAACGGTTCGGGTAAAAGTACCTTATCTAATGTAATAGCAGGTCGTGATGGCTATGAAATAACTGAAGGTAGTGTGATATACAAAGGTGAAAATTTATTGGCGTTGCAAGCGGAAGAACGTGCTCAACGTGGTGTATTTTTAGCTTTTCAATACCCTGTGGAAATTCCGGGTGTAAGCAATATCTATTTGCTTAAAGCCGCCTTGAATGCAGTGCGTAAATATCAAGGATTAGATGATTTAGATGCCATTGATTTTTTAGCATTAGTACGTAGCAAGTTAGAGCTAGTAAAAATGGATGAACAGTTTTTACATCGTGGTGTTAATGAAGGCTTCTCTGGTGGTGAGAAAAAGCGTAATGAGATTTTGCAAATGGCTTTATTAGAGCCTTCATTAGCTATTCTTGATGAAACAGACTCAGGTTTAGATATTGATGCTTTGAAAACGGTTTCAGATGGTGTGAATGCTCTTCGCTCATCGGATCGATCAATTGTAATGATTACCCATTATCAACGCTTACTTGATTATATTGTGCCTGATTATGTACATGTTTTATCGAATGGACAAATTGTTAAATCTGGTGATAAAGAGTTAGCAAAAGAATTAGAAGCCAAAGGTTATAGTTGGATCCACACTTCGCCTGAAGGTCAACCAGCATGAAGCAACTGACCGATCTGGCGACACCGTTTGCTAGTGTTGCTGAAAACAGCCGATTAGTGGGTGATGATTTAGTGTGGTTGAATGATTTACGTAAACTGGCATTAAATGAATTTGATCAAAGTGGTCTTCCTGCAAAAAAACAAGAAGATTGGAAGTACACCAGTTTATGGGCATTATCACAGCAAGAATTTAACCATAAAGCCGAAATAAATACGCTTACTGCAGCACAATGTGAGCAATCAGCACTATTAAAAGAGTGCTACCGAGTGGTCATTGTTGATGGCATATTTTCAGCACAGTATTCTCAGATCTCTGAATTACAAAGCGGGTTAACAATTAGCCCATTATCTTCGGGCCTAAAACACGTTCAATCACACCTTGGCCAACAGCTTGATATTGGAAAAGCAGGCTTAAATGCGCTTAATACTTTGTTAATGAATGATGGCGTAGTTATTACTGTAGATGAAAGTGCTAAGGTTTCAAAACCGATTGAGATACTAGTTGTGAATACCGGTAGCACAGACAATTTGGCAACGCATTTACGACATGTAATTGTGTTGGCAGAGAACAGCGAAGCAACGGTGATTGAGCATTACGCGGGTTTAACAGATGCTACTTCATTGAACAATGTTGTCAGTGAAGTGGTGTTGGCAGAAAATGCAGAGCTTAATCACTATAAACTGCAACAAGAATCATCTAATGCAACACATATAGCAACTTTATCGGCCAAACAAGCTGCTAATAGCCAATGGAAAACCAATAGTATTTCATTAGGTGCGAAATTAGCCAGAAATGATGTGCATACTCAGTTATTAGGTGAGCAGGCACATGTAGTGATGGATGGTTTGTATCTGCCGATTAATGAACAGCATGTTGATTTCCATACTCGTATTGATCATATGGTGCCTAATACAAGCAGTGAAGAGTTGTTTAAAGGTGTGATTGATGACAAAGCTCATGGCGTATTTAATGGCAAAGTTATTGTGCACAAAGATGCACAAAAAACAGATTCTAATCAACAAAATCACAATTTATTATTGTCACGTAGCTGCGAAATTGATAGCAAGCCAGAATTAGAAATTTATGCTGATGATGTGAAATGTGCTCACGGCAGTACGGTAGGTCAAATGAATGAAGACCATTTGTTCTTTTTACGATCTCGAGGCCTAGATGAAGTCAGTGCCCGAAGCTTGTTAACGTATGCATTTGCCGTTGAGGTATTAGAGCGTATTCCCGCTGATGATATTCGTCAGGCACTGTCAGCTGTAGTCGAGCAGCGTTTGCCTCAAGGCGTTCAATAAACATGTTAGACATTAATGCTATCAGAAAAGACTTCCCTATCCTTCACCAACAGGTTAATGACTTTCCACTAGTGTACTTAGATAATGCGGCAAGCAGTCAAAAGCCTGTACACGTTATTGATGCGGTGGCAAACTATTATCGACAAGATAATGCGAATGTACACCGTGGTGTACATCGTTTAAGTCAGCGTGCGACGGATGCATATGAAGGCTCGCGTAGCAAAGTACGAGGTTTCTTAAATGCAAAATCAGATAAAGAAATAGTCTTTGTCCGCGGTGCAACCGAAGCGATCAATTTAATTGCCCAAAGTTTTGTTAGACCGCAGGTTAATGCAGGTGATGAAATACTTATTAGTCATATGGAACATCACGCCAATATCGTGCCTTGGCAGATGCTATGTGAGCAAACAGGTGCAAGCTTAAAAATTATTCCGATGACAACGGTGGGTGAGCTAGATTTATCGACCATCGATGAATTGCTAAATGAGCGTACTAAAATCTTAGCCGTCGGACATGTTTCTAACGCATTGGGCACAATTAACCCAATCAAAAAATTGATCAAAAAGGCGCACGCTAAAGATATACCTGTATTAATCGATGGTGCCCAAGCTGTGCCACATATGGTCGTTGATGTTCAGGATTTGGATTGTGACTTCTATGTATTCTCAGGGCACAAAATGTTTGCATCAACAGGTATTGGCGCTTTGTATGGCAAACAAGATTTATTAGAAGCGATGCCGCCATGGCAGGGTGGGGGTGACATGATCTTATCGGTCAGCTTTGAACACACTCAATATAATGAACTTCCTTATAAATTTGAAGCGGGCACTCCCAATATTGCAGGTGCAATCGGCATGGGTGCGGCAATTGATTATATGCAAGGCTTAGGTATTGCCAATTTAGCACAGCATGAACACGAGTTATTAGTGGTTGCTACAGAAAAAGTAACCGCAATGGATGGCGTAACAATTATTGGTGCAGCTAAAGAAAAAGCCAGTGTTTTGTCGTTTATGATTGAAGGTGTACATCCACATGATGTCGGTACAATATTCGATCAACAGGGTGTTGCTATTCGTACTGGCCATCATTGTGCCCAACCGGTAATGCAGTTCTTTGGAATACCTGCCACAGCTCGGGCATCATTCGCTTTTTACAATACGATGGAAGAAGTTGATGCGCTTATCGATGGAATTAAAAAAGTACAGGAATTATTCGCATGAGCAGTGCAGATTTAAGAGATCTCTATCAACAAGTGATTATGGACCACAATAAAAAACCACGTAATTTCCGCGAAATGGAAAATGCTAATCACTTAGCGCATGGTAATAACCCATTATGTGGTGATGCGTTAGTTGTATTTGTGAAGCTTGATGGCGATATGATTGAAGATCTTAGTTTTCAAGGCAGTGGTTGTGCTATTTCAGTGGCATCTGCTTCATTGATGACAGAAGCGTTAAAGGGTAAAACATTAGAGCAGGCTGAGCATATCTATCAACAAATGCACAAACAGCTAACGGGTGATGAATTTGATCAAACCGCCTTAGGGAAATTAGAAGTATTAGGCGGTGTTAAAGAATTTCCTGCACGGGTGAAGTGTGCAACATTATCATGGCATACCATGCATGCAGCAATGGATAGTGAGCATGATATTTCAGTATCGACAGAATAAGGCAGGCAATAGAATGAGTGAACATTATTTTGATATTACACCTGACGAGCTGAAAGATGATGTGATTGAGATGCTAAAAACAATCTATGATCCTGAAATTCCAGTTAATATTTATGAATTGGGCTTAATTTACGATATCAATATTGATGACGATAAAAATGTGGCTATTAATATGACCTTAACGGCACCAGGCTGTCCGGTGGCACAGTCATTTCCGGGTGATATTGAAGCTAAAGTGGCCACTGTGCCAAACGTGAATACGGTTAAGGTGGAGTTAGTCTGGGAGCCACCATGGACAAAAGATCAAATGAGCGAAGCGGCACAACTGCAATTAGGTATGTTCTAAAGGTTTCTTTCATCACAACGTCCTAAAATCTCATTTAATGTTGTATCGTCAGGGTATATCGTTAAACCTTCCCTTGTGATTTCACAAGCATGTTTGTTTTTTTGCAAATAGCTCAATGCTTCAACGGTGAGTTTATAATACAAAATGTGAGGGTTACTCTTTAACTCTTGCTCGCTCCAGTCTGCAAACATGCGAACATTATCATCAAGACCATATTTGACGCTATTATAAAACAATGAGCTTATCATTGTCTCTGTTGCCAGCTGTTTAAAATAGGGGTTATTACTAGATATTGGAAATGATTTGTCAGCTGAGCTTTTTTTCAAGATGAAGTTCTTAAACTCCAAAGTAGATGCCATAGTATGAGATAAAAATAGGGTGGCAGATAAACCTCCGAAAATCACCAACACTTTAATTAACATTCTAGCGGCAGCAGACAGAATAACTCTGCGCCTACGATGATATGGATGCATGACTGCAAACAGTATAATTAGGAATACAAACCAATGGCTGGCAGAAATGTAGAAAGGCAATTCTACCTGCGTATGCAAAGCAATCGGTAGCAGTAATGCTGCATAGGCATATCTTCTGCTGGGAGGTAAGTTTTTCAGTGTAAGTAGGATGGCTATTAAAAATAACAATAAGCCGATACCTGCAACAAGCCCACCTTCCATCAGCCAGAAAATGGTTTCGTTATGAGGATGTGCTACACGTTGATTAGGTAAACTGGCATTAGGGTGGTCAGCGTAGAATTGAGGTTTTCCTAACTGCCATACACGAATAAAACTGCCTATTCCGTGTCCAAAAACAGGCTGCTCTTTAAAAGCATCATAGGCGATAGTATAAATACCTAATCGTGAGGAACCTGAAAAGCCGGAGTTCATTGCTGCAGTTTTACCTAGTAGACTAGTTAGTCCTCTTTGCTCTTCAATTATTGTAGCAGAGCTGATACTGATAACAAGGATGGTGGCAATTAATCCCCAACGTTTCTTATCAAATCTGATTTTGTGCCATCGGCTAAGTAGCATTAGTGGTAAAGCCAGGATAAATGCTAAAGCACCTACACGGGAACCGGAGTAACTAACAATAAAAGCACCTAGTCCTAGAGCTAACAGTATTATCCAAAAACGCCATGGCTTACCATGTTTAATATAGGGGCGGGATGATAGCCATAATGCAATTAAAATGCTGGTGACTTGAAAGCTAGCTTGATTATTTATTTGCTGAAATAAGCCCGTTGGGATACCGCTTGGATTTATCGGTAGCCATGTGGGAATATTTTTCACCAATATAATTTGTGCTAAACCGACAAAAGCATGAATTAAGCCTGAAATCACAATTAAAAACAAAATTCGGTCAATGCGCCCCTGTTTTAAACCATGTTGGTAAAGACCGAAGAAAAATAATAAACCACCCCATATATACAGCAATCTAAACACCCATTGATTCGCTATCTCAACCCCAGCAGACATGCCGCTGAAAAAGACGAGGATGGGAAAGGCCAGGATGAATAGAAAGTAACGTGGTATATGAAAATATTC
>JBJPGE010000048.1:0-13303 GCA_048595465.1 Methylophagaceae bacterium | reverse complement strand
CAGCTAACAACACTGCTAATGCCGTTAAATCTCCTATGGTAGGCACGTTCTATCGCTCTTCATCACCTGAATCGGCATCATTTGTTGAAGTCGGACAAACCGTTGCTGCTGGTGATATTATCTGCATCATCGAAGCGATGAAAATGTTTAACCAGATTGAAGCCGATCGCAGCGGTACTGTGAAAGCAATTCTAATTGAAAATGGACATCCAGTAGAATTTGATGAACCCTTAATCATCATCGAATAACATCTCGCCGCATCAACTGACTGCGGCTTTGTGTCTAACACTACGGATTAAATTACCATGATCGAAAAAATTGTTATTGCGAATCGAGGCGAAATAGCCCTTCGAATTTTAAGAGCCTGTAAAGAATTAGGCATTAAAACAGTTGCTGTGCACTCTGATGTGGATCGCGACTTAAAACACGTTCTATTAGCTGATGAAACAGTGTGCATCGGCCCTGCACCTTCCGCTGAAAGTTACCTTAATGAGCCAGCACTAATTAGTGCTGCTGAAATTACAGATGCTTCTGCTATTCATCCGGGTTACGGATTTTTATCTGAAAATGCTGATTTTGCTGAACGCGTTGAACAAAGCGGCTTCATCTTCATCGGCCCTAAATCAGAAACTATTCGCATGATGGGCGATAAGGTCTCCGCCATTAAAGCCATGAAAGATGCAGGCGTACCTTGCGTACCAGGCTCTGACGGTGGCTTAGGTGATGATGTTGAAACCAATCTACGCCTTGCACGAGAAATTGGCTATCCATTGATCATCAAAGCATCTGGTGGTGGTGGTGGTCGCGGTATGCGCGAAGTGCATAGTGAAGCCCATTTAACGAATGCCATTGCATTAACAAAAAGTGAAGCGAAATCATTATTCGGTAATGGTATGGTTTACATGGAAAAATTCCTCCAAGACCCTCGTCATATTGAGTTCCAAGTACTGGCTGACAAACATGGCCATGCTGTTCATATTGGTGAGCGTGACTGCTCAATGCAGCGTCGTCATCAAAAAGTAGTGGAAGAAGCACCCGCACCCGGTATCACGGCTGAGTTACGCGCCAAAATGGGCAAAATTTGTGCAGATGCTTGCGTTCGCATTGACTACCATGGTGCTGGCACCTTTGAATTTCTATATGAAAATGGTGAATTTTATTTCATTGAAATGAACACTCGTATTCAAGTTGAGCACACTATTTCTGAGCAAATTTCTGGCATTGATTTAGTAGCCGAACAAATCAAAATAGCAGCAGGTGAACCATTATCGTTCACACAAGACGATATTGTATTGAATGGCCATGCTATTGAATGTCGAATCAATGCAGAAGATGCAAAAACATTTATGCCTAGTCCGGGTAAAATCACCCATTATCATGCACCTGGCGGTGTAGGTATTCGCATGGATTCACATGTTTATAGTGGCTACAGTGTGCCACCTAATTATGACTCTATGATTGGTAAGTTAATTGCTCATGGCCCTACTCGTGAATCAGCCATTGCACGTATGCTCACTGCATTAAGTGAAATTGGCATTGAGGGTATTAAAACCAATGTCGCCTTACAACAAGATATTATGAATGATGCTAACTTCCAAGAAGGTAGTACAAATATTCACTATCTTGAAAAGAAGCTTGGCCTGTAAACTAGTTACGAACAATGGCGTGGATCCAGTTTATTTTCGACAGTACACCTGACGCTGCCGATCACCTATCTGATGCACTGTCAGAGTGTGGCGCGAGCGCGGTGACATTTCAAGACAATGAAGATCAGCCGATCTATGAACCAGAAATCGGTACCACTCCATTATGGGCGGCAACCAATGTCATCGCCCTCTTTGATGCCGAAACCGATACTGACTTAATCATTCAACTATTGACTGGAATGCTGGCACCTAACATCGTGCCAAGCTACCGAATTGAGGCCGTTGAAGATAAAGATTGGGTTCGAGAATGGATGGATAATTTCCACCCGATGAGTTTTGGTGAAAAGTTATGGATCTGTCCTAGCTGGCATACGCCACCGGATGAAAATGCCGTTAATATTATGCTTGATCCTGGCTTAGCATTTGGCACGGGCACACACCCAACAACCGCCCTCTGTTTAAACTGGCTTGACCAAGCCGATGTAAAAGACAAGGTGGTCATTGATTATGGTTGTGGCAGTGGCATCTTAGCTATTGCTGCCGCTCTACTCGGTGCGAAAAAAGTAATTGGTGTCGATACTGACCCACAAGCATTAGAAGCAACCCAAGCTAATGCAGAGCGTAATGGCGTTCAAATTGATACATATTTACCTGATGATTGCCCCGATATAAGCTGTGATTTATTGCTCGCTAATATTCTTGCCGGTCCTTTGCAATCACTTGCTGAACGTTTGGCTAAGTTAACTAAAGCCGGCTCAGCTATTGTTTTATCAGGAATTTTAGATGTTCAAGCAGAAGATGTTAGCAAAAGCTATCAAACATGGTTTGATATGGAAATGCCAGTTTTAAAAGATGAGTGGATTCGACTTGTAGGCCAGAAACATTCATGAATATTGGTCAATACACCTTACCTAATAATCTATTTTTAGCCCCCATGGCCGGCGTAACTGATCGTCCTTTCCGGCAATTATGCCGCCGTCTTGGTGCAGGCATGGTGGTATCTGAAATGATCACGGCCAACAAATCATTATGGGCGAGCAAGAAGTCATTGTTACGCGCCAATCATGATGGCGAACCCGAACCTAGATCAATTCAGATCGCTGGCACCGATCCCAAAATGATGGCCGAAGCAGCACAGCATAATATTGATCAAGGTGCACATATCATTGATATCAATATGGGTTGCCCTGCTAAGAAAGTTTGCAATGTCATGGCCGGTTCAGCCTTATTACAAAATGAACTCTTGGTGAGTCAAATATTAGAATCGGTAGTCAATGCTGTTGATGCACCTGTTACCTTAAAGATCCGTACCGGCTGGGATGGAGATAATCGCAATGGCGTTAACATTGCTCGCATTGCTGAGCAATCAGGTATTCAAGCATTAGCGGTCCACGGACGAACGCGTGCAGACGCTTATCGCGGTGAAGCTGAATACGATACCATTGCTGAAATTAAATCAGCAATCTCTATTCCTGTCATAGCCAATGGCGATATTCATAGCCCTGCCAAAGCAAAACAAGTACTCGAACATACTCAGGCTGATGGCTTGATGATTGGCCGTGCTGCGCAAGGTAACCCATGGATATTCCAACAAATTAATCATTTTTTAGCGCATGGTGAGGTTCTGCCTGACCCGAGCTTATCCGAAGTAAAACAAACCTTGATTGAACACCTGCATACCCTGTACGATTTCTATGGAGAATACACAGGAGTTCGCATGGCGCGTAAACATATAGCTTGGTATAGCAAAGGTCTTCGTGATGGCAATCCTTTCCGCCAGCATATGAATACACTTGAACTACCAGAGCAGCAACTTGCTTTTACTGAACAGTTTTTTGCCCAATTGGATGTCGCATGACTGACAGCTCTAATTCAAAATCAGATCAATGTTTTAGCCTAGCTGATACTGAGAAACATGCTCCACTAAGCGAGTGCGTTGAAGCTGCACTTAAAGACTATTTTGAAGAGCTTGATGGTCATACAGCAGCTAATCTTTATGAAATGCTATTAGCTGAAGTTGAAGCACCTCTATTTAAAGCTACTTTAGCTCATACTGATGGCAATCAAAGCCGCGCTGCTGAAATTTTAGGCTTAAATCGCGGGACATTACGAAAAAAATTAAAAACTTACGGCCTATAACACCACACATATTAATCTCGGAAACAATTCATGAACAAAATCCAACGTGCACTACTTAGCGTTTCAGACAAAGCAGGCGTATTAGAGCTTGCCCAACAATTAAGTCAATTAGGCGTTGAACTACTTTCAACAGGTGGTACGGCGAAGCTTCTACAAGAAGCGGGACTGCCCGTGAAAGAAGTATCAGAACACACTGGCTTTCCTGAAATGATGGACGGTCGCATCAAAACATTACACCCAAAAATTCACGGTGGTTTATTAGGCCGTCGTGGCACCGATGAAGCGATTATGGCTGAACATGATATTGCACCTATCGACTTAGTAGTGGTGAATTTATATCCATTCGAAGCGACCATTGCTCGTGATGACTGCACTTTGCCAATGGCGATTGAAAACATCGATATCGGTGGTCCAACCATGTTACGTGCCGCCGCTAAAAATTATGCTTCTGTTACAGTATTGATTGACCCTAGTGATTACAATCGTGTAGTTGAGCAAATCAAATCAAATGGCGGAGTTGATGATGCCACTCGTTTTGATCTGGCTGTAAAAACATTTGAACACACAGCTCATTACGATGGTGCAATAGCCAATCATTTAGGCAAAATCACCACAGAAGGTGAAGCTGACTTCCCACGCACATTTAATACGCAATTCAATAAAACACAAGATATGCGCTACGGTGAAAACCCGCATCAGAAAGCAGCTTTTTATACTGAATCGACACCAGAGACAGGTACAATTAGTTCAGCCGTTCAAATTCAAGGTAAAGCACTTTCATATAATAATATTGCTGATACTGATGCAGCGCTTGAATGTGTTAAGTCATTCCCTGAGTCTCCAGCATGTGTAATTGTTAAACATGCAAATCCATGCGGTGTAGCTATCGCCGATGACTTATTAACCGCTTATGACTTAGCTTATCAAACAGATAGCACATCAGCATTTGGAGGCATTATCGCCTTTAACCGTGAACTTGATGCCAAAACAGCACAAGCCATTGTTGACCGTCAATTTGTTGAAGTTATTATCGCACCTTCAATCAGTGGTGAAGCAAAACAGGTTGTTAGTGCTAAAAAGAATGTTCGCCTACTTTGCTGTGGTGACTTGCCAAGCCAACAAGCTGAAGGTTTAGACTTTAAACGAGTAACCGGTGGCTTATTAGTGCAAGATCGCGATACCAATTTAGTGACGCAAGATGAATTAAAAGTAGTCACTAAAAAAGCCCCCACTGATGAACAAATGTCAGATTTATTGTTCGCATGGCGCGTCGCTAAGTTTGTTAAATCAAATGCCATTGTTTATGTCAGCAAACAACAAACTGTCGGCATTGGGGCCGGTCAAATGAGTCGTGTAATAAGTAGTCGAATCGCGGGTATTAAAGCGGATGATGCGGGCCTTCCCGTACCTGGGGCGGTAATGGCATCCGATGCTTTTTTTCCGTTCCGTGATGGCCTAGATCTTGCTGCAAAATCAGGCATTAGCGCTGTTATTCAGCCAGGTGGTTCAATGCGTGATGATGAAGTAATTGCGGCAGCTGATGAGCATGGGATCGCTATGGTATTTACGGGCATGCGCCACTTCCGCCACTAATAAAAATAGGTTAATCCTTCGATGGATGACACTCAAATAATTGCTATATTTCAAACGCTTAACCGTGAAAGGATTGAACGGTTAGGCAGTCTGCTTCCCGTAAAACATCAAAATATCCTTCATTTTATACCTCTTTTATTTCAAGTAAATTCCAATGTCCTGCCGGGATATATAAATCTAGAAACACCCATTGGCATTGTTGACTATCAGCCTAATAAACAGGCTGTAGATGCTGCAAAAAATCACCATAAGACTTTTAGTTATGCTCGTCGAGCATTGCATCGTTACCCTATTCGGGCGATCTATCTCATCAATAAAAACGGCATGCTCAACTATAATTCTAACGAACCGTTTGAATTGTGGCTGATCTATGCTCAGCCTATTTCTAAAGCACAGGTTACGCTTCTAAAACAAAAGTCTGTAGTAATATCTACTTGGATGAAAAAAGAAGGTATTCCCCTTAACATTCGGCTCTTTGATGAAGCTAAATTAGCATCCAATAACCTTTCTTCCTATGATCTAGATTTACTCTATTGCTCAAGCCTCTTACTCGCCGGAAATGCCCCCTCTTGGTGGACGAAAAACGTTGATCAGCGAGCTCAAACATATGCTCTTAGGTACGCAAGAGAGTCTATTAATTTTGGTGAGAGCCCACGCTTATCTGAACAAGCACTTTTTGATTTAGCATCTGCCAACATTAAAAAATCATTACACAACGGTATAGAGTCATGCCTTGATCTTCTTTATTTCGACTGCTTGCTCAAAAATCATGCAAAAGTTGATTCATTCTCATTAAGCCACATCTTAAAACAAGCGGTTATTGATGGCGAAACCGATCCCATGCTATTGGATATCAATAGTTTAAAATATAAGTTTATTCACCAATATACATCTGACTCATCTATTTTGGCTTTGGCTCAACAATCTATTTATCTAAAAAGTAAAGAATTACTATCGAAAAAAATTGCACAAGCTTCTTATCCATGGCGTAGGGAATTTATAAAAAATCAAATTGAAGACTGGCAATGGCAAGATAATACCTCTGAACAATTAGATCAGGTGTGGCAATTACATTACCGTCAATCCCGATCTTTATTCCAGTTAGTTCGTACGCAATTAACTGATTCTTTGACGACACTAGCTGATTTTTCACAACAACATAAATTAGATACATCTCAAACTCGCCTTCAATTACAGCAAAAGTTTGATGTCTTATTTCATGACCAAGCTGACACGCTAAATCAATTACCTTTAGCATTCTTCCCCCGTCAAGCAGAAGAATATGCCTACTTGTATCGCAAGAAGAATTCTCATATTTGGTGTGTTGACGATCGCGCTCTTACCATCTCAAAAACGCCGCTATATAAGCATAGTTCACTGTTAAATGTTCTTGCCTGGGCGGTTAATAATCACTTAATCTCTAAGGCCACGCGCTTAAAAATTGCGGATAAAAATCATACTGTTAACTCCAATGTAATTATTGAATTAGTTCAACATTTATTACGCTCATCTCTTAGCAATAAACCGATATCATTTAATAATGTGCAGCTTGATAAAACGGCTCAAATAAAACATGTATTATTATTCGCGAATGTCGACGAGAAAGAGAGTGGCTCCCTGAGCCCACATGGACTAGAGATATCAAGTCTACAAGATGATCCCTTTAGCTATGCGAATAAAAAACAAAATTTAGTCTTTAATATTGAAGGTTTAATTCATTCCAGTCGGGGACAATGGCATTATTTTATTTTTAAAGGGAACAATTGCCTGCTGCAAATGTTAACGGCCATCTTGCTCTGGCATCCTACAAAACCATCTGCATCGAAAACATCTTGCTGGTGTCATTATGGAAACCATGGGCAAAACATTAGTAGTCGTATTGAGAAAAGCTATCATCAAGTACTAAACCACTATCTTGCACATCCAATTAAGGGTGAATATCTTGTTTCTTTAGGTGAAACGTTATACCAATTAAAATGGCAGGACGATCTTTGTGACAGCTCACCACTCCCTAAAAACACTTCTGTTCTTCAGCATCTCACGCAAAACCGTCTGGACTTTTATCCTTCCACAATTGATCCTATGCTAGATGACGAGGGTTTGCTTTCGACAATTCTTAACTACCAAGCTCCTGACCAAATCAACCTATTTATATTAACTATAGATTCACAGTTAATCGTCTATATTCTGGATGATGTAGGAAGCCTGTTTAAACAGCAATTTAGTAACCTAACTCAAAATACACTCACAAATCACTTTCATGAATTTTTAACTGCAATCCCAGATTCAGGAAATATAATCCCTAAACACTTTTTCCACATCTCTAAACAATATCAATCTGAATACAAAGTTACTGAGTTTCCCTTAAAGAAAATATCAGTAAAACTGCATCATCTTCCCGTTACTGTTGAAATGGAATCACCAGAAGAAAATTCGAAATGCACTATTTATTGTGGAGCCAAGAAACTTTCTGGACCCGCGAATGAGCCAGACTTATTTATTCAAGTTAGAGACTTGCTACTAAGTTTACGTAAATCAAACAATGATTACCATTTGTACATTACTCAGTTAACGTTTAAACAGCCGAACGTTCCTATTTGCGACTACCTTGTTCAAAAGCAACGATTAGAATATCTGCTCAATAAATTATAACCCTTTCGCTTTTATCCTCGCTCTTTTATCATATACTCTTTAAACATGATTTCTAAAGAGCGACTCCTATGATTAAAGTCGGCATTGTTGGTGGCACCGGTTATACCGGCGTAGAACTTTTACGATTATTATCCGCTCACCCGGAGGTATCCCTCGACGTTATTACTTCACGTAGCGAAGCTGGAATAGCCGTAAGTGACCTATTTCCTAATTTACGTGGCCATGTTGACTTAGTCTTTCAACAGCCTGACATTGAGAAACTGGCTAATTGCGACGTGGTCTTTTTTGCTACACCGCATACTGTCGCCATGTCACTTGTGCCAGAATTAATTGCACGAAATACGCGCGTTATTGACCTCAGTGCTGATTTTCGTCTTAAAAATAGCACTCAATGGGAACAGTGGTACAACACACCGCATACTTGTCCCGAACTTATTCGAAAAGCTGTTTATGGCCTGCCCGAAGTAAACCGTGATGCAATAAAATCAGCACAATTAATTGCAGTGCCCGGTTGCTATCCAACTGCGACACAACTTGGATTTTTACCTTTACTTGAGCAAGGCATAATCGATTCTAGCCACCTTATTGCTGATGCGAAATCAGGCGTGAGCGGTGCGGGAAGAAAAGCCTCCATCGGCGGATTACTCGCAGAAGCTTCTGATAGCATGAAAGCCTACAGCGTCAGTGGTCATCGCCACTTGCCTGAAATTGAACAAGGCCTGTCTCTCGCTGCAGGTCACAATGTTAACTTAACCTTTGTGCCCCATCTAACGCCTATGATTAGAGGAATCCACGCCACATTGTATGCAACAGTAAAAAAACAAGTTGATTTACAGACTTTGTTTGAACAACGTTATGCCAACGAACCATTTGTCGATATCTTACCTGCTGGCTCTCATCCTGAAACACGTTCGGTTCGAAGCTCCAATATGTGTCGTATCGCCGTCCATCAGCCACAAAATTCTGATACTGTGATTGTCCTATCAGTCATTGATAACCTAGTTAAAGGGGCGTCAGGGCAAGCTATTCAGAATATGAATATTATGTTTGGCTTTGATGAATCGTTAGCACTTAATTCTGTTGCTGTTTCACCTTAGCGTATTTTGAAGAGTTAATTCTGTGCCATCTTTAGCTAAATTTATTGTTCGCCAACATCGCCCTTATTTTTATGTGACGATCTTGATCGTCTCTATTGCGTTAACTTTTCTTGTTCAACGTTATGTTTACCTGAAAGAAACGCAGGTCCAGCAACAAAAAATTAAAGAATACAAACAGCTTGATAATTTATACCAGCAACTTCGAAAAAAGAATGAAGAAATGAGCCAGTATATTTCTGTGAGTGATGAGCGCTTAGAAGACAATAAATATGAATTAGATCTTCAAAAAGCAACTATTCAACAGCTTGAGCAACAGCATAGCTTGCAGCAAGAGCAACTTGCTACACTCAATAAAGAATTATTATTTTATGAAACGCTCACTCAGGGCGAGCGGCCCAATAAATTACAAATTCGTGAGCTCCATCTCCGTTCAGATATAACTAATTCTGATATTGTTCATTACCGGCTCGTGATTACTCAAGGCAAAAAAATAAATCAAGCACTTACTGGCACGATTGAAATGGTCAGTAATATGCCGCAAGATAAAGCGATTACTCTGGCCGAGCATCCATTAAATTTGCGCCATGTGCAATTAATTGAAGGCCAAATAAAAATTATTGATAATGATGAGCCTGAGAGTATTACAATTACTATCAAACAAAAGAAAAAAACACTGCTATCACAATCCTTTGATTGGCAGCTCAGCACCACTCCCGAATAAGAAGACAATATATGTTTAACAAAAATAATCAAAAAAGAAATAAAGCCACGCGCATCGATACTTTAATCGGCCAATACACACATATTAAAGGGGATGTTAGCTTTAGCGGAGGCCTACGAATTGATGGTGGCGTGGCTGGAAATATCAATGCTACAGGTGATAATAAATCCGTGCTTACCTTAAGTGAAAAAAGCGTTATAGAAGGTGAAATTAGAGTGCCCAACTTAATTGTTAACGGCACCATCATAGGCGATGTATATTCATCTCAGCATGTTGAGCTAGCGGCTAACGCAAAAATAACTGGCACTGTTTACTATCGGCTGCTAGAAATGGTCACCGGATGTGAAGTCAATGGCCAACTGATCCACGTCGCAGCAGATGATGACCAAATAATGCGTGTTGAACATAATGTGACCGAAAATAAAGATGACCCTCTTCAACTCGAGAAAAAAGATAATCTTGACTAAATTACTTAGTCTTGGATAATAGTTGTATTAAACTTAAATATAGAGAAGTATCAAATGAGTGAAGTAATGCCAAGCCCAGTTAATTTTACTGATGCGGCTGCCAATAAAGTTCGCACTCTAATTGAAGAAGAAGGCGATGACCAACTTAAACTGCGCGTGTTTATAACAGGCGGCGGCTGTTCTGGTTTCCAATATGGTTTCACCTTTGAAGAAGATGTTAATGAAGATGATACTCAGGTTGAAAATGGTGGTGTGACACTGTTGATCGATCCGACTAGCTATCAGTATTTAGTAGGTGCTGAAATTGATTACTCTGATGGCATTGAAGGTTCACAATTTGTAATTCGGAATCCAAATGCTACTACAACCTGTGGTTGCGGATCTTCATTTTCACCTTAAATATGAAATCCATATTCTGTCTGAACTGATTGGTTTCGAGTCTCTTTTGCTTTATATAAATTATCATCTGCTTCGGAGAAAATCACTTTGGTATCTACGACATTATTACCATCTAGAAATAATCCACCTATAGAAATAGTTACATATTTATCGACAGTACTCTTCTCATGTGCAATTTCTAAATCTTGAACTGCCTTTCTAATTTTATCTAAATAATTTTTTGAATCTTCAATTGTCTTAGAATTAAATATGATACAAAATTCTTCGCCGCCGATTCTAAAAATATAATCATCGGGGCGACCAAGCATTTTACTCACTAAAGAAGAAAGACGTGTTAAGACTTTATCCCCCGCCATATGGCCATATGTGTCATTATATTGCTTAAAGAAATCAACATCAAAAATAGCGACCGTTAATGGCGTTTTATTTCTACTAGATAGCCTACTGGTACGTTCAATTGTTTCATCTAGTGTTCGTCTATTTAATAAGCCTGTCAATGTATCCGTTATTGATATTTTTTCTAATGATTTTCGACTAGTTATATCGTGAGCCAATAAACGGAAACCAGAATAGCGATAGTTGTTATTCTGCATGGGAAGCACATCAACACCAAGCCATTTCGAATCGTCACTTGCTGAAATTTGAAGATCGCCACTCCAGTTTTGACCGGAACCAACCTTCTGCCACATCTCTTTATATTGTTTACTATCTATAAATAAGACTTCTTCTAGTGGCTTGCCCGCTACTTCTTTCTTATCCTTAGATAAAAATCGCCCCAGCTCATTACTCATATCAAAAATAATGCCTTTATCATCGATAGCAGTAATCATGACATTTTGATCAATCAAATTAAGATACTGCCTTCTATCGTCAGTCATTGCTTTTAACGTTTTCAATGTTCGCATCAACAAAACTAAAGATAAGACTGTCGCTAAAAACAGACCCAACCCGATATAAAGACCATATTGTTGGGAATCAACTGAAGCGTTGCTATAAAGCTCCGCGGCCTTATTATCGGTATAATCAGCTAGTACACTTATCGCAGCTAATAATTGATTGAATAATTCTATTTCTTTTATATCATTTACATCATCGTCATATAATCGCTCTTCTAACCATTCTTCATACAGTCCTACAACGCTATTAACATCTCCAACATCACCAAGGTACCTTTCCTTAATGATGAGTAGCAATGACTGGTTGAGGGCGTCTTTTCGGCCTATTTCACGAAGATTAAGGTTACGTTCAGCAACTGATAATGAATCTAAATGTATTTGATGAACTGTAATCTTCATCTCTTTTAGTTTATTACTTACTGTATAAGGGTGTTCATACATATTTTTAGTCGTAACATTAACTTGGTTCAATAAAAATATACTGGTGAAGCCGATTAACAACATTAAGAATAAAGTAAACAGAAACTGGTATTTGAAGTGCTTTTCCACATTGGTCCTATAAATATCGTATTGCCAATATCAGAGCAATAATAATGCCATCATTAGTGTTTGCTTATTTTCCTATGCAAAAACTGGAGAAAATCTTATCCAGTAAGTCTTCATTACTGAAAGTGCCAGTGATTTCCCCCAAGGATTGTTGTGCCTGTCGCAACTCTTCGGCGAGCAACTCACCTGCCCCCAGCCCAGTTAAACAGTGGTATCCAGCATCAATTGCGGCATGGGTACGTGCTAGCGCATCAAGATGACGGCGGCGAGCAATAAACACGCCTTCATCTTGTGGGTGATAGCCCACAGAATCACAAAGATATTTCTCCAACAGCTCCATACCCTCACCTGTTTTTGCAGATAGGTAAATTTTAGTGCCTTCGCCCTGATCACTTATTGCCGCTTTTTTGCCACTCTTATCAATTTTATTGTAAATAATAGTAAGAGGGATTTGTTTTGGAAGATCAGTCCTGATCAACTCATCTTTTCTGGTAATTCCTTCGTTATCATCAACCACCAACAGAATATGGTCGGCTTGCGCTATTTCATTCTGAGTGCGGCGAATACCTTCTTGTTCAACAATATCTGCTGAATCGTGTAAGCCTGCCGTATCAGAAATTCGTAAAGGTAAGCCGCCTAAATGAATTTGCTCCCGCAATATATCTCGTGTCGTTCCTGCGACTTCAGTCACAATAGCCGCATCGTGGCCAGCTAACTGGTTATGCAAACTAGATTTACCTGCATTAGGCTGACCAGCTAAAACAACACTCATACCTTCTCGTAATAATCGGCCCTGTTGTGCGCTGCTGGCAATATCATCAACCGTTTTTAATAAAGCTTTTAATTGGTCGCCCACCGCTGCTTCAGCTAAAAAATCAATCTCTTCATCACTAAAGTCGATTGATGCTTCTATAAACATGCGAAGCTCTGTTAACTGTGTGAGTAGTTTATTAACCCTGTCAGAAAAAACACCTTGCAAGGAACGCATAGCACTTCGAGCCGCTTGCTCAGTTGAGCTATCAATTAAATCGGCAACAGCTTCTGCTTGTGCTAAATCCATTTTATTATTAAGGAACGCACGTTCTGAGAACTCGCCAGGTCGCGCCATACGAGCACCAAGGCTAATCGCACGTTGGCATAAGCGATC
>JBJPGE010000047.1:0-13407 GCA_048595465.1 Methylophagaceae bacterium | reverse complement strand
GCGAACAGGCACTTCAACTTTAATGATGCCTGATTGTTCAAATTCAAAAATCAATGTTATTTTCTCACCTTTTTGATAAATGGATTCTGATAGATCTGAAAACATTAAGTGATAAGACATTGGCTTAAACACGAGCTCAGAGCCTGCTTCTATTTCTTTACCCGACAAATGTATCATCTTTGCGATACCCGATTTTATTTCTGTTTTATGCATCATGACAGAACCTGCATTGCTACTTACTTTTAACAAAGTATCAGCTGCATTACCCATGTTTTTAATCACACCATAGCCTGCCGTGCTTCTTGCAATATCAGGTGGCTGCACTATCCAAAAATTTTCTATTTTTATATTGGGCTGACAATCTGCATAGGCATAATTGTTTAACGTAAATAACAACATGAATAATATAAAAAAACCTTTTAAAAACTGTAAATTATTCATTGATTAACTGCCTTATCTTTCCCAAAAATTCATCGACTGGTGTGCCTGTGTATTCAAGGCTACGTGTATAACCTTCTTTATCGGCAAGATACAGTGTCACTGTATGACTATAAAGTGAGGCTTTATCTTCTTTCGCAGTTTTATCGTTTGTAAACTCTTTTGGGTTCACGCGGCGAATATTTTGTGTCGCCACACCCTGCTCTACTAGCTTGTTATATTCCGCCTGATACAGCGATACGATATGATCAATTTGTTCTTGCGACCCAGTTAAGCCGATAAAGTCTTGATTAAAGTGCCCGACGAATGCCTTTAAATGTGCGGGTGTATCGTATGCTGGATCAACTGTCACAAATAATACTTGTACCGCTTGCTGCTCTGCTGCCGACAAGCCACTGTATAACCTTTTTAAATAACCTAAAGTAAAAGGGCAGATATCAGCGCAATTGGTGTAGCCAAAAGCAATGACTACAATTTTCCCCGCATAGGTGCTTAATTGAACGGTTTTTCTATCACCATTAATAGCAGAAAATTCACCTCCAACACCGCTTAAAATCGGCAATGGTTCTACTTTGGCAAAAGTAACCGTTGCACTACTTAGCAAAACCATCAACATGCATATGATTAATTTATTTAACACAGCAGACCCACCCACGGGGCTATATCTGGCAACAGATGTTCTTCTTTAATGGAAATAACACGCCATGATTGATTATCCTCTATCTGGTATTCAATCTTCTGATGAATCTTTGCTAACACAGGCTTGCCCGCTTGATTGACGCCTTTCCACTCAAGTATCAAATCTACTACTTTAGTACCAGGCTTATGTTCTACATCGAGCGAACGTAACAAATGTCCACCTTTTGCTAGGTATTGCTTGCGTTGATTCAAAACCGAATCGACAGAGCCTTCTATCTTTTTTCCACCAATTTTCATCATATAGTTAGCCTGTTTTGTCCATTCCCGCATATTAATTTCTGATGGCAATACTTCTACGCCATCAAGATAGGCTAGCCATGAATAGGCAAACTCACGCACTTTATAATGGGAACGATTAAAGGCTACTATCTGTTCGAGTGTTTCTTTTTCAGATGTTGTTTTTTCAAGTGACTTTCTGCTTATCGTTTTAATGATAGGTTTTGTTAATGCGTCAACTTGAAAAATAAAGATATCACTGCTCTGTTGGCTATGCTCGCCACCCGCTTTGTGATAACGCATTAAAGACTCAACCATAAACTGGTATTGATTGGGTGTATCTAAGCGAATAAGATCCGTACTCGTAATCTGTATTTGCGTAATATTCTCAGGATACTGGGAACGATAATCATCCCATTGCTTTTCAGTCGCAACGAATGTTACTTGTTCATTGCTTGTGATTAAGCTGCCATACCAGTTCATCACGATTGCCGCCATAGCATTAAGCGATGTCGTATATTTAATTCGTTTTTCTACTTCTGTAGGCGCTGCCATTGCAACCCCTACAGATAATAGAATCATGATTAAAATAGATCTCATGACTTTTTAAAACCTACTCACAATTTATTTATCGCTAATTTTATTTAATAGGACCAGGCTTAGAAACCTGTTCCATTAAGTCGTTATTCCACTCACCTTCTACAGATACATGCGCCGCTGCACCAAACATGACAGCCTCAATTAAATTATGATTTACATACGCATAAAGCCCAGGCTGTTTGAACGTGTATATTGCAGCGCCTGCTTCACCGCCATTAATAGACCATGTTTCATGATCTACCGTCGGTATATTTCTAAATGAACCACCTGGCCAAACAAGATCACCATGGCCACCAATTAAGTGAATACGCGTATCACGATTAGCTTGTGAATGTAGGAAAAGAACAGACTCACCCACCTTAGCTGTCATCGAATTTTCACCTGTAAGCGCACCAACCTTACCGTTAAAAGTCATATGTGTTGGTGTTAATGTCCTCATCACTTTTAGCGTATCTGCCATCGCCATAATTGGTGTTTTATAGCGCTTATAGTTACCTTCTTCATCTTGAGGAATATACCAACCTTGCTCACCAATATAGTAAGCCTTGTCGTAAGTCACCAATTTACCTTTTTCATCTTTCAATCCGTCCCGCGGCAACACCATAATGGCACCATTCATACCTGTTACAACGTGGTAAGGAATCATGACACCACCCGGTGCACAATGATAAACAAACACACCTGGTTTCGTTGCTTTAAAACGTAGCACGACTTGCTGGCCAGGTGACACATTGGTTAAACCACCTCCACCAAGCGCACCCGTGGCTGAATGGAAATCAATATTGTGCACCATGCTGTTCTTTTTAGGATTAATCAATGTCAGTTCTACATAATCACCTTCATGCACTACAATCATTGGGCCTGGATTTGAACCTTCGAAAGTCATCGCTTGCACAAACACATCATCGGCAACCTCCAACTCTTTTTCAACAATTGTCATGGTCATTGCAACAATTTTAGGGTCGCCTTTAGCCACTTGATCATGTTTTGGTAAGAAAGGTGGTGCAACTAGTTTCTGCGTCACACGCTGCAACCCTTTTGCCTGCGATTTAACACCTACTTTACCGACATCCATCGCTTCTTCAGAAAACGATGGCATGGAAAACCCTATTAATGAGGTAATAATAACCAACCCAATTTTTTCGAATAGCTTCATAACTTCTCTTCTCCCTGTTTAACAATAAAAATGGTCGCTAGCCTATATAAAATTATGAAGTTAAGCTAAGAGTAAGTCATTGATATACATCAAGAACGATTTTAGTTTTTACAGCGTGTGAAACAAGCTAAATTAATCATGGGAAAGGTCAAAATTTTCGGCCCTATCAATGTGTTTTAACGCGTTAAGCGTAGATACAGTAATGGCAATTTAGCAGGCAGCTCCTGTATATTCTTCACCAAGATATAGGCATTTTTACCAAACAGATAAGGTAAATAATCTTCTGCTCTCTCATCAACAGTCACACAGAAGGGTTGCAGCCCTTTTTTCTCAGCTTCTAGTATGGCTTGTCGCGTATCTTCAATGCCATATCGACCTTCATATTTATCTAGATCATTGGGCTTACCATCCGTGATAATCAGTAATAATTTCTGCTGGCTAGTTTCTGTTTCTAATAACTGGCTGGCATGTCGTATCGCGGCTCCCATACGTGTGTAATAACCAGGACGAACCGCATCAATATGTCCGCGCACATGATCATTATAGGTTTCATCAAAATTTTTAATATTATTAAAGCGCACATGATTACGGTTACGTGAAGAGAAGCCATGCAATGCAAAACGGTCTCCCGTAACACTCAACGCCTCAGAGAACAAATAAAGAGAATCACGAATCACATCAATCACCCGAGAGGTGTTATCAATATACGCATCTGTTGATAATGATAAATCAGCCAATAACAAGCAGGATAAATCTCGGCTTTGATTACGCAAACTACGATAAACAGGGGTGTCACTATTGACGTGTCCATGTTTACGGTCAGCTAAGAAATTAATATAGCTTTCTAGATCCAGCTCCGACCCTTCTGTTTGCCGGTTTACCCAATGACGTTGCGGGCGTAATATCTCAAACTGACGACGGATTTTTCTAGCCTGCATTTGTAAGCTTTTAGGTAGCTCAGTGGCAACTGCATCTCTAGCCATCATTGGAATCAAACGACAGTGATTCTTTTGTAAGCGCTGTTTTTTATAATCCCACTCATCGATGGGGATTCCTTCACCTAATACAATGTCATCATACTGGCTTGCTGGCAAATCAAGATCTAATTTTATTTTACTTGCTGTTGTTTCATTGTCCTGAGCAACTGAAATTTGGTCCATATCTTCAGCCGTTTGCATTGCATCATCGTCTTCGTCTTCCGTGCTCGTGCGGTCTACTTTGCTATACTCTCCCCAACTCCATAAACTCTCTAATCGAAAACTCATTAAGCCATCATTACCTTCTGGCATATCAGTTCGATTCCCTTGCTTTCTCTTTTGTTGCTTTTTTTGATCTTTTTTAGCTTGAGCCGCTGGCAAATCTGGATCTTGTGGTGATTTTCCTGTCTCAAACGTTACTGGCGGCGGCGAGGGGTGCAACCAAAGGACCACTGGCTGCGGTGGATACTTAGCATATTCTAAGCTGATGACTTCTGTGGTGTTAAACAAAGCATTACGTATGGCCTCTTCTTGTCTTGCCTCCCGTTCAGGCAAGTCTGAAGGATTTGTACGTTGCGTTAAGTGTGCTTCAAGCAAGTGCTGATATCGTGTTTTTAGCCCTGGCCAAATCGCTAATGTTTGTTGTGTTCGGATTTGATTTCGGCTGATCCAGTCCCCTTCTTCCACCGTCATAACCGATAATGCCGTCAACCATAAATAGAGATCGACATTCAATTGTTTAGTGGGAAATATAGCAATGCTTGCGGGCAAACGTAAGGTTTCTTCATCTCGCCATGCATATTGTGTTTTATCCGCCACACCTGCGATACGCTGTAAGATTGAACGCCTGGCCTTAACATCTGAGTCAGTCGCCCCTTCAACCCGTAGCCCACCTTCACCGCCCAAGGCTCGAAAAAAGATGCCCGCTGTATAACGCACTTCATCTAAATACACGATTGCTTCTGGATAATGCTTTACTGCACGCTTTGTAATATAACGATGCCACGTCGACCCGACCAATTCTTCTAACATCGTTTATTTCCCTCTAAATGATAACCAATCGGGTGGCAACCAAAGCATCATGACGAAACAAAAAATTACTAGCGCAATAAACCAATAGATAAAAGTTCGCTCTCTATGTGTGCCATGATCCGGCGGCAAAGGAATACCGCAATGCGGACAAACAGCAGTCTCAACTTCTAAGACACCGCCGCAATGACTGCAACTTAGGTGCCTCATTTAGCAAAACCACCAAATAATGGGTATGTATAACCCAACCGTTTTATCGCCTTGGTAAACCCAATAATGCCAGCAATTAAAAACAGGGGGACAATCAGCATGAAATAAACTTCCAGCGAGAATAATGCGGTGAGCGAGGCGTAACCATCCGTTAATATAATATATAGGTTCAACACGATAAAAATAGTCGTACTAATACTGCTGGCTAGTAAGGTTTGATGTAAATGCTGCTGATCAATAATGGATGCCGTTTGATAACGTAACAAGTAAAGCACCCATAATGCCAAGTAAAAAACACCAACAAATAGTAAGTTAGCAATAAAAAAAGCTTCAGCAAAAGCAGCTGTGTGACTATTCTGAGAAGGTGTGCGGCTCATATTATTCTTTACCCATCTTTGCTTTAACCACTTCCATTAATGCTTCAACCGTTTCCTCATCATCACTCAAGGGCTCAATAATGGCAGCGCGGCATGCAGCAATAGGGTCAAGCCCTGATTGAATGAGTGTCGCAGCATAGACCAATAGGCGTGTCGATGCAGATTCTTCCAAATCATGGTCTTTTAACACACGCAATGCACGAGCCAATTCTATTAACTGCATAGCAGTTGCTTGATCAATATCTGCTTCTTGTTGAATAATCTTAATTTCTGTTTCTCTATCTGGATAATCAAAACGCATCGCGACAAAACGTTGCCGAGTAGAAGGCTTCATACCTTTTAGTAAATTTTGGTAGCCTGGATTATAAGAAACGACCAACATAAATTGAGGAGGTGCTTTTAATACTTCGCCTGTACGTTCGATTGGTAATATCCGACGGTCATCTGATAATGGGTGGAGCACGACTGTCGTATCTTTACGTGCTTCAACCACTTCATCTAAATAACAAATAGCTCCATCTCGCACTGCTTTTGTTAGCGGGCCATCATGCCAGTAAGTCTCACCATCGCCGATTAAATGACGACCCACCAAATCGGCTGCCGTTAAATCATCATGGCATGCAATCGTATATAAAGGTCGGCCTAGCTTGGCTGCCATATGTTGTATAAACCGCGTTTTCCCACAGCCCGTTGGCCCTTTTATCAATAGAGGCAACTGATTATTATAGGCATGCAAAAATAGCTCTGTTTCGTTATGCTGTTCTTGATAATACGGAATATCTATTGTTTTTTTACTCATATTTAATCCTACTCTGTTACGTGCCTACTAAGTAAATTACTGAGATGGTGAGGCACACGACCCACAGCCATCCATACATAATCACGCGCCATAATAATGACACGCCTTTTAATGACATAAACTCACGGATAATGAGAGAGCCTTTAATGATTGTTATCAAAAATATAAATTGCACCAACCAAAATCCGCTTGAACCTGATTCAGCCATCACGTAGACCCATACTGTCAATAACATCATAGCAAGCCAAATGGTATGGCTATTGTAATAACGTCTCATCGAATGATATATACCATTGGAAACAAAATAATCCACACCAAATCAACCATATGCCAATAGGATGCACCTGTTTCCACACCTACATAATTGTTGGCACTATATGCACCATTTTGCGCTTTAATCACAATGGCCAATAAAATTATCATCCCCAGGATTACATGCAAAAAATGAAACAGCGTCAGGGATAAATAGAACATATAAAACGTATTGGTGCTTAAATTAACCCCTGCTGAAAATTTCTCAGTATATTCCATCGCTTTTAATAACAAAAAACCTGCTCCACCAGCTAAAGCAGCATAAAGCCAATAGACACAGGATTTAATATTATTAAGCTTGACCTCATGGACAGCACGAACAACGAAATAGCTGGCGCTAATTAATAATAGAGTATTGGCCATCCCTAGTTCACGATTTAATGTCAGTTGATATTGGTTAAACATCTCTACATTTTGCAATCGCGTTATTGCGTAAGCGATAAAGAAAATACCAAAAACCAATAATTCCATAAAAATAAAAAACCACATTGCCAAATCACCTGGCAATAATGTTGGTTCTGTTTCACGATGCACGCTCATCTCCAACAAATTACTTCGATAAAAATGATTTTTTTAATTTTTCACCTGTCCAAGATCGAGCCAACACCCATGTTGCATATAAAATAAACAGCGCGTGAACAAAGACAAAATAAGAAATCACATAGACCCATGTCCACAAGGAATCAAACCCTCCCAGCAATACCATCAATCCAGTCACTAATATCAACGATATTCCTGCCCATATATTGGTTTTGATTGCCAATCCAGCATAATACCGCCCAAACGTGTTCGGTATTGTTTTCTGATAAATGAATAACAAGATAACAAAACCAACCCCAGGTAAAACCGTTAAATTGAGTAATGACATTAATGCCGAATTGGCTGCAAGTTTTAGCTGAGTTTTATCTGTTTCCATATGCGCCTCTTATCTATATTTAAGCCCACTAAAAAGACATACCGCCCTCTGGCGGTATGTTAAATACGTCTTTAACTGCCTCAATATACTTACGTTATCGCTTCTACTTCTTTACCTTTAGCAAAGAAGCTATAGATATACAAGAATAAGCCTGAAAGAAAACCAAGCCCTGCTACTTCACGCAACCAATAAAAATTGGTTAATTTATCTTGTACCACCATAAAAGGTTGCGGGTCTGCTGAGTAACGCTGCAAATATACTTGCATAATCCCTGCACCAGTCAATAACAAAGTAATAAACACCATCGAAATAGTCATCATCCAAAAAGATCGTATTTCTAATTTTTGTGCATTCTCATTCGCTGCTTGCTGACCACGCATCAATGGCATTGAATAGGAAATCATCGTTAATACCACCATGACATAAGCACCATAAAATGCCATGTGTCCATGCGCCGCTGTAATTTGCGTACCATGTGTGTAGTAGTTAATGGGTGATAATGTATGCAAGAAGCCCCATACACCTGCGCCTAAGAACGCCATCACAGCTGTACCTAATGCCCATAACACTGCAGCCTTATTCGGGTGATCTCGACGACGTTTATTCACCACGTTAAAAGCAAACAAGGTCATCATAAAGAACGGAATAGGCTCTAATGCTGAAAAGATGGATCCTAACCATTGCCAGTACGCAGGTGCACCAATCCAGAAGAAATGATGTCCCGTTCCTATCAAGCCAGAAATAAGCGCCATCGCGATAATAATGTATAGCCATTTTTCGATGACTTCGCGATCAACACCTGTTACTTTAATTAAGACATAGGCTAGTAAAGATGCCATGATTAATTCCCACACACCTTCTACCCATAGATGGACGACAAACCACCAGAAATACTTATCTAAAACAATATTGTCAGGGTTATAGAATGCGAATAGAAAGAACACCGCTAAGCCAACTAAACCCGTTAACAAAACTACGTTAATAACGGTCTTACGACCTTTTAATATAGTCATGCCAATATTAAAGATAAAGGCCAACACCACAATCACGATACCTATTTTAGTAATAGTAGGCTGCTCTAAAAACTCTCGGCCCATGGTAGGTAATAAATCATTCATCGTCATTTCAGCTAGCTGTGCATAAGGCACTAACAAATACCCTAGAATTGTTAATGCACCTGCAATTAAGAAAATCCAAAACATCAGTTTTGCTAACCAAGGCGCATACAACTCCTGCTCTGCCTCTTCTGGCACCAGAAAATAAGCTGAACCCATAAAACCAAATAACAACCAAACAATTAATAAGTTTGTATGCACCATCCGCGCGACATTAAAGGGTATTTCAGGGAATAAAAAATCACCCATCACATACTGCAGCCCCATAACAACACCAAAAATAATCTGTCCAAGGAATAGTCCTATGGCAGCAATAAAATACATTTTTGCAATACCTTGTGATTCATATTTCAACATACTTTTCCCCTTATCCTTGAATATTTGGTGGCCAGTCTCTGGCTGTTTTTACACCATCAACATATTTTAAGAATTGTGCCACCGCTTCCAGCTCTTCTTCGGTTAGATTAAACTGCGGCATGCTACGTCTCCCTTTAACACCTTCCACAGGACGATATTTAATAAATGCTTTTATTGCATCTGTACTTTCACCAAAGCGCGTATATACATTCCCTAGTTCTGGCGCAAAATAAGCACCTTCCCCCAATAAGCTATGGCAACCAATACAGTTGTTTTCTTCCCATACTCGCTTTCCTTCAGCCACTTGCTCTGTTAAGTTTTCTGAATTATCTGTTGCAGGCAAGCGTTTAACAGTATCCACCGTTAAACCAATAAGTACTAAGAAGAAGAATACCGCTCCCCCATAATAGATATTGCGAGCCATCCCCTTGGTAAAGGTCTCTCTCATTGCAAATCTCCAATATTAAAATTGGTAACAGGCTAATTGAGGCGGCAACTATTAGCATTGACTTAGGTCAATTCATACTTAGATGCCTGTACGTTTCTACAGCTTAAGAAGGGAGGATGAGGTGCTGCAGATTAAATTTCAAGTGAAATGAGGTGGCGAAGCTTTTCAATATCCACCAATTCAATTTGTGACCCATCTAAATTGATGAGCCCTTGCGTAGCAAGACTTTTTAAAGTTCTAGATAATGTTTCTGGCTTAATCGACAAACGTGATGCAATCACATGTTTAGGTGCAGCCAGTATTACACCTGTACGATCATTCTCACCTTCTGGAATATGGCTTAATAAATAATCAATTAAACGAAAAGTCGCATTGTGCAGTGTTAACCGATCAACTTCATTTACCATCCAATGCAACTTCTGACTTAACGCGCCTAATAAACTCATACAAGAAGTATTAGATGTCTTTAGTATATTTAAATACGTCCCTGCATGGATACCCACCACCACAGATGGTGACACGGAAATGGCAGAAACAGGATACTTTGACCCACCTAAAAATAATACTGCCTCTGCAAAGGTCTGTCCTGGTCGAACAATCTCAATCACCTTCTCATCACCATTAGTTGCAAGTCGCTGTAATTTAACACCCCCAGAGATAAGGAAGTAAATATCAACAAGTGCATCACCCTGTTCGAAGATAACACTATTTTCAGGCAGTTTCATTGCGTGAGAATGCTGCACAATCTCATCAAAATGTGCCTTCTCAAGGGATCGCAGAAGTAAGCACTGTTGCAAATTGCTTAAAATAAGCCCTTTTAACTCTATATCTTCTTTATTTAACATTTCCACATATTTTAGAATTAATTCAGAGGCGGTGTCTACGCAGACACCCTATTAACTAGAGCTCGACTGCATAACTACATATTATGATGGCCAACCTCGTTGTTTTTTATTCTTTATGGTTTAACAATGATTCTAACTCAGTTAACCTTTCTTCACATAAGCTTAGCTTTTCACGCGTATTGCTTAACACCTCAGATTGCACATCAAATTCTTCTCGGGAAATAAGCTCCATTTTGGTGAATGCGCCCTGAATTAGTGCATGAATGTTTTTTTCTGCATCGCCTAGGGGCGATTCTTCTACTATCTCTTTGATTTTTTTAGACAAATCATTTAATACCTGAGCATTTAACATGTCGTTTTCCTATTAATTTAAGTGTAGTTTACCAGTTTTTCCTAATATTTATCAATCTTCTATACAGCTTGATGTTACTTAACATGCTGTTTTTAAACAGATTTCTGTTTGGCATGGCAATTGCTTAATATCACCTGTATTTTTTTAATACTGCAGTACAAATTTATAAATAAAGATGAAGGGGAATTAAATGCGTAAAACACTATTATCAGTTGCTTTATTAAGTGTCTTTGCTGTACCTGCTATTTCACAAGCTGAAGAAGCAGCATCACCACACAGCATTTCTTACAACGTTGGTTTATATAGCGAATATATGTTCCGTGGTTTAGCACAAACCGGTGAAGAATTAGCATTGCAAGGCGGCGTAGATTATGGTCATGAAAGTGGTTTCTATGTAGGTGCTTGGGCTTCTAACATCAGCTGGTTGGAAGATGATGGATTATATGCAAACTCAAGTCTAGAGCTTGATATCTATGGTGGTTTTGCCAGCGAAATTGGTGATACTGGCATTGGCTATGACGTAGGTTTATTACAGTACATTTATCCAGGAGACCGTGCTAGTGGGTCTGGAACTGAAGATGCTGAAACGACTGAGCTTTATGCTGCATTAAGTTATGGCTGGGTTTCAGGGAAAATTTCATATGGCTTAACTGATATCTTCGGTTTTAAAGATTCAGATGGTAGTGTTTATTATGAATTAGGCGCTGCTATTCCTATTGGCGAAACTGGCCTTACAGCAAGTGCACACGTTGGACGTCAAACATTTTCTGGCTCAGCAAATAGCTCATTAGATTATACAGATTGGAATATCGGGCTTGCTAAAGCTTGGGACAACGGTATTGAGCTAGGTGCTTTTTACTCCGACACAAATACAAGTAAAGGCGACAGCTCTGCAGCTGGCTATGTTGACGGCTCTGGCACTTACTTAGGTGATGATACATTTGTTGCGTACGTATCTAAATCATTCTAATTAACTGTCACTTGGATGAAATGGCTCTTAAGCCATTTCATCTTAGTAAATAAAATTATTTTCACTAGGGAGGATAAACATGAAATTTATATCCGCAATAATCAAGCCATTTAAGCTTGATGAAGTACGTGAAGCATTGTCTGCTATTGGCGTTCAAGGCATCACAGTGACAGAAGTTAAAGGATTTGGTCGCCAAAAAGGCCATACAGAGCTTTACCGTGGTGCAGAATATGTCGTTGATTTTCTGCCTAAAGTTAAAATTGAAATCGCTATTCCTGACGATATTCTAGATCAGGTTGTTGATGCAATTGAAAAATCTGCTTCTACCGGCAAAATTGGTGACGGTAAAGTTTTTGTGTTTAATCTAGAGCAAGTTACCCGTATTCGTACTGGGGAAACTGGCGCTGAAGCACTATAAAGGGGTAATCAAATGAAAAAGTTATTATCAATATTGTCACTTGTCGCCTTTATGGGTGTCGGTGCAATTGCAACAAGTAGTATTAGTTATGCTGAAGATATGACAGATGCTGCAGCAGAAATGATAGATGCTGTTGACGCTGTAGATGCAGCAATGGAAGAAGCTGCACCTGTTGAAATGGCTGCTGAAGCAGTAATGGAAGAATCCGCACCTGAAGTAGTAGAAACTGTAGATAAAGGCGACACTGCCTGGATGATGGTTGCTACGTTACTGGTCATTTTAATGACCGTTCCTGGCTTAGCACTTTTCTATGGCGGCTTGGTACGTAGTAAAAATATGCTATCTATCCTGATGCAAGTACTGGTTGTCTTCTCTGTTATTTCAGTAGCATGGGCAGTGTATGGTTACAGCCTAGCATTTGGTAGTGGTGAAGGGTTAATCATTGGGGACTTAGGCGCGGCATTCTTGAATGGCGTCACAATGGATTCATTAGCTGCGACATTTACAGAAGGTGTGATGATTCCTGAGTTAATCTTTATCGCTTTCCAATGTACCTTTGCTGGTATTACATGTGCGCTGATTGTTGGTTCTTTTGCAGAGCGCATGAAGTTTAGTGCTGTCATCTTGTTCTCGCTACTTTGGTTCACATTCAGCTACATCCCTATCGCGCATATGGTTTGGGGTACAGGTGGTTACTTACTAGACAAAGGTGCTTTAGACTTTGCTGGCGGTACTGTTGTACATATTAACGCTGCGATGGCTGGTTTAGTTGGTGCCTACATGGTCGGCAAACGCATAGGCTACGGTAAAGAAGCATTCACGCCACACTCATTAACCATGACAATGGTTGGCGCTTCACTGCTATGGGTTGGTTGGTTCGGCTTTAATGCTGGTTCTAACTTAGAAGCAACTGGTGGTGCTGGCCTAGCTTTTGCTAACACATTATTTGCTACAGCGGCTGCCGTGGTTGCATGGTCACTAGCTGAAACAATATTCCGCGGCAAAGCTTCTATGCTTGGCGCTGCATCAGGTGCGGTTGCTGGCTTGGTTGCCATTACTCCAGCCTGCGGTTCAGTTGGCCCAATGGGTGCAATCATCATCGGCTTCTTGGCTGGCTTCTTATGTCTATGGGGCGTAACTGGTCTTAAGAGAATGTTGGGTGCTGATGACACA
>JBJPGE010000046.1:0-13624 GCA_048595465.1 Methylophagaceae bacterium | reverse complement strand
TGGACATTTGGTGAACATGTCAACGTGGTTGTACCACACCGCAAAGTTAATGATAGCTGGAAATTAAAAGCACAACAGCAATCAAAAAAAATCCATTCTCGAAGCCTGTTCACAGATATGGAGCAGGTGCTAAACAAAGCAACAGCTGACCAACAAAACGATGATACAAAAATTCAACGCAATGTCATCTTACTATCGGATGGTTTAGTTGATATTTCATCTAACGCTGAACTTAATAAACAATCACGTCAGCGGATTATTGATGATGTTATTCCAAAATTAAAACAAGCTAATATCGCTATACATACTATTGCGTTATCTGAAACAGCCGATCATGACCTGTTACGTGCTATGTCACTAGCAACGGACGGTTGGTATGAACAGGTTGATAATGCTGATGAATTACAACGTGTTTTCCTCCATTTATTCGAAAAAGCGGCACAACGCGACACGGTTCCACTCAATGAAAATCAATTTAAAATTGATGAAAGTGTCACTGAAATGACTTTGTTAGTTTTCCGCCAAGAAGGTTCGAAGACAACAGAGTTAGTGTTACCCGATAATTCACGTGTGACGATGGATCAGCTTCCAGCCAATATCACATGGCATAACGAAATGAACTATGACTTAATAACGATTGAAAACCCATTAACAGGTTCTTGGAAAATTGATGCACAAGTTGACCCTGATAACCGTGTGATGGTGGTAACTGACCTGAAGTTACATACAACAGATTTACCTAATAATATTTTAATTGGGGAAAGCTTTGATTTTGATGCAAGTTTGGCTGAAAAAGATCAAACAATCGAACGCCAGGATTTTTTGGAATTGGTTGATGTTCAGATAAAAGAAGAATCTGAAATAGCTGATCCAATTGAACGAAGCTTAAATAAGAATCAACAAAAAGGTCTGTATCGCACGCATGTAGGTGATGATTTTCAACCAGGTCGCAATGATGTGATTATCACAATGAAAAGTGCCACGTTTGAACGGCAACGTCGCCAAAGTATTAATGTTGTAGAGATGCCTTTTGATATCACCGTTGAACGTTTGATTGATCAAGAAACACGCACGCATCGTTTAATATTAGTGCCTGATGCAAGCCTGATAAATGCAGAGAATTTAACCATAACAGCGATGCTCACAGGGCAGGATGGGAGTGAGTGGTCGTATGATGTAATGAAGAACTTGCAGCAACAGTGGCAGTTAACATTGGCTGAATTAAATGAGGACGAGCAATACACGGTGGCCTTACAAATTAAGGGCGAGACGGTGAAAGGTCGTAGCTTGTTTCTTCAACCAGATCTCATTGCATTACAAGAACAGCCTATAGAAGTAGATGAAGAAGAATTAGTTGTGGAAGAAGAGAGCGCCAACGAAGAGCCGCTTGAAGAATCAACTGAAGATTTACAGGGCCAAGGTTCAGACATGCTGCAAAGCATCAGTGGAGAAGTGAGTAATCCAACGGTTGAAGAATTGGTTTTAGATGAAATGGCAGAAGACACGGATGAACTATTAGTGGCAGAAGATGAATTGGATCTAGGTTTAGAGGGTGATGCTGAAGAATTAGTAGGAAAGGAGGCATCATCAACACTCAAATTGGCCATAGGAAATGGCGCTATAGTGATATTGGTTTTCCTTGCTATTTTCTTATGGCGCAGAAGTCGAGCAACAAAAACTAACCCTGGAGATCTATTATAAATGAATATGATCGATCCAATTATGCAAATGCTTGCCTATGAATTAGCACTTATTTTTTTAGTGTTCAGCTTGTGGCTTATTTTTCGAGCGAATAAAACGGATAAACGTATACATAATGATGCTACAAAAATTGTCAAAAAAATAACCAAAGGAAAAGACAAACGTATAGAGGAGCTGACTCAAAAATTAACTGATAAATATGGTTTAACGGGCGAAGCACTTATACAAGCTGTTGCTGATTTTCAAGAGCGAGAACAGAAGATCAATAAAACAGTTGTAAATTTATTTGTTGAACAAGATGGTAAATTATTACTGAGTTCATCTGACCAACTATCAAGCATAGTTGATGCTTGTTTAGATTTGTTACCCGTAGGAGGAACGGTCTCAACCGATGAGCAAGATAATGCTTTACCATTGAATGAACAAATAGATGCCGCCCAATTAAAATTAGATCTATTAATGGCGGAATTGAAAGAAACCTTCGGCAGTGATGATGAAAATGAGAAATTTGATGAAGCATTAGCTGAAATTGATAATGAAGTGGAGAAACCAGAACCAGAACCAGAACCAGAACCAGAACCAGAACCAGAACCAGAACCAGAACCAGAGCCAGAGCCAGAGCCAGAGCCAGAGCCAGAGCCCGAGCCAGAACCAGAACCAGAACCAGAACCAGAACCAGAACCAGAACCAGAACCAGAACCAGAACCAGAACCAGAACCAGAACCAGAACCAGAGCCAGAGCCAGAGCCAGAGCCAGAGCCAGAGCCAGAACCAGAACCAGAACCAGAACCAGAACCAGAACCAGAACCAGAGCCAGAGCCAGAAGAAGAAATGGTATCGATAGATGATATAGATGCAATTTTAGCTGGGGCTGATGTTGATATAGCAGACACTAATGCTAGTGACGAGGTTGAAGAACCAGTTGAATCAGATAATGAATTGGAAGAAAAAACATCATTAGATGAGATGGATGCAATTTTAGCTGGAATTGAGGTCGATGTATCGGACGATGCTACTGAAGAAGAAAGTGAAGGTGTTGATTTAAGTGATACTGATGATGACGAGGATGATCGTCCAAAAAAGAACTAGCTGAATCAGTATCAGCACAGACTGATTCAGGACCTGATGAGCAAAATATTAATACTGATGATGAAGTAAAAGGCACTAGTGTAATTAATGCAGAAACTGAGCTTTCAAATAAATTGGCAGATTATGCTAAAAGCGATTGGATAAATAGTACTGCCGATATTTATAGAGCATCAGATAGTGAAACTGTACTAGACCAAGCCCAAGAAACGGCTCCAAGTTTTTCAACTGAAGAAGAGCGCCTAACATCAAAAATGTCGGATCTATTGAGTGAATCGATAGATGAAAATCTGAATAGCACTTCTGCATTTAAAGAACCACCGTTACCCACTGAAAGTGAAATTGAAAATATGTTGACTGAAATTCGTCAACTGGAACAAGAAGAGATTCAATCACCAGTGGAGAATGAGAGCAAATAACCTGCTAGATAGAGTGGCGAGTTAAAGCACATTTTTCAACAATCCCATCATTCTCAGAAGTGAACAAATAAGCATATTTATACTGGCTGGCGTAGCTTTTGCATTAACACATATAAAAAGCTAGGTTGTGTCACAAGTGATGTGGACAAAATAGTATGTATAGTGGCTTAAATAAAGGATATTAGTATGGCTCTCGACCATGTGGCAACAAAGAATAATACCGGAAAGATCGGACCGGAGCGGCAAATATTTACCTTTTTTATAGAAGATATGATGTTTGGTCTCGATGTGGAAAATGTATTGATGTTGGGTCAAGATATCAGCGATATTCAGCGATTGCCTGTTGAAGAGCGAGGGTTTTGTGGCGTAACTAAATATCAGGGAACGATTGTCCCGGTATTAGATTTTGCTCATCGCTTGGGTATTGCATCAGGACTAGATGTTAAGTCTGAGTTATTAACTACATTAACAGATCGAGAAAAAGATCATATTGAATGGATGAACGCGCTAGAAGTCTCAATCAAAACAGGGGCCGCTTTTGTTAAGGCGCTTAACCCTGATGAATGTGCTTTTGGCAAGTGGTATAACAAATTTGAAACGCGAGATGAAACCTTGCAGGAATTACTAGAAGTATTTGATGAACCACATAGAAAAATACATGGTTTGGGCGAAGAGTTATTAGCATTGCGAGACCACGATAAAGTGGATGAAGCGCTAGACCGACTGCAGCATGAGCGTGCAACTACATTGAGACGCTTACGTGCTTTATTTTCAAGGGCGCGCGATCAAATTAAAGGTGGTATGCGGCAAGTGCTTTTATTTGTAACCTTAGATGGTAAAACACCGCTCTATGCACTGATGATTGACGACATTAATGATGTGATTAATTATATGCCCTCGGAACTTCAATCAAGTCGTTCAGGCGCTTTAGGACTAATCTCAAAAATTGAGCACGTGATAGAAGGTATTTATGCGCGAGATGCTCTGCCCGATTGCTTGTATTTTGATATTAACAAAATGACAGATCTTGATGAGATTATAAAAAAGGTAAGTTAGGTTCTACTGATCTTTGATAAAACAGATCCTAGTATTCGCATGAGATAATTCATTATAATAAAAAGCATGAATGTCTCCTTTATAATTACTCATTGATAAATGAAGCTTTTACCCTATATTACAGCTGACGGCATGGCTACGCTCGATGAAGAATTAAATGCAATTTGGATTCGTCGTAGAGAAGTAGTTAAGGCATTATCTGCAGCTGCTGCTGAAGGTGATCGCAGTGAGAATGCAGAATATATATACCGAAAGAAGGAATTGCGAGGTTTAGATAGACGCATTCGGTACTTACAAAAAAGAATGCCAGATTTGCGTGTCGTCACCAATTCCCCTGATGATGAGAGTAAAATTTTCTTTGCAGCATTTGTGCGGTTAGAAAATGAAGCACAAGCTCAAATTGAATATCGAATTGTTGGTTCTGATGAACGAGATCACAAAAAAAACAACATAAGTTTAGATTCACCATTAGCACAAGCCTTATTAGGTAAAGAAGTGGATGATGAAGTGCTTATTCATACGCCGGTGGGTGATACAAAATATTTTATTGTTGCCATTCGATATTAATTATATAATCAAAGTCCAAAATCTCCTTCTAATTATTATGGAATGGATAGTTAATGAAGCCAACATTACTCATTGTCGAAGACTCTAAAGCTACAAGAGAGCGGCTAGAAAGCGCTATCGTTGAAGGTGACTTATATGAGCTTGTTGCTTCTGTAGGTACATTTGAAGAAGCCAAAGCTGCTTTACAAAATTTATCGCCTGAGATTTTATTAACAGATATCGGTCTACCAGACGGTAATGGCATTGATCTCATTCAAATGCTTAAACTCCCCACAGTAAAAACATCCTTAGCCATTGTAATTACAGTTTTTGGTGATGCAGAACATGTTATTACAGCCTTAAAAGCAGGCGCTTCTGGGTATATATTGAAAGATGATGACTTTATGGGCATTAATAACGCTATTACCTGCATGGTCAATGGCGGCTCACCCATTAGCCCAACAATCGCACGTTACTTGTTAACAGAACTCTCATTACCCATCCAAACAGAGTCAGGCGAAAAGCAAAGTGATTTAAGTGCGCGTGAACATGAGATTTTACTATTGGTGAGCAAAGGTTACACATCAAAAGAGATTGGGGAAATTTTGGAACTGTCATTTCACACCATTAATGGCTATGTTAAAAACTTGTATAAAAAACTTTCTGTTAATAGCAGAACAGAAGCCATTTATGAAGCAACTAGAAAAGGCATAATTTAGGACCTAGAGTAGCGCCATTTAAAAACTTAAAATCTCTTAAGGAATAAAAATGAAAAAAAGAAAGGTAGCACTAGGTGGATTAATGCTTTGCATTGCCAGTGCCTCATCTGCAGTGGAAGACAGCTTTTTTTCAACGGATTTACCCGTGGTCATTAGCGCTAGCCGATTAACGCAATCGGTATTAACTAGCCCTTCAGCAGTAACCATCATTGATAAAGCCATGATCGAGGCATCGGGCTTTATTGAAATAGCAGATTTAATGCGCCTGGTTCCAGGTTTTCAAGTTGCTTATGCTGATGGTAAAGACATAGCAGTAACTTACCACGGCCACGGATGGGAATACCCAAACCGGTTACAAGTATTGGTGAATGGTCGTTCAACATATAAAGCGGCATTATCAACCGTAGATTGGGCAGCTGTGGGAGTACATATTACTGATATTGAACGAATAGAAGTAGTGCGAGGCCCTGCTGCATCAGCCTATGGTTCTAATTCTTTCTCGGCAGCAATCAATATAATTACAATAGCACCAGAATTAGATGATAAGTTTACGGTGAAAGCAAGAACGGGTACTGCTGGCGAGCAAGAGCTTTTGCTACGTTACAGCGACACTCTAGGTAATATGCATTATAGGGTAAGTGCTGCAACACGAAAAAACAGTGGTTTTGAAGATGTAAATGACTTTCAAGACGTTAATAGTTTATCGGTTCATGGTCAACTGGAGCTCCAAAATAACGATGTATTAGATGTTCATTTGGCATACAATAATGGTCAAACAGGAGCAAGATCGGAAGATTTCCTACCTAAAGACGACCGCTCTCTCACAGCGCTATCCGGTCATATCCAGTGGCAACATCAACTATCAGAACATGAAGATTTAAAGCTCAATTTTTATCACAATTATCATGATGAAGATGATGCTACTGAGTCTTTTTTACTTTCTGAAGTATTAGGTATTTCACCGGCCTTATTTACCTTCTTTACAGGTGCTCCCGATCAAACCACAACAATTGGTTTTAGAACTAACCGCTCAACTAGAACTGATTTCGAATTACAATATAACTGGATTAATGATTCCGGCTTAAAGCTTGTAACGGGAGCAGGTATTCGTTATGACACCTTTAAAAGTGATTTTTCGACACATTTTAAAGGCACCATTTCTGATACAAATTATCGATTATATGGCAATGTGCAACTTCCCATATTTAATAGATTAACAGCAAATATAGGTGCCATTTATGAAGCAGGCCGCGAAAATGACTCACATTTATCACCGCGCTTAAGTCTAAATTGGCGTGTGAGTGAAGCACAGTCCTTTCGTGTTGCAGTTTCACGAGCTTACCGTCTGAACTCTTTATTAGAAACTAACTTAGATACTAGAACCGAGCTTTCTAATGGCGTTATATTAGATATTATTAATTATGCAGATGATGATCTAGAAGCAGAAAAAATCACTAGTTTTGAGTTGGGATATCTTGGAAAACTCACTACTTTGCCTTTTAGCTGGGAGTTTAAAGCATATAAGGAAGTAGTAGAGAACGTAACAGACTTTGTAAAAGATAAAAGCATTATTGATTTAGTTGATAATAGGGCACAATTGCTTAGCAATGTAGGGGACTATCATATTTATGGCATTGAAGGCGAGGTTACCTATCGACCAAGACAAGATCAATTTGTGAAGTTTCAATTCAATCGTGGACACAGTATTGAAAAAATCGTGAGGAGAATTAACCCAATTAGAATTTCCGATGAGCCTGATCGAGCCCCCAAAGAAAGCTATGGATTATTAGCTAGCCTACCTATACAAGACTGGCGTTTTAACTTGGGAATTTATAGGGTGGGGTCCATTAAATGGAGAGGGGCGGGAGATCCTGTTGAAGCTTTTACACGAGTTGATGCTTCGATATCTAAAGACTTTAAGTTTGGCTCTAAACGTAAGCTTAAGTTGAAAATAGCTGCTCAGAATATTAATAATAAATATGAAGAATTTAAAGAAGGTCAGTTTTCTGAACCTTTTTATTATGCTGAAATATCGTTTACTGAGTTTTAAATGAAGCATCTGGTTGTTTTTTTATTGCTTGTCTTTTCGACGAGCACGTTTGCATCGCCCAAATCTATATATATTGTATTGTCTAGTGACGATGCTATTTACTATGAAATCGGCAGTCAATTAAACAAGCAACTTGGTAATTTTGAATTCTCAGCTGATCGAATTAATGTCATCACTCTTGAAGATAAACGTTTTAGTACAATTAAACCTGATGATTTAATTGTGCCTATAGGTAAGAAAGCAGCAGAAGAATCTCATAATTATCAGTCATCTAACAGTATTATCTATAGTTTTGTTGATCGAGGGTTAATCGATAAGATCAATCAAGGTGAACAAGCTAAACCGTGGGCTGCCATTACAGTTAACCAGCCAGTGGAGCGATTAATCTCAATTGCTGACGACTTGGTGAAGAACAATTATAAAAATAAAATTATTATTCTTGTTTCAGAAAACAATGGTGAATTAAAACGCAACCTCAATGCAATTAAGTCGCTTAAAAGAGGACAAATAGAAATTGTAGAAATTAAGCCGGATGATGTGGTTACCAAAGTGGTTGAAAAATCATTATTTAATGCGGCGGTTTTGATTTCAACCGATGAGGAAAATATTTGGTCCGGAAGTAATGCCAAGTGGTTATTACGCCAAGCTTATAATCACCAGGTTCCTGTTGTGGGTAATTCTAAACGTTTTTTAAAAGCCGGCGCATTAATTTCAGTTTATTCATCGATGGAAAAAATCTCAGAGACTACATCGTTATTAATTGGGCAATGGTTAGATGACGGGATAATAACAAACACTGGAATACATTATGCGCCGAGTACCATCGATGTTAATAAAAGCGTTGCCCGCGCACTAAATTATAATAAAAATATTCTTCAAACATTAGAGGTAGATGAATAATGTTTGGCGGAACGATTAAACAACAGCTTCGGCTTATCGCTATAGGCCCGTTATTAATGGTTATTTTGATAGTGTCGATTTTTTTACTAAAAGATTCACTGCAATTTATTGATGATGATTTGGACAAGCGCGGTGCTGAGGTCTGCAGCCAAGCCGTACTCATGTCAGAGTTTTATTTTTACACAGGTGATGTTGAACAGTTAACAGAAGTCGCTGAAAGTTTATTAAAACTTGATATGTTAAATTCTATTCGGTTTATGGATCGCGAAAAATCCGAATGGGTACATCGGGTTAAGAATAATAAAAATAACGATACCAAAAAATATACTGTTCCCGTGTTGAGCGGTGTGGATGTTGATGATTTTATACCTATAAACAATGTAAATCCTTCTCAAAATATTTTGGGTTATGTTGAGGTTGAGCTATCTAAAGAAAATATATATTCAAGAAGAAAGGCGGTATATGTAAAATCTATGACAGTTACATCATTAGCGCTGTTAACAGGGCTGTTTTTGAGTTATTTTTTTGGTAGAAAACTGACGAATTCAATAACAGATTTATTTGAAACCTCCAGTAAAATTGAAAAGAGAAATTTTCAACAAAGGTGCCTAGAAACGGGTTCAGGAGAGTTACTCAGGTTCCAAAAAATGTTCAATAAAATGGCAGGTTCATTACAACGTAATGAAGAGAAACTACAAGCAGAAATTGATCAGACTATTGAGACGCTAAACCAGTCAATCGAAGAATTGGCAATCAAAGATCGTGATCTTGACGAAACACGAGATAAAACCCTTAAATTAGTGCGAGAGAAGGCGGTTGCTGATGAACGTTCTCGCATTATGAAAGATATTCATGACGGTATTGGTGGACAATTAATGGCATCGCTCTCATTAATTGAGAAAGAAGAAAAATCAAAAGTGAGGGAGAATATCCATTCAATCCTATCGGATTGCTTAGGTGACTTTAGACTGATCATTAATTCATTGAATGTGCATGCGAATACCCTATCAGTTTTACTTGCAGACTATAAATATAGCCTAAGTAAAAAGGTTGAAAATCTCGATATTGCAATAGATTGGACTATGGAGGATTTTGCAGAATCTATAGTACTGACTCCTCAACAAGGTTTGCATTTATTGCGGATATTACAAGAGGCATTTACTAATATTCTCAAACACTCTGGTGCAACGGGCATTGGCTTTCACACCTATGAACAAAACGAACATGCAGTAATTGTTATTGAGGATAATGGTAAATTTCTTTTATGTGAGACCGAACAAATGGGACATGGACTTATGAATATGAAGTCTCGAGCTCAAGAGCTTGGTGCGGAATTAGACATTAGCCAAAGTAAATTGGGCGGCTGCCGTATTATCATTGTTATTCCACTACCCGCTACGGTTTAATCAACAGTATTTCGCCTTGGTCAGTAGCCAGATAAAGCCAGCCTTCAGGGCTTTCGAAAATATTGCGTATACGCGCCTGAACAGATGAAAAATGCCTAAATTCACCGCTTGCTTGATTATTATCATCAATGACAATTCGGTTGAGATGTTGTGACTTTAATGCCCCAACAAACAAATTGTTTTTCCATGCCGGGAAGGTATTCCCAGAATGCTGAATGATATTGCTGGTGCCTATAGAGGGAATGTAAACCTTGATAGGTGACTCAATATCATCACGTTCAGTACCTTCCCCGACGGCAAGCGGTCCCCAATATTCTTTGCCATGTGAAATGTCTGGCCAACCATAATTTTTGCCGGTTTTAATTATGTTGATTTCATCACCGCCACGCGGTCCATGTTCGCTTTCCCATAGAAGCCCTGTTATTTTATTGAAAAACAATCCTTGTGGATTGCGATGCCCATAGCTCCAAATTTCGGCTAAAGCATTTTGATCGTGAACAAAAGGGTTATCTTTTGGAATGCTACCATCAAGGTTTAAGCGGAGTATTGAACCGGCATGATTCATTCGGTTTTGTGCATTAGACCGTACGCCACGATCTCCTACAGATAAGAAAAGATGATCATCATTATCAAAAATAATGCGGCCACCAAAATGAACATTTTTTGATGACGTCGATTTTGTAATTAATACATCTTGCCAATCAACTAAAGCGTGCTCATTTAGCTTGGCACGAGCAAGCGTCGTGGCACCTTGGCCACCAAACTCTTTAACATAGCTAAAATATATCCATGAGTCAGTTTTGTAATGTGGAGACAAGGCGACATCAAATAAACCGCCTTGACCAGCCACTTTTATTTTGGGTAAGCCTGATATGCTCTGTATTTGTTGGTTGTTTAAATTGAGTAAAGAAACGTTTCCTTGTCGTTGGGTGATCAGAATCTTGTTATCAGGCATTAAAACCATACCCCATGGCACGCCCAACCCTGATGCGATAATATCCACTTTTAATGGTGTTTCTCCAGCACTAAAAATAGAGTGTGAAAAGCTAAGTAATAATACTGTTGTGAATATACGAAAATATTTTTCCATTACTAATCCTGAGTTATGAGCTACATGACAACATAGAGCAACCGACACGATCTCGAGCCCAATCAGGCCGTTTCACAGCGTAGTGTTCCATTTCTTTTTGTTCATCATAAGGATGACGAAACAACTCCAATAACTCATTGACCATACTAAAGTCATTTTGTTCGGCTTTATCGATTGCCAGTTGTGCCAAATAATTTCTGAGCACATATTTGGGATTAACTTTATTCATCCTCTGTCGTCGAATTTTATCGCTTACACCATCTTGTCGTACACGCTGTTGATATTGTCGTAACCAATCACAAATTGTAGTTTTCATATCTGTCGTTAACGAATAAGGATCGTAATATGCCTCTATAAGTGGGGCAATTAACTCGTCGTCAGACAGATCTAGTTGTTCTGCGGAGAGTTCAGCTAGCTTGCGATAAAAAATAGTCATATCGGTTTCGGTCAATTGCAATATCTCGTGCAGTGATTGTTGAAGTTGATCATCTGTTTTAGAATTGTATTGGTTGAGACCTAATTTACTTGCACGCATGGCTTGCCATTTTTCAGTGTAATTTGAAGCATAATCGTTAAGGATCTCGCGAAGAGGTTCAGCTTGCTCAATTAACGGATAAATCGCATTGGCGAGTTGAAACAAGTTCCACTGAGCAATTTGAGCTTGATTGCCAAAACGATAACGCCGCCCTGAAGCATCAGTCGTATTAGGTGTCCAATCAGGATCATAATTTTCTAACCAGCCGTAAGGGCCATAATCAATAGTTAATCCGAGAATAGACATGTTGTCAGTATTCATCACGCCATGAACAAAACCTACTCGCATCCAATGGACGATCATATTGGCAGTACGATCACATACTTCGGCAAACCACTTTAAATAGGTTTCTTCGCAAGGATTACCAATATGAGGAAAGTTAGTTTGAATAGTAAAATCAACTAATTGACGCAAGGTGTCGACATCACCACGGGTAGTAAATATTTCATAGCTACCAAATCGTAAAAAAGAAGGGGCAACACGGCAGACGATAGCACCTGGCTCTTCCTTAGGCCGGCCATCATAAAACATATCACGTACAACACTTTCACCTGTTGTGACTAAACTTAGTGCACGTGTTGTTGGCACACCCAAATGAAACATAGCTTCACTGCATAAAAATTCACGCACCGATGAGCGTAACACAGCCAAACCATCTGCTGTACGAGAGTAAGGCGTTGCTCCCGCCCCTTTTAGTTGCAAAGTATGATGCTGACCTTGTTGGTTGACTATTTCGCCCAAATTAATTGCCCGACCGTCACCAAGTTGGCCTGCCCAATTGCCAAACTGATGACCGCCATAACATTGTGCATAAGGTTGCATGCCATCAAGCAAGGTATTACCTGCAAAAACTTGGGTAAAGAGATCTGACTTGCAATCTTGAATAGATATGTCAAGCAATTTGGCAACTTCAGCAGAATAGGCTACCAGCCTTGGCGCATTAACTTTGGTAGGTTCGATAAAAGAGTAACAAGCCCCAAGTACTTGCCGACGAACGTTATCTACAATCGGATCGGCAGGTAGTTCTGCGATAAATTCATTATCAAATTTGAGAGTAGAAAGCGGGGTAATAACGCTCATTAAACTGAATGCCTGTGAAGGTGATGATATAGATCAATAATATACCTAGTTTATTTAGGCAAAAAAACCCTGTTTTTAGTATAGTTAGTTAATAAAATAAATTTCAGGTACAAAAATGAAAAAACCACAAGCATTACGCCAACCCACGGAGCAAGAAATTGAGCCTATAGTGCAATCCTTTAATGCAGGTCATATTGAACAAGCTGGCACGCTAGCTAAAAAATTGCTTAAGCAATTTCCCAATGCCTTTGTGTTACATAATTTATATGGCAATGCGCTTGCAGGCCAGAGTAAATATAAAGAGGCGGTGGCAAGTTTTCGTAAAGCTTTAGAAATAGACCCGAGTGTAGCCGAGTTACATTTTAATATTGCGATTTTATTAACTAATATGAATCGTACGGAAGAAGCAATCACCAGCTACAAAAAAACACTCCAGCTCAATCCAGTGCTTACCGATGCTCATTATAATTTGGGTGCGGCATTACAATCTCAAGGTGAATTTGAAGAAGCGGCTAAAAGTTATCAAAAAGCTATTAATCTCGAGCCCGGATTTTTTGAAGCGATGGTTAATCTAGGTGTTGTACTGCAAGAACAAAGTCAATTACAACCTGCAATTGATATTTATCAACGTGCTTTAACTATTCAAAAAGATGCCAAAGTCTATTTTAATATGGGCACAGCATTAAAAAATGAAGGTAAGTTGGCTGAGGCTATAGATAGTTATAATAAAGCTTTGGAATTAGAACCTAATTATGCGGAAGTACATAGTAACCTAGGTGAAGTATTACGAGACCAAGGGCGTTATGATGAATCTGTCCTCTTTTATAAACAAGCTTTGGAAATTGATCCGACACTTCCGGTTGCTAATTATAGTTTAGCTGTCTACTTATATGATAGTGGTGACTTAGATGGCGCATTGCAACATTTTAAAGCATCACAATTTGCAGATTGGGAAGAGCGCATGCTCTACTGCTTATATAAAACTGAACGTTATGATGAATTTAAAAAGAATTTGGATGAACTAAAAGCGGTTAAA
>JBJPGE010000045.1:0-13814 GCA_048595465.1 Methylophagaceae bacterium | reverse complement strand
GAAAGGATGTTGATGATTGTAAAATCTCATTGGGTTTTCTCCGGTGGATGTTTCGAAGCTCTAGTTTATCGTCAAAAGGTAAACGTACTAGAGGAGGCTCAATGAGTATCAACTAACAACTAACAACTAACAACTAGACGAGTGTTACTTATCTTTTTGAAAACAAAGGTTTTTTTGACATCAACAAACACCCTCGTATAAGATGTAAAAACAACATGGAGAAAAACAATGCCGCCACTAAACTTATTTTCACGCACTTTCTTAGCGATAGCGATTACTCAAGCAGTTTCGATACCCACTCAAGCCGCGACCATAGAGGTAAATAGTGCTTTAGATAATGGTGATGGCGCGAATTGTACGTTGCGCGAAGCAATAGTTTCGATTAACGATCAAAGTTTGCAAACAGGTTGCGCAAATACGGGCAGCCCATTCGGCTCAAACGATATTATCAACATTGATAGCGCTTCGCTTACCTCACCATCAATGACTAGTGCAACAATAACCCTTGGTGGCACTCAACTTGAAATTGACCCAGGACGCAATGTACGTCTTTACGGTTTTGGTGAGGATTTATTGACAATATCTGCGAACAACAACTCGCGAGTATTTTATGTTGATAGCGCCACTTTATCAATTAGATCTCTGACTATTTCGCAAGGCAGCTCAAATGCTTTTGGTGGTGGTCTTCTTGCGGAAAATGTAAGCAACGTCAGCTTGTTATATTCTACTATCTCTAGTAGTTCCGCTGATACTGGGGGCGCTGTAGCGGCTTTATCGTCGAGCTATATTAGTCTTTACGACACTACCGTGTCGAATAATTCCGCTCAAAATGCTGGCGGCCTTGCTTCTGTTGGTTCAAGCATCCTATACGTGCGAAATAGCACAATAGAGCATAATTCCGCCACCTTCAATGGTGGTGGTGTAGGTGCAAATTTATCTGGTAAAATATACGTTACCTTCAGTAGTGTCTCTAATAATTCTGCAAGCGGGAGTGGTGGTGGCTTCCAAATTCAAAGTCCAAACTCAAGCCTGACTTTGCTTGGAACTATTGTATCAAATAATACCGCAACAAATAATGTAGGTGGTGGCATCAGGGTTTTTGAAGGCACTCTAAGCACTGATAGCTCCACAACTATAACTGGCAATATCGCGAAAGATGGCGGTGGAATTTCAGCATTTGGAAACAGCATTAACTTAAACAACAGCACAGTTACTAATAATTCGGCAACAGGTGTGGGCTCAGGAAAGGGGGCTGGTATATACCTTAACTCAACAAATGCCACTATAACGGATACTACCATTTCAGGTAATTCAGGTTACTACGGGGGCGGTCTTCGTGTTGATAGCTCTAGCAGCCTCAATCTTACTGGCAGCACAGTCTCTACAAACTCTGCCTATTATGGCGGCGGTATACAAATTCTTGCAAGCAGCAGTGTGAGCGTGTACAACAGCAGCATATCAAATAATACAGGAAATTACGGAGCAGGAATCAATATAAGAACTGCAAGCATCAATGTTCATAACAGCTTGGTTTCGAATAACTCTACAACGGTTGGGTCCGGAGGTGGAATTCGCGCCCGTTTATCAAGTTTTGTCGAACTCACCAACAGCACTGTGTCAAACAATAGTGCATTAATTGATGGTGCGGGTATCTACGTTACATCCTCCACAGTAAGTCTGAACAACAGTACAGTATCAAGGAATTCTGCTGCCAATGCTGGTAGTGGCATTTGGTCAAGTCCTAATGCAAGCCTGCACTTGAGTAATACAGTGATAGCGTCAAACCTTGCAGCGACAGGCTCTGAACTCAACACTTCTGGCGCCATTATCACCTCTAATAACAGCAACTTAATTGGGGTTCAACATTTCACCAACGCTCAGGCATACGTAGGCTTCACCCCTGGCCCCGGTGACATCACAGCAACAAGTGATGGTAATTCACCAACACCTGCTGGCTCGATATTAACTACTAATTTAGGAGTTCATGGTGGGCCAACATTGGTACACGCCCTTGTTGCAGGTAGCCCAGCGATAAACAAAGCTAATGGGGCCGACTGCCCGAGAGATGATCAACGTGGTAAAATCCGAGATACAACATTTTTTGTCAATATTATTGCTGGAAATGGAAATGTTATTGTCGCTGATCTCGGTGGAAATTGTGACATTGGAGCCGTTGAATTCTCTGACGGTGATTAGTTGTTTTAGGTACTAATTAAAGTACCAACACCTTTATCTGTTAACACTTCAAGCAATAAAGCGTGATCTACTCTGCCATCTATAATGGTGGCAGCCTTCACACCATGACTAACCGCCTTTAGTCCGCATTCTACTTTTGGTAACATACCGCCTTGAATAACACCCTCCTTCTTTAAAGTATCAATTTGTTGTGCATCAAGCCCAGTTAGCAATTCTCCTTGTTTATCCAATACGCCAGGAGTATTGGTCATTAAGATTAACTTCTCTGCTTTGAGATCACTGGCAAGCGCTCCAGCAACAGAATCTGCATTTATATTATAGGTAACCCCTTTTTCATCTGTGCCAATAGGCGCAATCACTGGAATAAAACCTTGTTCCTCTAGCGTTTCTACAACCTTTGGGTTAATCGATACAACTTTGCCAACATGCCCGTAATCTACATCAGCTTTGCCCTCAGTTAATTTTTGCGCGCGTATCATACTGCCGTCTTTACCACTCAGCCCTACGGCCTTACCACCTTGTGAATTGATTAAATGAACGATCTCCTTATTTACTAGGCCGCCGAGCACCATTTCAACAACATCCATGGTCTCGGAATCAGTAACTCTTAAGCCTTCTATGAACTCGGTAGACTTACCAACTTTTGCTAGAGTTTCGTTGATTTGTGGTCCGCCACCGTGAACGATAATTGGATTCATTCCCACTAATTTTAATAAAACTACATCACGTGCAAAATTTTCCTTCAGACTCTTGTCAACCATTGCATTGCCCCCATACTTTATTACAATAGTTTTACCGTGATAGTTTTGAATGTACGGCAATGCTTCAATCAAAATTTCTGAAACCAAGTTGGTACTTTTTTGCATCTTAGAGAGAGTAGTATCGTTCATTGTTTGAATTATGTGATTATCTTCATGTTCCTCGCGAAGTATAACACTGAGACGATACTCTAAAGAACTCTCTATACTGTGCTGACTATTTATCAAAGAGCACGTTTAGAGAACAAATTAAATAGGTAAATTAATACCAAAGATAACGCAGATCAAAAATAATAATTTCGTATCAAGTAGAATCTGCCGAGCGAGTAAATAATGAAAAATATAACAATTGAACATTCAAAATATATGCCTCTAAAGACTGGATTAAAAATAAGCGGCTTAGCTTTAGTTTTATTTCTGGCAGGCTGTGCCTCTCAATTAAGGCAGCTCCCAAAAGAGGCCAATATTGTTGTGCCTGAAACATGGCAAATTCAGGCAGTGCATGAAGACGATGCTGATGCGAAACTTGTAGAAGTTATCAATGTTGAAAATGGATGGCTTAAGGCATTCGATGATGAGGATTTAAACAAGTATGTGAATGTTGCTTTAAATGCTAATCCAGATTTATTAGCCTCAGCTGCACAACTTAAATCTGCCATTGAACAAGTTACAATTAACGGATCAAGCTTATGGCCAAATATAAGTGCAAATGCCAGCAAAAATAATACAGACGATGAAGTCGCTGGGGTTACTACTGAAATTCGTACAGTAAGTGCTTCACTTGATGTTAGTTGGGAGGCTGATATTTGGGGTAAGTTAACTCAACGTCGAAAATCAGCTGCCTATAGTGCAAAAGCCCAAGCGGAATTATTCAAGGCCGCTGAATTATCATTGGTGGCTAATGTTAGCCGCTCTTGGTACAACTTAGTCACCAATAAACTGCAACTAGAACTAGCACAACTCAGACTTGAAAGTTTTGAACGAACTGCTGGTTTAATTGATGAAAATTATAAACGTGGGCTTCGTTCTGCATTAGATGTCTATCTAAGCCGCACTGATGTACAAGTACAAATATCATCAAAAGCCGATGCACAGTTTAACTACGATCAATCGCTGAGAACATTTAAAACTTTATTAGGAGAGTATCCTGATACTGATTTAAGTTTCGACACTGGTCTGCCTACCATGACTGGACTTGTTCCATCAGGCTTACCTGCTGAACTATTAACTCGTCGACCAGATGTGAAAGCCAGCCAATTGCAATACAAATCTCAAATTGCCAATGCAAAAGCGGCTCACCGTGATCGTTTCCCAAGTATCTCTTTTAGAGGTTCAATTGGTGACACTCGTGATGAATTTGAGCAATTATTTGATAATGATAATGTCGTAATGACACTTATTTCGAGTATTGCACAACCGATTTTCTTAGCAGGCGCATTGAAATCTCGTGAACAGCAGGCTGTTTATCAGGCTGAAGCGAGCTATGCTTCTCTAGTTAAAACTACTTTATCTGCTTTTCAAGAAGTTGAAGACTCTCTTGATAGAGAAACCACATTGAGAAAACAGCACATCGCAATCGAAAAAGCAGTGAAATTTGCTCAAGGAGGCTATGATTTAGCCTTAGATCGTTATCAATCTGGTATCGAAAATTACACAACTGTATTAGAATCACAACGCAGATTATTTAACTCTAAGCGTGATGAAATAAATTTCAGAAACGCCTTAGTACAAAATCGGATTGGCATCCACCTTGCTCTTGGGGGCGATTTCACTAGCTTGCCAGACCGCAAACCAACTAAAAACTTACCCAGCATTACTAAAAATTAGGGTAATAAATAGGCTTACATGACTAACGATTACAAACTCAACATAGACGATGAGCAAAACTCGGCAAACTTCAAACAGAAAGCAAATAGTTTTTTAATAAAAACTAAAGAGTTGATTTGGATGATTCCGCGCAAAGGTCGAATCGTTCTAAGTATCGTCTTATTCACGTTTATCGTTATTTTAATATTAAATATCTTCAAGCCTGAAGCGCAAAAGCGTGCGATACCAGAAACGGTAGTGCGCGTCGATGTGATCGAAGCGTCTCTTTCAAATTACCCCATCGTTGTTTCTGCAAACGGCACCATTGAAGCAGAAACAAGAGGTAATTTAGTTGCCCAAATCCGTGGTGAAATCATTGGCATGTCTGATGATTTTAAAACTGGTGGCTCGTTTCAAAAAGGCGATGTGTTAATTCAAATTGACCCACGTGATTACCAAGCTGCGCTTAGCCAAGCTATGGCGTCCCTCTCTCAAGCAGATGCGGCCTATAGACAAGAGCGAGCAAATTCAAAGCAAGCCATTGAAGATTGGAAACGTCTAGGTAATGTAGATGAGGCACCAACTTTAGTAAAACGCGAGCCTCAATTAGCGGCGGCGAAGGCACAACTTGATTCAGCAAAAGCAGCACAGCAAACGGCAAACCTAAACTTAAGTCGCACACAAATTACCGCCCCCTATACAGGCCGAATAATACGCCGTGAAGCAGTGCTTGGGCAATACGTAAGTGTCGGCACACCCATTGCAGAATTATTTTCCTCTGACGGCGTTGAAGTCCGTTTACCAATCAGCCAGGCTGAATTTGCACAACTAGGCTTAGACCAATTTGATCGCGAAAATGGTAGTGACTTTAATGTTGATCTAAGTTCGAAGATTGGCAGCAATGAATATCACTGGAATGCAAAAATTACTCGTACAGACAGTACCTTTGACATAAACACTAGACAAATAGATGTTATTGCAAAAGTAGCGAACCCGTTTAGCTCTACCGATAATGGGGTGCCATTAAAAATTGGGCAATTTGTTAGTGCCCGTATTCAAGGCCAAACTGTTGAGAATGTTTATATTGTTCCAAACAAAAGTATCCGTGAAGGAAGCTATACTTATGTAGCTCGAAATGATCGCCTAGTTAGGCAAAACATCGAAATTATTTGGCAAGACGATCAAAACACCTTAGTGTCAAAAGGGATTGGTGATGGAGATTTAATTGTAACCACTTCTTTGAACAGTACTCTGGCAGGAGCGAAGGTTAAATTTTCTGATGAGTTTATTGCAAGCAATAAGTCAAAACTGAAAGAAGTTGAACCAAAAGTAAACAAGAAAACATCTGAAGTAAACGCTAAACAAGCTAGTGACGTTAAACCTGGCTCACAATCAACAGCACCTACACAGTAAGCTTCACAACTAATTAAGGTAGCGTTACTATGATTGAATGGTTTGCTCGAAACCCAGTCGCTGCCAATTTGCTGATGATGACAATTGTCGTCGCAGGTATTTTATCTGCATCCCGAGCAATTCCACTTGAAGTTTTCCCAAGCTTCGAAATCGAATCTGTCACAGTCACCACCGCGTTTAGAGGTGCCACACCAGACTCTGTTGAAGATGGTTTAACCACTCGCATAGAGAATGCTATTTATGATATCGAGGGTGTAAAACACACGGAGTCTCGTTCAGCAGAAGGTGTTTCAGTGGTCGTTGCCGAAGTTGATGAGGGTTACGAAAAAAGAAAGATTCTAAATGACATAAAACTTCGTGTTGATTCACTCAACACACTACCTGCAGCAGCTGAACGACCTGTGGTTTCTTTGTCTGAATTTAACCCAGGTGTAATCCAGATCGCTGTAATGAGTGATGCAGGGGCAAAAACATTACGTGCAGCAGCCGACCGTGTGCGTGACGATCTATTGTCTAGCTCTGGCATCACACTGGTTGAGTTACTCGGTGTTACCGATTACGAAGTTAGCGTTGAAATTCAACCTGCCACGCTAGATAGTTTCAACTTAAGTTTGGCGTCCGTTGCTAGAGCGATCCAACAAGGATCGGTGGATATTTCAGCAGGCAATATTAAAACACGTGATGGTGATATTTTATTACGAACCAATGGACAGGCCTATAACCAAGCCCAGTTTGCTAAAATACCAATTATTACTAGCCTAGGCGCTGACCCTGTATTGCTAGGTGATATCGCCACTATTATTGATGGTTTTGAAGAGCAGCCGTTGCAAACTGTATTTAATGGGCGGCCGGCCATTATGATCGATGTTTTACGAACAGGTGATCAATCATCAATCAATATTGCTAATACGGTGCGTAGTTATATTGAGACTCACAACGAATTAAACACCGATGGGGTCGAGTTAGCGTTTTGGGATGATGATTCAAAAACCCTAAGAGATCGGCTTTCTACACTGCTTACAAGCGGAGTTCAAGGTGGTATTTTAGTCTTACTGCTTTTGTCATTATTCTTACGACCTGCAATCGCTTTTTGGGTATTTCTAGGTGTGCCAGTAGCATTCATGGGCGCATTTATTTTTATGCCGTTTGTTGGCGGCACTTTTAATATTATTTCATTGTTTGCATTTATTACGGTGTTGGGGATCGTGGTAGACGATGCCATTGTAACGGGGGAAAATATTTATCGTAAGATGCGTGAAGGTGTGGATTCTTTAGAGGCGGCGATAGTTGGCACTAAACAAATTGCTGTACCTGTTACTTTTGGCATTCTTACAACGATTGTTGCCTTCTACCCAATGAGTGACCTTGGTTCTAATCGGGTTGGCTTTTTAGCTGCACAAATCCCAATGGTAGTTATTCCTGTATTGTTGTTTTCTTTGATCGAGTCAAAATTCGTATTGCCTTCACATTTAAGTCACGTTAAACCAAGAGACGAGAGTAAAAATCTTAATTGGTTATCGCGCATGCAAATGTCGATTGCACGAAAATTTGAAGATTCAATTATTGATGTTTATCGTCCATTTTTAGAAAAATGCCTTAATAGTAAAGCCATCACGATAGTGTCTTTAATAGCTTTTTCCAGCATCATCATGACAATGTCAACCACTGGGCATCTAAAGTTCACTTTCTTTCCAAGAGTGGCGTCAGAGGAAATTAAATTCTTTTTAGCAATGCCTGATACAACAGGTTATGAAACAACTGATAAACATATTCAATTTATCACCAATAAAATTGAATATTTACAAGACAAATATCGTGATCCAAAAACAGGTGTTTCTATCATTCGCCATATTTATAGTAATAGTGGCAGCAGCGGTCCTGTTGTGAAACCAAGTGTTGGCTCTGTAAGGGTTGAGTTTTTAGGCCCAGAGGAACGTCATATCAAGATAAAAACTTCCGAGGTTGCTCGCGAAGCTAGAGAACTGATAGGCGACATACCAGGTGCTGAACAATTATCTATTATTTCTGAATTAGCCAGGGCAGGAATCCCAATTGATGTTGAGTTGTCAGGTATTGATGTTCCAAGCATGACCATAGTTGGGGAGAAAGTTAGACAACAATTAAAAACTTATCCTAATGTGTTTGATATTCAAGATACATTCTCTGGCGGAAAAGAAGAGCTTAATATCAAACTCAAAGCTAAAGCGCATGTCCTTGGACTGAGCCTCGCCGATGTTGCAAACCAAGTCCGAGCTTCAATATTTGGCTTTGAAGCTCAACGCATTCAAAGGGGTCGAGATGAAGTTAGGGTGATGGTTAGATTGCCTCTCGAACATCGTTCATCGTATGATGATTTAAAGCGTCTACCAATCCATGTTGGTGCTGATAATAATCCAGTACCTCTATCTGATTTAGCTACTATTACCTCGGTAAAAAGTGCCACTACGCTGTACCGATCAAACCGTTCAGCAATCATAAACATCACCGCCGATGTAGATAAAGATAAAGCTGATGTTCCCGCCATTTTGCGTGACCTCAGTGTTTTCTTAAATAATGAATCTCAAAGTTTTCCAGGATTAAATTTTTCATTTAAAGGTGAGTCTGAAGAACAAGCAGAAAATAATGCGGGTTTTAAAAGTGGTTCGTTGCTTGTGTTGATTGCAATTTATGTGCTTTTAGCCATCCCTTTCAAATCTTATTTACAGCCGTTGATAGTAATGTCAGTAATACCGTTCAGCTTAGTTGGCGCTATCCTTGGACATATCATACTTGGCTATGATTTATCTATATTGAGCTTTGTAGGTATGATGGCACTGCTCGGTGTGGTGGTGAATGACAGCTTAGTTTTAGTCGATTATATTAATCAAAAACGTCAACAAGGTGTCGATGTTTTCGATGCAGTTCTTGCTAGCGGAACTGCACGGTTTAGACCTGTGATACTTACATCATTAACAACATTTGCTGGGCTTACGCCATTATTGTTAGGCAATAGTACGCAAGCGGAGTTTCTTAAGCAAATGGCTATTTCACTTGGTTTTGGAATACTTTTTGCTACCGCCATCACCTTAATCATTGTGCCTGTTAATTACATATTAGGGCACAAGTTAAAACATGCTTGCATAGATATATGTACTTACTTATGGTCAAGCTGGTTGGTCTTTTGGAATCGCGAAGAATCACAGAACTAAATGCAATGTTGAGCACTTAATGAATCTATTACTTAATAAAGCAGTAATAATCACCACAATGAGTAAGTCATGATCGAATGGTTTGCACGTAACCCTGTGGCTGCGAACATTTTAATGTTCGCAATTGTTATTGCTGGCTTAACTTCCGCATTTAATTCCGTGCCAGTTGAAACCTTCCCAAGTTTTGAACGAAACACAGTCACTATCTCGACCTCATTTCGAGGTGCAACTCCTAAAACGGCTGAAGAAGGCATTACTCTCAGGGTCGAAGAAGCGATCGCTGATATAGAAGGAATTAAAGAAATATCATCCCGATCTTCTGAAGGTAACTCAACTGTAAACGCAGAAGTTGCTGATGGTTATGATAGACGCGATATCCTTGATGACATCAAAGTTCGGGTCGATGCTCTAAACACTCTACCCAAAGATGCTGAAAAGCCTGTTGTTTCACTTAATGTACGGAACCCGACAGTAATTTATGTTGCCATTAGTGGCCATGTTGATACCAAAACCTTACGTAAAACAGCCACTCGTTTTCGAGAAGGACTGTTAACTAAAAGCCAGATTAGTAATGTGCAAATGCAAGGTGTTGCTAATTATGAAATGAACATAGAGATCAGCCCTCAAACATTAGATAACTACAACATCAGCCTGCTTGAGATTGGCGAAGCAATCTCCCAAGGGGCTTCAGATATATCTGCTGGCAATGTGCAAACACCCGATGGTGACATATTAATTCGTAGTGATGGACAAGCATATACGGGTAGCGAGTTCGCAAACATTCCAGTTATTGCTAACCCTCAGGGTAGCCCCGTACGGCTTGGACAAATAGCTATTATTGATGATGGTTTTGAAGATAAACTGCTGGTAACGACATTCAACGACGAGCCAGCAGTAATGCTAGAAGTGCGCCGTGTTGGAGAACAAAGTGCAATTAAAGTTGCAGAACAAACTCGCAATTATATGCAGGAGTTTTCAAACAGCTTACCCACCGATGTCAAAATTTCATACTGGGATGATGACTCAATCTATCTAAAAACTAGGATAGGTGCTGTATTAAATAGCGCCTTATATGGCGGCATATTGGTGATGCTTCTATTGTCGCTTTTTCTCCGTCCAGCTGTCGCATTTTGGGTATTTATCGGTGTGCCCGTTAGTTTTATGGGCGCATTTCTATTTATGCCTTTAGTCGGGGGCAGCTTTAATATAATTAGCCTATTCGCATTCATTATGGTGCTGGGAATAGTGGTGGATGATGCCATTGTCACAGGTGAAAATATCTACAGTAAAATCCGCGATGGTGAAGATGCTCTTACCGCCTCAATTATTGGTACTAAAGAAATAGCCGTACCTGTCACGTTTGGAATATTAACGACAGTGGTTGCCATACTGCCACTCAATTTTCTCGGCTCTAACACCCTCGCATTTATTGGCCAACAAATGCCAATGGTGATAATTCCAGTTATGTTGATGTCGCTAATCGAATCAAAACTGGTGCTACCTTCTCACTTAAGCCATATTAAACTACGCAATGATCCTAGCAAAATATCTAGAATTGGATTGATCCAACAAAATATTTCGCACGGCCTAGAACGTTTTGTCAAAATTCATTATCAACCTTTCCTTAATCGCTGCTTAAATGACAAAACTATTACCCTCACTGCCTTAATTGCTGTTGCTAGCCTGATTATGAGCTGGGCCATATTTGGTCATTTAAAATTATCACTCTTTCCATCAGTCGAATCAGAATCGGTAAAGGTTTATCTGACGATGCCAGAATCATCCGGCTTTGAAACGACTGATAAGCATATTAATGCTATTGCATCTCACTTCGAAACTTTGCAAGATAAGTACCGAGACCCTGAGACAGGTGAAAGCTTAATATTAAACATTTTAGCAACTAGTGGCAGCAGTGCTGGCACTATCAAACCAAATGTTGGTAGCGTTCAAGCCGAACTTCAAATCGCTGAAGATAGAGTATTTCACAAAGGCACTACTGAGATTGCTCGTGAAGTAAAAAACCTTATTGGCGATATTCCTGGTGCTTTGAAATTAACTGTCCGCTCTGATGTTTTTAGAACTCAAGCTCCTATCAACGTAGAACTTTCTGGCTCTAATTTAGAAAGAATGAGTGAAGTTGTATTACTGCTTCGTGAAAAATTTAAAGAATACCCTTCAATTTTCGACATTCAAGATAACTACAGCGGCGGTAAAGAAGAATTAAGTATTAAGTTGAAACCACGCGCATCATCTTTAAATTTAAGTTTAAACGATATAGCACAACAAGTTAGGCATGCTGTATTCGGTTATCAAGCACAACGAATTCAGCGCGGGCGCGATGAACTTCGAGTGATGGTGCGCTACCCTCTTGAATATCGCTCATCGATTGATGATTTATACCGTTTACCTATTCAAGTGAAGAACAGCAATGAGGAGGTTTTATTATCTGAAGTCGCAGAAATTACCCCATCAGAAAGTCCAAGTGCTTTATACCGACTTGACCGTAATTCCATTCTAAACGTAACAGCTGATATTGATAAAGAACTAGGCAACATTCCCATAATCCTAAACGACCTCAATCATTTTTTAATCGACATACAGCAAACATATCCTGAGGTTAATTATAAATTTGATGGTGAAGCTGAAGAACAAGAAGAAACAAATTCACGACTAATCATTGGTTTACTAATCGTGCTGACTGCTATTTATGCATTATTAGCGATACCGCTTAAATCATACGGACAACCATTGATTGTTATGTCAATTATCCCGTTTAGCGTGGTTGCTGCAATATTAGGGCACATAATTACTGGACAAAACCTATCCTCTTTAAGCTTCTTTGGCATGTTAGCTTTAGTCGGTGTAGTGGTAAATGACAGTTTAGTTTTAGTTGACTATATCAATAAAAAGCGGGAACAAGGCGTTGAGCTCATGCAAGCAGTTAAGTCCGCAGGCGCGGCACGTTTCAGACCTGTTCTGCTCACATCACTAACAACTTTCGCTGGTGTAATTCCTTTACTGCTTGATCAGGGGCAACAAGCGATCTTTCTGAAACCAATGGTTACTTCACTCGGTTTTGGGATTTTATTTGCCACAGTTATGACGCTAATCATCGTGCCAGTAAATTACCTAGCTGCACGAAAATTTAAATATGCAGTAATACGAATATGGGATAGATGGTTAAAATATTGGAATCAAGAAGAAAAACAATTAGGAGCAATTAAATGATTGAGTGGTTTGCGAAGAATCACGTTGCTGCAAACCTGTTGATGGCCTGCATTATGATTATGGGTGTGATGTCACTAAAGAATGATATTGCCCTAGAGTTGATGCCTGATTTTGATCTCGGCACCATTGTCATCACTACTGTGCTTCCAGGTGGCAACCCTAAGTCGATTGATGAAACTATCACCACAAGAGTTGAAGAAGCGATTGCAGACCTAGTTGGTATCGAGAAAATTACTTCTCGCTCATCTGAAAGCACCTCTCAAGTATTTGCTGAAATAGAATCTGGCTACAATCAAGAAGATTTACTCAGTGATGTGAAAGTACGAGTTGACTCACTTAACACTTTGCCAGCTGATGCCGAGCGACCAATTATTCAAATTGCAGATATTGCTATTCAGGTTATTGGTATCGCTGTGTATGGGGATGTTGCCTATAACGATTTATTTCAAGCCGCCGCTGATGTGCGCGAGGCATTATTAAAAGTTGATGGAGTTACAAAAGTCGGTCACTTACAAGCGCCTCAACGTGAGATTAATATAGAAATATCGCCCCAAGCTTTACGTCGCTATAACCTTAGTTTAGAAGATGTAGGCTCAGCAATTCAACGAAATTCTATTGATATATCCGCTGGCAACCTACGTACGCGAGATGGCGATATTTTAGTGCGCACCAATGGGCAGGCATATACAGCCGATCAGTTTGAATCAATCCCTGTGATGAATTCGGGTGACCGTGTTTTATACATAAGAGATATTGCCAGTGTCATTGATGGTTTTGAATTACTTAAGGTTGAAACCGAATACAACGGTAAACCCGCGATAACAGTCGAAGCATTTCGAGTTGGAAAACAAAGTACCATTGATGTCGCTAATAATGTTTTAAACTTTATTGAAGACTATCAAAGTAAACTACCAAGTGGGCTTAAACTAGGCACTTATGGAAATACCGCAGAAGTGGTTGATGATCGGCTATCCACTCTTGTTTCAAGCGCCTTGCAAGGTGGCTTATTAGTACTGATTTTACTTTCATTATTTTTACGCCCCGCCGTCGCACTGTGGGTTGGACTAGGCATTCCTGTCTGTTTTCTTGGCGGTTTTGCCTTGATGCCATTATTCGGTTTGACTCTCAACATGCTGTCCATGTTCGCCTTTATTTTAGTATTAGGCATTGTTGTTGATGATGCCATTGTCACTGGTGAAAATATCTATCGACATCAACGCAATGG
>JBJPGE010000044.1:0-14087 GCA_048595465.1 Methylophagaceae bacterium | reverse complement strand
AAAGTCAGCTTGTTGTAAGGCTCGCTGGGCTTCAGTTGGATTAGCACAATCTAACTCTGGCTCTACTCCAAATAGAACATAAGAACGACAATTATTTTGCCACAATTGCAGTGCATTTAAGCTTTCTGCGCCTTCTTGTTCTCGACTAATATTCTTCACCAAGTCTGCAGCATTTGAATTTGCCGTCGGCAATATCACTAAATGGCCTTTACCCAGTCTTGAAATCATCAGGGCTAATGTTCTTATTTTAGCCGCTTGTGGATGATTATTGGCTAAGGCACCTACAAAAATTGTTGCTGCCATCGCATTAGATAGTCGCATTGCAATGGTTTGATCGGCGGCCGTTGGGACAACCTTTTCAAGCATATCTTCCCAATCTTTACCACATTTTCCAGCCAATGGCATTAATGCTTTTGCAATACCTGATAAGCGAGTGAGCAACCCTTCAATATTGTGCGTTAACTGCGTTGCCGTTGGCATAAGCAAATCAGATTTAAAGAAATTAATATCGGTAACGGTTGTGCCCATAATGGCAGCTTGTCTAATGCGGTGAGCGATAATAGGTTGTTCGGAGCGAATATTACAACCGATTAAAATAACATCATCGCTTTCGTTGATATGATCTAAACACCACTCTTTTGAACTGTATGTGGCATTTTCATCAGCAAAATCTTGTTGTCTCAAACGATGATCGCTATTGTGGATATCTAGGCCTGTTAACAGACCTTTGAATAAATAATTCTCTTCTAATGTGGCAGCTGGTGAAATCACACCCGCAACCTGAGCCGCGCCATGCTTGGCTTTCACTATCTGCAAGCCATCCATCGCAGCTTGCAATGCGCTTTCCCAATCCGTTTCTTTCCATTCACCGTTTTGCTTAATCATTGGCACAGTCGCACGCTGCTCATGATTTAAACCCAAATAGCTAAAGCGATCTCGATCAGATAACCATGTTTCATTTACAGCATCATTCTCTCGTGGCACAACGCGCATCACTTCATTACGTCGTGTATGAAATTCAATATTTGAACCCACAGCATCATGCGGTGCAATAGATGGGTGAGCCGTCAATTCCCATGCACGAGCCTTATAGCGGAATGGTTTCGATGTTAGTGCGCCAACAGGGCACAGATCAATAATATTGCCAGACAATTCAGAAACGAGACTGCTTTCAACATACGTACCTATTTCCATATGCTCGCCGCGGCCGGTTGCGCCAAGTTCAGCAATACCCGCTACTTCAGTTCCAAAACGGACACAACGGGTGCAATGAATACAACGCGTCATCTCAGTCTGAATTAATGACCCAATATCTTTATCTTTAACTACACGTTTGCCTTCGGTGAATCGGCCAAGACCATCTCCATAGCCGACGGACATATCTTGTAATTCACACTCACCACCTTGATCGCAAATAGGGCAATCTAATGGGTGATTAATCAGTAAGAATTCCATTACACTTTTTTGGGCAGCAAGGGCCGCTTCTGATTGTGTAAAGATCTTCATGCCTTCTGTTACGGGCGTCGCACATGCTGGCAACGCTTTGCGCGATTGATCGACCTCAACCAAACACATACGGCAATTCGCTGCTATCGATAATTTTTTATGATAGCAAAAACGTGGAATATCAATGCCCGCTTCATCAGCCACTTGGATAATCATTTTTGCTGGATCCACAGCAAGTGGAATGCCATCAATTTCAATATTAACCATTAGTGACCTCCACCGACTAAACACTTACCGTGGTCAATATGATATTGAAATTCATCTCGAAAATGTTTGATAAAACTAATCACCGGCGCCGCTGCAGCATCACCTAATGCACAAATGGTATTGCCATTAATGTTTTTTGCCACATCAACTAAACGGTCAAGATCCTCTTGCGTGCCTTCACCATGTTCAATTCGCTTAACAACACGATATAACCAGCCGGTACCTTCACGACATGGCGTACATTGACCACATGATTCTTCATAATAAAATTCGGCAATTCGTTCTAATGCTTTTACCATGCAAGTAGTTTCATCCATTACGATGACAGAGCCGGCACCTAGCATTGAACCTGCACGGCTAATACCATCGTAACTCATCGGCACATCCATCATCGCGTCACCTGGAATGATCGGTGTAGAGCTACCCCCGGGAATAACAGCCTTGATTTTATTGCCATTGCGAATACCACCCGCTAATTCAAGTAGCTCAGAAAAAAGCATTCCCATAGGCACTTCAAAATTACCCGGATTATTCACATGGCCGGATACACTAAATATTTTGCTACCGCCATTATTAGGTGTGCCTAATTCATGGAACCAATCGCCACCTTTTTGTAAAATAACGGGGACAGAAGCTAATGTTTCAGTGTTATTAATTGTGGTTGGACGCCCATAAAGTCCATAACCTGCAGGAAAAGGTGGCTTATAACGTGGCTGACCTTTTTTACCTTCGAGTGATTCTAGAAGTGCCGTTTCTTCGCCACAAATATACGCACCTGCACCTGGCTGCGTATAGAGTTCAAAACTAAAATTTGAACCTAAGATATTCTTGCCTAAATATCCCGCATCCTTGGCTTCTTGAATTGCAGCTTCAAACCGGTCGAAAGGTTCAACAAACTCACCGCGAATATAATTGTAGCCTGCTTGTGCACCAATAGTGTAGCCAGCGATAATCATACCTTCAACAACTTGATGTGGATTAAAACGTAAGATATCACGATCTTTACAAGTACCTGGCTCACCCTCATCTGAATTACAAACAATATATTTAGCGCCTGGCATACGACGTGGCATAAAACTCCACTTTAAACCTGTTGGAAAGCCTGCACCACCACGACCACGTAATGCTGAGTCTTTCAACTGCTCAATAATATCTTCTGCACGCACTTTTTCTTTTAATATTCGTTCTAATTGTTCATAACCACCCACACTGCGATAGGATTCTAACGTCCAAGGATCATCGAGATGCCGAGTTCGGAAGCAGACTTGATCTAGCTTGCTCATTTAATTCCATCCAAAATCTTATCAAGCTTCTCTGTTGTTAAGTGTTCATGATAGTCACGATCTAATTGCAACATCGGCGCACCGCAACATGCACCCAAACACTCCACTTCTTTTAATGTGAATTTATTATCTGATGTTGTTTCACCTAATTTCGCATCTAAGCGCTGCTCAAGGTGAGCAACGATTTCTTCTGATCCATTCAACATACATGAAATATTGGTGCAAACATTAATCTTATGTTTGCCCACGGGTGCTAATTCATACATAGAATAGAAAGTAGCCACTTCATAAACACCAATAGCAGGCATAGCTAAATATTCAGCCAATGCATTCATAATATCTTTTGAAATCCAGCCTTCATTGGCATCCTGCAAAATATGTAGTGCTGGAATAACTGCAGATTGGCTTTGTCCTGATGGATATTTAACCACCCACGCATCAATCTGCTGGCGAAGATCGGCTGTAAATAATTCTATTTTAGTGCCAGTCAGATTCATCGATCAACCTCACCAAATACAATATCCATGGTACCAATAATGGCAACAACATCGGCCAACATATGGCCCTTAATCATTTCATTCATCGCTGAAAGGTGGGCAAAACCTGGCGCACGAATTTTTACGCGATACGGTTTATTGGCACCGTCTGAAATCATATAAATCCCAAACTCTCCTTTGGGATGTTCCACCGCCGAATAAATTTCACCTTCAGGCACGCAATATCCCTCAGTGAATAATTTAAAGTGATGAACTAATGATTCCATATCACCTTTCATATTAGTACGTTTTGGTGGTGCTACCTTTACATCATTGGTAATAACAGGGCCAGGATTTTTTCGTAACCAATTAATACATTGTTTGATAATTCGGTTTGATTGACGCATCTCTTCAATACGCACTAAATAGCGGTCGTAACAATCACCTTCTACGCCAATTGGAATATCAAAATCCATTTTGTCATAAACGGCATACGGTTGTTTTTTACGTAAGTCCCACGCGATACCACTTCCTCGGAGCATCGGGCCCGTAAAACCAAGTTGCATTGCGCGCTCAGGTGATACAACGCCAATGCCTACCGTACGTTGCTTCCAAATACGATTATCTGTTAGCAGCGTTTCATATTCATCAACACATTTTGGGAAACGCTCTGTGAAATCTTCGATAAAATCAAGGAAACTGCCTTCACGATTAGTATTCTTTTGTTTGACTTCTTTTTCACTGTGCCATTTTGAAGCTTTATATTTTGCCATGGTATCGGGCAAATCTCGATAAACACCACCGGGGCGATAATACGTTGCATGCAACCGAGCACCTGATACTGCTTCATAGCAGTCCATCAAATCTTCACGTTCGCGAAAGCAATATAAAAATATAGTCATCGCACCAATATCTAGGCCATGCGCACCCAACCACATTAAATGATTCAATAAACGCGTGATTTCATCAAACATCACCCTAATATACTGTGCACGCTCAGGCACTTGTACACCGATCATTTTCTCAATGGCCATTACATAGGCATGCTCATTACACATCATCGATACATAATCGAGTCTATCCATATAACCAATACTTTGATTATAGGGTTTTGTTTCTGCTAGTTTTTCAGTACCACGGTGTAATAAACCAATATGTGGATCAGCGCGTTGAATCACTTCACCATCCATCTCAAGAATAAGACGTAACACACCATGTGCTGCTGGATGCTGCGGCCCAAAGTTTAGCGTGTAATTTTTAATTTCAGCCATGGTTAACGTCCACCTTTATGGTAGCGATTATCATCACGGATTACACGAGGCACCAACGTTCTTTCTTCAATGCTAACCGGTTCATATACAACACGTTTTTTGTCCGCATCATAACGCATTTCAACATTGCCGATGAGAGGGAAGTCTTTACGGAAAGGGTGTCCAACAAATCCATAATCAGTCAAAATACGACGTAAATCTTCATGACCGCTGAATAAAATGCCGTACATATCAAAAGCTTCACGCTCAAACCAATCAGCAGAACTCCAAATAGACGTAACACTATCAACCATAGGTTGGCTTGCATCTAATCGAACCTTTATACGTAAGCGTTGGTTATGTTCAATTGAAAGCAAGTGATAAACCACTGCAAAACGTTGACCTTCCGTTACCGGTTCTAAGTTACCCGCGCCATCTACAGCACGACTAAAACCACGATCAGATGCACCCTTAGTTTCCCAAGCGCTTCCGCCATATTCCGAATAGTCGACACCACACACATCGATTAACTGCTCAAAACCAAAGCTATCACGTAACGTTTTGCAAACGGATATAACACTTTCATCAAGAATATGAATAGTAATTTCTTCATGTGATGCTGACCATTCACAATCAAGGATGACATCCGAAAGTTGTTGTTCTAATTTAGCCTTTAGTTTTTTTATCATTATTGCTAGGCTTCCTGTGTCGGTGTTCTAGCAATGGTATTTGTTCGCCTGATTTTCTTTTGTAACTGGATAATACCGTACAGCAATGCCTCAGCTGTAGGAGGACAACCCGGCACGTAAATATCAACCGGTACTATGCGATCACAGCCACGCACTACAGCGTAGGAGTAATGATAATAGCCGCCACCATTGGCACAAGAGCCCATCGAAATAACCCAGCGAGGCTCCGACATTTGGTCATAAACCTTACGTAAAGCCGGTGCCATTTTATTCACCAGCGTGCCTGCCACGATCATTACATCTGATTGTCTAGGACTCGGTCGAAAAACCACGCCAAAGCGATCTAAATCATAACGCGAAGCACCAGCTTGCATCATTTCAACTGCACAGCAAGCTAGACCAAAGGTCATTGGCCATAATGAGCCTGTTCGTGCCCAGTTAATTAATTTATCAGCAGAGGTGGTAACAATACCTTCCTCCAAAATACCTTCTATTCCCACTCCAAGGCTCCCTTCATCCACTCATAAATAAAACCGACAACCAATATCCCTAAGAATAAAAACATAGCTAATAAACCAAAGACACCAATATCATCAAGCACAACAGCCCACGGGAATAAAAAGGCAATTTCTAAATCGAAAATAATAAACAGAATGGCAACAAGGTAGTAACGCACGTCAAATTTTGCATGTGCGTCCTCAAAAGGCTCAAAGCCGCATTCGTAAGGGGAAGTTTTTTCATTATCAGGGCGGCGAGGGCCCAAAACAAAACCAGCTAGCATAGGCATAATGCCAAAGCCAATACCGATTATTACAAACAACAAAATTGGGAGATAGTTCTCCAACATAAAGCGTTCTTTCTAGTTTTTGATAATTAAGAAAATATCATTGCTGATATGCCCATGATATTACACTCTATACCTGTGAAAGAGAAGTTAATATTAGATTTTTTAGAGGCTTTTTGATTCGCATCATTTATTGCTTATAGAAAACAACATAATGCAGCAATAGCTGGTCATATTTGAGAAATATTAAGCACGTGTATCAGAATTTATTTTTGCATCTAGCGCATAAAACAGATAACCCTACTCCCATGCATTAAGTGCTTTTAGGCGATCTACGGCATCAGTATCACCCTGTGCCGCAGCACGTCGATACCATTTAACCGCTTCATCTTTATTTTCTTCGACACCTTCACCAATTTCATAGCTGACAGCTAAATTATATTGCGCTTCAGGATCACCTGCCTTTGCGGCTTTAATGTACCATTTCACAGCTTCTTCGTGGTTTTGTCGAACACCTTCACCTTCGTCATAACTGACGGCCAAATTATATTGAGCTGATGTATGCCCTTGTTCTGCGGCCTTACGATACCAATCAACAGCCTCTGCATGATCAACTTCTACGCCTTCACCTTCATCATAACTTCTCGCTAAGTTGTATTGTGCTTTTGCATCACCCTGAAGTGCAGCCTTGCGATACCACTCAGCAGCAGCGACATTATCTTCCTCAACACCTTCACCATCATCATAGCTAACAGCTAAATTATATTGGGCATCCATATGACCTTGTTGAGCAGCTTTGAAGTACCACTTAACGGCGGCAACATGATCTTCAGGTGCACCATCTGCAAAATCGTAGGCTAATGCTAAATCATATTGAGCCTCAGCATCACCTTGCTCAGCGAGCATAATCATCGCTTTGAGCTGATCGCTAATTTCATCTGCCGCAAACGCGTACATAGAAAATGAAACATTAAGAAAAAGTGAGAGTATAAGTGCGTATTTCATTGCTGTCCCTACATTAAAATTCGTTAGGGGTAGCTTAGCAGGTTTAAATACATTTTTGGAGGGTATTTAGGTTTGATTTTATTCTAAATTTGGTGCCGACGGGCGGAGTCGAACCGCCACGGACTATGTCCACCACCCCCTCAAGATGGCGTGTCTACCAATTTCACCACGTCGGCAATTTAGGGGTCTAGATTATTTTGGGAGGTCAGGCAAGTCGCTTGGTGTTGGTATTGCTGGCGCTGTCTCTACAGTTTCAGTAATAATCACTGATTCTGTAACACTCTCAACGGGTTTTGTCTGGTTTGAAAAGTAAGCTAACGTCAGGCTAGTCACAAAAAAGGCAGCGGCTAATATAGCGCTTGAGCGAGATAAGAAGGATGCTGACCCTTGGCTACCAAACACGCTTGAAGAAGCGCCACCGCCTCCTCCACCTAATGCTGCGGCACCCGCATCAGCACCCTTACCGTGCTGAATTAAAATCAACCCGACCAGTGCTAACGAGATAACGATGTGTACTACAATAATTAATGCATCCATTTTATAACCTAAACGCTCGCTGCTGCCTGACAGATTGCTATAAACTCATCGGCATCGAGTGATGCGCCACCTACAAGTCCACCATCAATATCTGGCATTGAAAATAAAGAGGCGGCATTATCCCCTTTTACGCTGCCTCCGTAAAGTATTTGTACGGATTCTGCTGTGGCTTTATCATGCTTGGCTATGTGCTCACGCATGAGTGTATGTACATTTTGCGCCCATTCAGGTGTTGCTGATTTTCCTGTGCCTATTGCCCACACAGGTTCATAAGCAAGGATGGCTTGCGACAATGCTTTGACACCACTATGCTCGATAATGATATCAAGCAACCGTAGAATAATTTCTTCGGTCTTGCCTTGGTCATGTTCTTCAGGGCTTTCACCTATGCAAACAATGGGCGTAATTCCCTCTTGTAGCGCTATGCCATATTTATCAGCAATAATATAGTCTAATGCCAGTTGGTCTAATCCTATTTTTGCATAAAGACATCGTCTTTCAGAGTGTCCCATAAGCACATATTCACAACCAAAATCATTCAGCATAGGCGCTGAAATTTCACCTGTATAAGCACCTTGCTTGAATTGTGATAGGTTTTGAGTTCCCCAAAAAAGTGGAGTGCCTGTTAAAGCTTCTTGTACCTGTTTCAGGTATACAGCAGGTGGAAACAGGGCAACATCAACAGATGAAAAAGTATCTACCTGCGTCAAAATAGTGTTAAGCAGCCGTGCCGTGCTTGTGCTTGAGCCATTCATTTTCCAATTTCCAGCAACAAAAGATTTTCGCAAAATAATCTACTCTTTGAAATAAAAACAAGTGCTTAGCTTACCTTTTCGGTATAAATAAAGCAATGCTCTCCCTATCATAATTTTATCATTGGTACATATCCTGCATATTAGAAATTTAGAGACTTATATTTGAGTCTTACAATAAATTTTATTTTTTAATGATAGGTAAAGAACTATGGGCACGCAAAATTTAAATGCAGATAATATTATCAAGTTTCCTAAGGGATTAATTGGTTTCTCTGAACAAACACAATTACAATTATTTCATGAAACAACTCAAGATGAGCCTGTCGTTCATTGGTTACAGTCTACTGAAGATTCTGATTTTTCAATGTCGGTTATTTCTCCCAGTACACTTGGAATGGAGTACGAAATTGAATTTAGCGATACCGATTTAAAATCACTCCAATTAGATAATCCGGCAGATGCACTTATATTATTAGTTGTTTATAAACAAACTGATGAGAATAATAATATTAAGGTTGTGACTACAGCCCCTATTATTATCAATGCTGATAAGAACCTAGGCTTACAAAAGTCATTAGAGCAAGCTGTTTTTCATTGATATTTTAGCTAGGCTAAATTTTCAATAATCTCTGCAAGCTCAGTGGCTAGTTGATTAGTCAGTGCCGCGTCGCGTCCTTCAACCATGACTCTAATAACGGGTTCGGTGCCGGATGCGCGTAATAAAACTCGTCCTTCATCGCCTAATTTATCTTCAAGGACTTTGACGGCTTCGGCTACTTCACTGTTATTAGCAAGATCAATTTGTTTCGTGACTCTAACGTTGATTAAACGCTGTGGATATTTAACAACCGCTGAACTCAGTTCATTCAGGCTATGACCCGTTTGCTGTATTTCGGCCAAAACTTGCAATGCAGCAACAATACCATCACCAGTCGATGTTTTATCTAAACAAATAATGTGTCCTGATGATTCACCGCCAACCACACCACCCATTTGTTTCATCATTTGCATCACATAACGATCGCCCACATCAGCACGATGTAGCGTCATATCATGGCGTTGCAAAGCATGCTCTAAGCCTAGGTTCGACATTTTTGTGCCAATAATTTCTGTTTTACCTGTACCTATACGCTGTTGTGATTTTGCAATAATAAATAATAGCTCATCACCATCTACAAGCTGACCTTTATGATCAACCATAATTAAGCGGTCACCATCGCCATCTAGGGCTATACCTAAGTCGGCCTTATTAACTAATACTGCACCTTGTAATAATTCTGGTTCCGTTGATCCGCATTGTTGATTAATATTAAGTCCATCGGGCTGATCACCAATTGCAATAACTTCTGCACCTAATTCTTTAAATACGTCGGGGGCAATGTGGTACGTGGCGCCGTTGGCACAATCAACAACAATCCTTAAACCTGATAAGTCAATTTTTGAAGGAATGGTGCTTTTGCAAAATTCAATATAACGACCCGCAGCATCATCAACACGATACGCTTTACCCAATAAATCTGATTCAACCGTTACCAGCGGTTCATCCATCATTGCTTCAATTTCTGACTCGATATCATCCGCTAATTTTGTCCCTTCGCCTGAAAAGAATTTAATTCCGTTATCATGATAAGGGTTGTGTGACGCACTGATTACAATACCCGCTTGAGCATGAAATGTGCGTGTTAAATAAGCAATCGCTGGCGTTGGCATTGGACCTAAGAGATAAATATCAACACCCGCGGCAGATAAGCCCGCTTGCAATGCTGATTCAAACATATAGCCCGAAATACGCGTATCTTTACCAATTAATATTTTACTGCGGTGTTCCTTGGCAAAAACCCGTCCTACTGCCCAGCCTAATTTAAGTACAAATTCAGGTGTAATAACACCATCACCCACACGGCCACGGATACCATCTGTTCCAAAATGTTTTCTTTCAGCCAATGTCTTCTACCTTCATTACATGATCACACATCATTATAGCCTGAACTGTTTCACGAACGTCATGGCTACGAATTATTTTTGCACCTTGCCATACCGCTAAGGCTGATAACGCTAAACTAGCGGCTAGTCGCTCTTCTACCGAAACATTAAGCAATTTACCAATCATTGATTTACGCGACACACCAATTAATACAGGTAATCCTCGTTCAACTAATTCTCCTAGATGCTTCATTAACCTAAGGTTATGACTAGCACGCTTACCAAAACCAAAACCGGGATCAACAATTAGCTTATCTTTATTTATGCCTACTTTTTCACATGCTGTCACTCGCTCATATAAAAACTCTGCTACTTCAGCAACAACAGCATCATACTGGGGGTTGTCCTGCATATTTTCAGGCGTACCTTGCGCATGCATCAAGCAAATAGGCACGTCTAGCTCAACAGCTGCCTGTAAGGCTCCATCAACACGTAATGCTTGCACATCGTTGATTAAACCCGCTCCTGCATTTACAGCCGCGCGCATAACATCAGGTTTACTGGTATCGATAGAAATGGGGATATCTATTTCAGACTGAATTGCCTCAATAACAGGTACCACACGGGCTATCTCTTCTTCAATAGAAACAATTGCCGCGCCAGGACGAGTAGACTCGCCGCCAACATCAATAATGGCGGCACCATCTGCCACCATTTTTTGTGCTTGTTTTAAAGCCGCGTCTGGTGCAATAAATTGTCCACCATCTGAAAATGAATCGGGGGTGGCATTTAAGATCCCCATTACTTGCGGCCCTGTCAGATCAAGTGGCTTGCCAGCACAATCTAGAATCATATAAAGATTTGCTTATTAATGCAGTTGATCCGCAGGCTCGCCTGACGTACCTTCGTCTTCATCGGAGTCTGTCGATGTACTTGATGATGGAGGTGTAGACGATGAATCATCTGTCCAATCTTTTGGCTCCCCTGGCTCACGCCCTTCCATAATGGCGTCAATTTGATCGCTATCAATGGTTTCGTATTTCATCAATAAATCAGCCATTGCGTGTAATTTATCAACATTATCTTTTAATATTTTTTCAGCACGCTCATAATTTCGGTTAATCAATGTACGAACTTCGTCGTCTATTTGTTTAGCCGTATCTTCAGAAATCACTTTGTGATTATCACGGTTTTCAATATAAAAAAGCGGCCCCATTTGTTCAGAGAACCCCCACCTCGTAATCATATTACGAGCCTGTCTAGTCGCAACTTGAATATCATTAGATGCACCTGTTGTAACGGCTTCCTCACCAAAAATAATCTCTTCTGCTAATCGGCCACCGTATAAAACAGAAAGGCCACTCTCTAATTGTTGTTTGCTCTCACTGTATTTATCTTCTTCTGGTAAAAATACAGTCACGCCCAAGGCGCGACCACGAGGAATAATTGTCACTTTATACACGGGATCATATTCTGGCACTAATCGTCCGACAATAGCATGGCCAGCCTCGTGATAAGCCGTATTTTTCTTTTCTTTTTCGCTCATCACCATAGATTTTCGTTCTGTACCCATTAAAATCTTATCCTTGGCACTTTCCATATCTTCCATTTCAACCAAACGTTTGTCCTCTCTAGCTGCAAATAAAGCCGCTTCATTCACCAAGTTAGCCAAGTCGGCTCCTGAAAACCCCGGAGTCCCTCGAGCAATGATACTAGAGTCCACATCATCTGCAGCAGGTACTTTGCTCAAATGTACATTTAGAATTTGTTCTCGTCCACGGATGTCAGGTAGTGGCACTTCAACCTGGCGATCAAATCGGCCAGGACGTAATAATGCTTTATCGAGCACATCAGGGCGGTTAGTTGCAGCTATGACAATAACGCCTTCATTACCTTCAAAACCATCCATTTCAACCAATAATTGGTTTAATGTTTGTTCACGTTCATCATTACCACCGCCAACACCCGCACCACGATGGCGACCTACGGCATCGATCTCATCGATAAAGATAATGCAGGGGGCATGTTTTTTGGCTTGTTCAAACATATCACGTACACGTGATGCACCGACACCAACAAACATTTCAACAAAATCTGAACCAGAAATTGTGAAGAACGGTACTTTAGCTTCGCCAGCAATCGCTTTAGCTAACAAGGTTTTACCTGTACCAGGTGCACCAACCATTAAAATACCACGCGGAATTTTACCGCCTAACTTTTGGAATTTTGCTGGTTCGCGTAAAAACTCTACTAACTCGCCGACTTCTTCTTTAGCCTCATCTACACCGGCCACATCTTTAAAGGTAATTTTCACTTGATCTTCACTCAGCATTTTTGCTTTGCTTTTACCAAATGACATTGGGTTTTTCCCGCCACCGCCACCATTCATTTGACGCATGAAGAATACCCACACACCAACTAACAATAGCATTGGGAACCAAGAAATAAAGATCTGCATTAGCAAACTCGTTTGCTCTACAGGTTCAGCTTTTATAATGACGCCATTATTGATGAGATCGCCCATCAAGCCAGGATCGTAATCGGGACTAAACGTAGTAAACTCTTTACCATCCGTTAACGTGCCTGTGATCGTTCTGCCTTGAATATGGACTTCTGATATTCCACCGTCTTTCACGCTGGTGATAAAGGTTGAATAATCAAGCTCTGTTTCGTCAACCGGTTGAGGTCCAAACGCACTAAAAACTTGCATTAGGACAATAGCAACAACTACCCATAGAAGGATATTTTTCATCATGTCATTCAACGTGCATTACCTCTGTAACGTTATTAACTATTTTAGGCCTTTGCCTAATAAATATACTTCACGACTACGAGGTCGTGAGGCATCGGGCTTGCGAGTGATTACTTTTTGGAATCCTTCTCGCATTCTCTTCATATACTGTTCAAAACCTTCGCCTTGAAACACTTTAACTACAAAATTGCCTTGCTTGCTTAAATTCGTTAAAGCAAAATCTAAGGCCAACTCAACTAAATACATGCTGCTTGGCTGATCAATTGAGCTTACCCCTGTTATATTGGGGGCCATATCTGATAATACAAGGTCTATCTGTTGACCATTTAAAACATCATTGAGTTCATCTAAGACAGAATCTTCTCTAAAATCACCTTCAATGAAGTGTACACCTGTTAACGGCGTCATTGGCAAAATATCCAATGCCACAACGGTCCCTTTATCACCTACTTTGCGTAAAGCGTAGTCAGACCATCCTCCTGGAGCGGAGCCTAGATCAACAACCGTCATACCCGGGCGCATCAATTTATCTTTTTTATCAATTTCTTCGAGTTTGAATGTTGATCGAGATCGATAGCCTGCTTTTTGAGCTAATTTGACATAATGATCATCAAAATGCTCTTTCATCCAATCATTACTAGACTTGCTTCTTGCCATCAGATTTCGACCTTATCAGTACTGATAACGAGTGCCAAGCCTAATAGCGTCAAGATCAAATAGAGATCTCTACTTATCTCATGAAATAGATCAAAGCGTTCTAAAACCGCATCATCACCCTGCGGCGTAAGCTGTTTAATTTCAGCAATTTCAGGTTGTAAATAACAACTAAACACGAGCGTCAAAACAACCATCACTAATAAGACCCAGAAGCGCCATTGTGACGTAGCTTGTTTTCCTTGTAATATAAATTTGCTCACTAA
>JBJPGE010000043.1:0-14349 GCA_048595465.1 Methylophagaceae bacterium | reverse complement strand
AATAAAAGGGTAGCGTCCCCTTTTACCATCCTTTTACCAGAACTCCGACATATTTATATACGGCGCTTTCCATATCGTATTTTGTATTTAGTCCAAAATAATTTGGCGTTACCTCCCCTATCGCTCCAACTTTTTTTCTTTTCGTTTTCGCCAGTTATGAATAACCATTCTTCGCCAAATAAAGTGTACGAAGAATACGCCAATTAATGCAGCAACAAGGCCACAAATAAAGCTACCTAGTAATAATGGCTGCCAAATAAGTAAAAACTCGTGCGTAAGCCATTGCCATGAAATGTCGAAAGAATGTTGACCCGGTGGAATTTGTAAAATCCATGCACCTAAGTTATAAGTAACAAAGAAGATGGGGGCAATTGTAACGGGGTTACTTATCCAGCAACCCATTACCGCTATGGGTAAATTAACACGTAATATGATTGCTAATGCTGCGGCAACAACCATTTGGCCCAAAATAGGCATAAAACCAATAAATAAACCTAATGCCAAAGCACTCGCAACGGAATGTTTGTTTAAATGCCATAATTTAGGTTCAGTAATATAACTACCAAACTTTTTTAGATGCGGATGTTCGCGCATCGTTTTATGATCAGGCATGATACGTTTTAGGAACTTACGAGGCATTCACTTTTTTCTTGGTTGTTAGCTTGCTTTTCATTATAGGGATATATGGTTAAAACTGCTATTTCATTTGCGCTTGGTTGCTGGTTACTACTACAGTTAACTAGTATACCTTCTCCGCAATGGTTCTGGGCAACATTGCCCGCTTTTTTATTATTACTATACCGTAAAACACGTCTTTTATCCGCTGTTATTTTCGGTGCATTATGGGCTTTGTTTTTCGCTGGCAGTGTGATTGATGGGCGCCTTTCACCTAAATTGGTGGGGCAAGATATCGTTATCACGGGTACGATTATCAGTATTCCTGACCACGATGATCGACGTTTATCATTTGAATTTTCACCTGACACTAACCCAGCGATCACGTTACCTTCCAAATTACGCTTAAATTGGTACCGCCCTTTTCCTGACAAGATTAATGCCGATGAAAAATGGCAGCTTACAGTGCGACTAAAACAAGCTCATGGCATGATGAATCCCGGTGCATTTGATTATGAAGGTTGGTTATTTCAACAAAATATTGGCGCCACTGGTTATGTTCGCACTCATCCAAACAATAAACGCCTTGCTTTAGCTTCACCATTTTCTATTGATGCACTTCGTCAGTCACTTATTGAGCGCATTGAGTTTTATTTTTCTGACAGCAAAAATTTAGGGCTTATCCAAGGGCTCACTACCGGTATTCGCCATAATATTAATGATGAACAGTGGCACGTTCTTCGGCTATCGGGCACAAGCCATTTACTAGCAATTTCAGGTCTTCATATTGGTTTGGCAGCCGCGATTGGATTTTTTTGTTTTAAATGGCTTTGGTCTCGTCGCGCTAACAATTTATTGTTGCTGCCTAGCAAAGAAGCAGGTGCAATAGGTGGCTTTATTACAGCATTATTTTATGCCGCTATGGCCGGGTTTTCTATCCCTAGCCAACGTGCATTGATTATGGTGACTACGCTTATGCTCACTCTTCTCATCCGCAGACCTGTAGCCATTAACTCTATTTTGGCGGTGAGTTTATTTGTTATTTTATTGATCGATCCTATCGCAATATTATCTGTTGGTTTTTGGTTATCTTTCTCAGCCGTCGCTATTATTTTGTTTATTTCACAAAACCGATTCCCCTCTCCTCGTTGGCAGTGGGCAAAAATACACACTTTAATCGCTTTTGGTCTTACGCCATTATTATTACTATTTTTTATGCAAACATCAGTGATAGCACCTATTGCAAATTTTGTTGCTGTGCCTGTTGTCAGCCTTTTGGTGGTGCCATTATTATTGCTCGCCAGTCTATTTTTATGGTTATTTGAGCCTGTTGGCGTGGTGCTATTTCAATGTGCTGATTTTTTACTTAGTTTGCTTTGGCCTTTATTAGAATTTTTAGCTACATTACCTTTCTCACATTGGTCTAGCCCCGCTTTGCCTACACTTTACTGGTTATCAATCATGCTAGGTACAGCACTTTTGTTAACCCCAAGGAGGTTTCCGGCTAAATGGTTAGGGCTAATTGGTTTATTGCCTTTAGTGCTATACAGCCCTGATAAACCGGCTAAAGATGACTTTTGGTTCACTCTGCTTGATGTTGGTCAAGGTTTATCGGCTGTTATTCAAACTAAAAACCACACTTTGGTTTTTGATACAGGCCCTAAGTTTAGTGATAGTTTTGATACAGGTTCGGCAGTGGTTAGCCCTTTTTTGCAACAACAAGGTATCAATCATATCGATACTTTAATTATTAGCCATGGTGATAACGATCATATTGGTGGCGCATTATCACTGGTCGATGAAATAACAACAACTACCATCCTCAGCAGTGTGCCGGAATTATTGCCTGCTGCAGAACCATGCATCGCAGGGCAATCATGGCAATGGGATGGTGTTACATTTTCATTGCTTCATCCTCGTTCTGACGACCAAGGCAGTGACAACAATTTGTCGTGCGTTTTAAAAGTATCAACTCAAAACAAAAGTGTTTTATTAACGGGGGATATTGAATCTCAAACTGAGAAATTACTGGTCGAACGCTATGGCCAAAAATTAGCATCTACGCTTCTTGTCGCTCCTCATCATGGCAGTAAAACCTCTTCTAGCAATGCTTTTATTCATGCTGTAAATCCTGAAATCGTATTATTTCCCGTGGGTTATCATAATCGTTATGGCTTCCCTAAAGAAAATATTGTAGATCGCTATAGCACCAAAAACAGAACACTATTTGATAGTGCTCAATATGGTGCAATTCAATATCAATTTAGGCCGAAAACCGTTTCAGACCCGATATTATGGCGACAGCAAGTTAGACGGATTTGGACGGCAACTAATTAGACTATTGGCAGGATGATTTTTCACGTATCATATGTGTACATATGGCAATTGAGATAAAGATATTATGTTAGAGTTTTTTAATGCAGGCGGTTGGATGATGTATCCACTACTCATTAGCTCCATTCTTGCTATCGGCATTATTGCAGAACGTTTTTGGAGCCTTCAAAGCAAACGCATTGCACCGCCAGAACTTATCACCCAAATATGGCAGTGGCTACGTTTTGATCAAGTTGATAAACAACATGTTATTGCACTGCAAAATAGTTCACCTTTAGGTCAAATTCTGGCTGCGGGTTTGATCAGCCGTAATAGCTCCCGTGAAATCACTAAAGAGAATATTGAAGATATTGGACGCCATGTCACCTTATCTTTAGAGAAAAACCTTAATACCTTGGGTACTATTGCAGCCATTACACCGTTAATGGGCTTGCTCGGAACCGTTATTGGCATGATCAAAGTCTTTGCTGTTATTACTACCGAAGGTGTCGGCAATCCTGAAACACTTGCTGGTGGTATTTCTGTAGCACTGACTACGACGGCAACAGGTTTACTTGTGGCAATTCCTACATTAATTTTTTATCGCTACTTTAGGGGTAAAGTGAACCACCTCGTCGTAGACATGGAAGAACAAGCGATGAAATTAATTGAGATTCTTCATGGTGATCGTGAATTTGACCCTGATGAGGATGCTAAAGCGTGAATTTAGCACCACATCCAGTAGAAGAACCAGATGTAAATCTCACACCGATGATCGATGTGGTGTTCCTGTTATTACTCTTTTTCATGGTTTCAACTAGTTTCATACGTGAAAGCTCACTAAAAGTTGATTTACCTGAAGCATCTGGTCAAGTGCTGGCAGGACAAGAACAGGCAGTTGATATCATTATTAATTTAAATGGAATTTTTATTATTAACGGCTCGACACTAGATAACCCTAGTAGCGAGCAATTATCTGATCACTTAAAACTAGCCGTTGGTGATAATGAAGATCCCCATGTAATCATTAGTGCTGATTCTAAAGCAGAATACCAAAGCATTGTTACAGCAATGGATGTAGCACAACAGCTTGGTTATGCACGTTTAACACTGGCAACACGTCAAACTACTTCAGATACTCCATGAAGCCAACTTCATCACTCACTATGAGTGCTAGCGATCTCTATCGACGTTTATTGGTTTACGTTAAACCTTATTGGCTGGTCTTCGTTCTTGCCATCGTCGCCATGTTGGTCTTTTCTGCTACTGAAATAGGCCTGGCAGCCATTATGGAACCTTTGGTCGATGGTAGTTTTGTTGATCGTGATGCTCAAACTATTCGCCTTATTCCTATCGCGCTTATTGGTATGTTTCTTATCCGCGGTATAGCTAATTTTATCACCACCTATGGTTTAGGTTGGATTGCACGAAATGTAATTAAAAATTTACGTTCCGAAATGTTCGAAAAGCTTATAGCTCTACCCACAAATTTTTACGACCAAAGCGTGCCTGGTCAGCTTATGTCTAAACTTTTGTATGACGTAGAACAAGTTGCCAATGCGGTGACTGATGCCATTATTGTGCTTATTCGAGACAGCCTTACTATTATCGGCTTGCTTGCATGGATGATTTATCTCAATGGTTTTTTAGCACTGATTATTTTATTGACCGTACCCATTATTGCCTTTCTGATTTATAAAATTAGTGATCGTTTTCGTCGAATCAGCAAAATGATTCAAGAATCAATGGGCGATGTCAGTCATATCAGTAGTGAAATTATTGAAGGACATCGTGAAGTTAAAACTTTCGGCAGCCAAGAGTATGAAATTAAGCGGTTTGATAAAGTAAACCAACAAAATCGTCGACAACGTATGAAAATATTGGCCACTGATGCCATTAGCCAACCGATAATTCAACTTATTACTGTATTAGGCCTTTCAGTTGTTATCTATTTAGCTACTTTACCTGAAATGCTTGAACAAATTACGCCGGGTAGTTTTATTTCATTCGTTACTGCTATGTTTATGATTCTTACACCGCTTAAACGGCTTACGAAGGTAAATGGAAGGTTGCAACGTGGCATCGCAGCAGCAGAAAGTATTTTTAGCTTACTCGATGAAAAAGCAGAGTCCGACACAGGCACTAAAACCATCAGCCGCGCTCAAGGTGATATTCAATATAAACATGTCGGCTTTAGCTATACCGACAATGAAAAAACCCTTGATGATATTTCATTTCACGCCAAGCCGGGGCAAACCATCGCTTTTGTAGGCCATTCGGGTAGCGGTAAAACAACACTGGTCAGTTTGCTAGCACGCTTTTATCCCTTTACCGAAGGTCAGATCGAGATTGATGGTATTGATATTAATCAGCTAACACTGGCTAGCTTACGTGACCAAATTGCACTTGTTAACCAACAAGTTATTCTATTTAACGACACCATTGCTAACAATATTGCCTACGGGAAAAAAGAAGTTACTAATGACCAAATCATTGCTGCAGCCAAAGCAGCACATGCGTGGGACTTTATTGAACGCCTACCCAATGGTCTCGCCACTGAGGTAGGACAAAATGGTGTTTTATTGTCAGGTGGTCAACGGCAACGTATCGCTATTGCTCGTGCACTTTTGCGTGATGCACCTATTCTCATATTAGATGAAGCAACGGCCTCTTTAGATACTGAAGCTGAGCGTCATATTCAATCGGCATTAGAAACACTGATGGCACAGCGAACTACACTCGTTATTGCACATCGGTTATCGACTATTGAAAAGGCCGATCAGATCATCGTAATGCATGACGGTAAAATTATTGAGTCTGGTACACACCAACAGCTCATTGCAAAAAATCAACATTATGCTGAATTACACCGACTGCAATTTCAAGAAAAATCTGTCGATGCAGATTTGAGCAAAGCTACATAATTTTTCACTATGAAATGGCTACTCACTAGCTGGTATCAGCCTCACCCTATTCGCTGGCTATTATGGCCGCTTTCTGCTTTATATTGCTGCATAATTTGGTGTCGAAAACAGGCTTATCGCTTCGGATTATTCAAACAGCATAAGATTTCCGTTCCCGTTATTGTTGTCGGCAATATTAGCGTCGGCGGAACGGGGAAAACACCTTGTGTTATTTGGCTTGCCAAGCAATTAAAACAAGCAGGATTTCGACCCGGCATTATCAGCCGAGGTTATGGTAGCCAAGCAAAAAGTTACCCGCAAAATGTCACGCCAACAAGTGACCCTATTCTTGTTGGCGATGAGCCCGTTATTATTAGCCGCCATACACAATGCCCAATGGCTATCTCACCTAATCGTGTTGAAGCAGCTGAATATCTGCTTCATCACTATAACTGCACTATAATTATTGCCGATGACGGCTTGCAGCATACCGCCTTAGAGCGTGATATTGAAATTGTAGTTGTTGATAGTGAACGGCTTTTTGGCAACGGTTTATGCTTACCTGCAGGACCTTTACGCGAACCATTATCCCGTTTAAAAACGGTTGATTTTATTGTTTATAATGGCGGATGTTCAAATGAATTTAATATGACCTTAACTCAAGGAAATGCAATAAACCTACTTGATCCCTCCATCACTAAAACACTTGCTGATTTCAGTAGTCAAACTGTGCATGCTGTTGCCGGCATTGGCAACCCCAAACGTTTTTTTAAGCAGTTGTCAGCATCAGGGCTCACCATTCATAGTCACCCTTTTAGCGATCACCATAACTTCCAGCAACAAGATTTAGCGTTTGGAGATGATACGACTATTTTGATGACCGAGAAAGATGCCGTAAAATGCCAAACATTCGCTACCGAAAATATTTGGTTTATCCCCATTGAAGCGACAATAAGCGGTAAACTTGAACAACAGATCTTCACATTATTGGAAATATCTAACAATGGATAAAACATTACTTGAAATTTTAGCCTGCCCAAATTGTAAAAGCAGTCTTAATTATCACAAAAAACAACAAGAGCTTACTTGTCCTGCATGCCGCTTGGCCTACCCTATTCGTGATGATATTCCCGTTATGCTTGCTGATGAAGCACGAGAACTTGTAGCTGATGAAGAAAGTTAGATGGGCACTTATATTAATTCAAGGATTGTTCTGGCAATGCCAAAAAGTTATCATCAAGGCATAATTTGCAGTGAATGGTTATTCCCTTCAGAAGAATTATAACGCAGAGGATTGCTTTTTGGCTAAGCCCCAGAGGGCGAGCCTTTAAGACGTCATCTTCGTTGTTATGCTCCTTGCGAAAGGGAATAACCATTTGCGGCGGAACATGCCTAGAATATGACGTCTTAAAGACTCGCAGAATAATTCTTGAATTAATATAGGTGCCCATATGTCATTTAAAATAGTTATTCCCGCTCGTTATGCATCAACTAGACTGCCAGGTAAACCACTACTAGATATTGCTGGTAAACCTATGATTCAGCATGTTTTTGAACGTGCAAAAGAAAGTCAGGCGGCACACGTTATTATCGCTACTGATGATGAGCGTATTGCGCGTGTAGCCACTGAATTTGGTGCTGATGCGTGTATGACACGAGCAGATCATATTTCGGGTACAGATCGTCTTGCCGAAGTAGCAAGCAAACGCGAGTTTGCAGATGACGATATTATTATCAATGTGCAAGGTGATGAACCTTGTCTACCTGCAAGCTTAATCAATCAAGTTGCCGATGATTTACAACAACATCCTGATGCAGATATGGCAACGCTATTTAGCCAAATCGATCAGGAAAAACACGTATTTGATCCTAATGCCGTAAAAGTGATTATGGATAAGCTAGGGTATGCATTGTATTTTAGTCGAGCACCTATTCCGTGGATGCGTGATCACTTTGATCAACAATCAACATTGCCACCTGAATTACCGCATTACCGTCATATTGGTTTATACGGTTATCGCGCTAGCTTTTTAACGCATTATGCTGAACTTGAATCGTGTGTATTAGAGCAAGAAGAATCATTGGAACAGTTACGCGCTTTATATCACGGTAAGAAAATTCATTTAACACAAGCAAGAATAAATCCAGGCCATGGGGTTGATACCCAAGAGGATTTGGATGAAGTTAGGAAGTTACTTTTTAGCTAGGGCTTCTAACAAGCTATCAAGCCCGGTGCCAATAATATCGACATGCAAGCTACCTTCACCATCAAACACAGGTAATATGTAGGTTGCAGGCACATTTCTATGCCCCTCACCGTATTGCGTTGCTTGGATGCTGGTTTCATCTTCTAAAACCTGCAATACTAATTCACAGCCATCAAGTAACTCAATAATTTCGCACTTCTGGTTTTGATAAATAACCTGCTGACCTAATAAGGTCAACAGGGTTTCACATGGAAATGACTTATTCGCTGGCATCGTTTTGGGTGGACTCTTCCTTAGCTTTAGGCTTAGGTTTTCTCGGTGCACGCTTCTTCACCTCAACCTTCTTTTCAACATTATCTGCTGACTTGGCAGGTTTTTCCACTTTTTCTGCTGGCTTGGCAGGTTTTTCTACTTTTTCTGCTGGCGCAGTTGTATTTTCTGCTTTATCTTTTACTGCAGGACGACGGCGAGGGGCTGAGTTTCTAGAACGACTAGGCTTATTTGCAGACTTGTTTGCTGGTGTAGGTTTATTTCCATCAATTTCTGGTGCTGACGCACTTGGTTTTGACGGCACATTACCATTTACTTCTTCAACGGCTTTCTTTGGTACAGCATTTCCATCGACTTCTTTTTTCTCGGCTACCGCTTTATTGCCTGCATCCTCAGATACATTCTTATTCGCTTCATTGTCATTACGTGGACGACGGCGACGACCGCCACGACGTGAACGCTTCGCGTTTGGATTTCGACTTTGCGATTGTTCATCATTACTTTTAGGCTGCTGTGATTTATTTTCCTGTTCGTTCCCTTGTTTAGTATTTTTTGTGTCTTGTTCATTCCGATCTTGCTTAGGACGGTTATTATTACGCTGACCACTACGGTTGTTATTTCTATTTTGGTTATTACTGCGTGGACGTCGATTTTGATCATGTCTAGGCTTATTTTCAGGTTTTTGTTCAACTACAGCTGTTTCTTCTTCAATAGCTTGCCCCGTCAACACACCTAATAAACGCTTTAACAAGCTTGGCTTTTTAATCTCTTGTGATGTTGATGTAGGAGTGGGTGCAGGTGCAGATGGTGCAACACCTGTTACTGCCGCTTGCTCTACAACCGGCTTCTCTTGCAATGCTCTTGGTGTTTCAGCCTCAGGTTTCACCATCAGATGATGGCTTACTTTACCGTGTTTGTTTCCATCCAGAACCCGCTCAATATCATAATGCGGTGTTTCCATATGCGGATTAGGAATAAGCAATAACTTAACTTCTTGTCGACGTTCAATCGCTTCTAGTTGCACTCGTTTTTCATTGAGCATAAAGGTCGCAACCGGCACAGGAAGCTGTACCACTAACTGAGTAACACGATCTTTAGTTGCTTCCTCTTCAAGTAAACGTAATACAGCCAAACCTAATGATTCAACACCACGAATATGGCCTAGACCTGCACAACGTGGGCATACTTCTTCATGTGCATCACCCAGCGATGGGCGTAAGCGTTGACGTGACATTTCTAATAAGCCAAATCGTGAAATACGACCCACTTGAACGCGTGCGCGATCCACTTTTAAATGATCACGTAGACGGTTTTCTACTTCGCGTTGATGGCGACTTGGTCCCATATCAATGAAATCAATAACCACTAGACCACCGAGATCGCGTAAACGTAATTGGCGAGCAATTTCCTCTGCAGCTTCTAAGTTAGTATTAAAAGCAGTTTCTTCAATATCGCCGCCTTTATTAGCGCGCGCCGAGTTCACATCAATAGAAATTAATGCTTCTGTCGGGTCGATAACTAAAGCGCCACCTGAAGGCAAACGCACTTCATGACGAAACGCTGTTTCAATTTGGCTTTCAATTTGGTAGCGGGTGAATAACGGTACTTTCTCTTCATACAGCTTGAATTTTTCTAATTCATGCGGCATCACCATGGTCATAAAATCATGACCTGTTTTATAAACTTCTGGTGAATCAACCAAGATTTCACTGATGTCTTTACGTAAATAATCGCGTAATGCACGAATGATAATATTACTTTCTTGATACGCTAAGAATGGCGCAGTACGCTCTTTCGTAACCTTATCAATCGCTGTCCACAATTGAACTAAATATTCTAAATCCCACTGTAACTCTTCGGTTTGCTTGCCTACACCTGCAGTGCGGACAATCATACCCATGCCTTCAGGCACTTCTAGTGAGCGTAATGCTTCTTGTAGCTGGGCACGCTCATCACCTTCTATACGGCGCGAAATTCCACCAGCACGCGGGCTATTAGGCATTAATACTAAATACCGACCTGCTAGGCTGATATACGTCGTTAATGCCGCACCTTTGTTACCACGTTCTTCTTTTTCAACTTGAACAACTAACTCTTGGCCAACTTTGAGTACATCTTGCACATTGATGCGCCCAGATGATTCACCATCCTTCTTGTTGCGTTGATTGTAGTAAGTATTGGAGATTTCTTTTAAGGGTAAGAAACCTTGTCGTTCAGAACCATATTCAACAAATACGGCTTCAAGACTAGGTTCAACTCGGGTGATTTTTCCTTTGTAGATATTGCCTTTTTTTTGCTCTCTTGATGGCACATCAATATCTAGATCAAACAAGCGCTGGCCGTCAACCATCGCTACACGCAACTCCTCATCATGGGTTGCGTTAATTAAAATTCGTTTCATTTATAACCTCTTTTGAACAATAGCTATTCAGCTTTGCTCGTTTATACAGAGGTTCTCACGTTGTATTCTTGCCTTCAAGAATAATGCACGATCATTAGTTTGATCATGTAGGACGACATATCGTTACGATATGCAATTAATAGTAACAATGCGTCTTACACTCCTGCACATTGCTTTCATTTACGTTGTGGTTTTATTATTTACCACGGTCGCTTTGTATTGCGACCTTTTCACTATCAGCGCTTTGCCCCATGGCTAGCTGCCGGATATTACTATTTTATTAATTACTTGTCATTGTCCTGTCTGGTGTTACATTTTTATTAATTTTCACCAAGACGTGGGAACCATCAAAATTGTTTGCTCCTAATATTTGGAGCACCTATCACACTCGGCCATAGCCCAATGCTTTAATCTAAAACTTGTAAGCGTCCGCCGCATCAACCTCTTTAAACACGCTAAAGTAAGGAGCGACCTCGCCATATTTCAGGTTATGCCACGTAAAAGCCGGTATACTCAGTGACTTATTTACTACAAAACCAACATCGGAATATAACAGTCTATCGCTAGAACAGCAAGTCTAATTTTATGAGTGCAGATAATACTACAAAAAATCCTGTTCAATTTATTGATATTTCAGCCGCCCAAGCAGGCCAAAGAATCGATAATTTTTTGCTTACTTTACAAAAAGGGGTGCCTAAAAGTCGGATATATAAAGCGATTCGCAAAGGTGAAGTGCGCGTCAATAAAGGTCGCATAAAACAAACCTATAAAATACAAGCGGGTGATTCTATTCGCATTCCTCCATTACACACCAGTGAAAAAAGTGTAAGTAATTTTGTAGGTGATCGTCTAAAGCAACAATTAACTGAATGTATTTTGTTTGAAGATGATGATTTGCTTGCCCTCAATAAACCGCCTGGCTTAGCGGTGCATGCTGGCACAAATATTCAACAAGGCATTATTGAGGCATTGCGTATCATTCGCTCCGATCAGCCTTATCTTGAATTAGTGCACCGCCTTGATCGTGATACTTCCGGCTGCTTATTACTCGCTAAAAACCGCACTGCCCTGCTTAATCTTCAACAACAAATGATTCAACATGATATTGATAAGCGATATCTAACCTTGTTGAAAGGCAGCTTTGATTCTGATGAAGAACTCGTTGAACAGCCTTTACTCAAAAATGTTGTTACATCGGGTGAGCGCATGGTGCAAGTTAATGCCGAAGGTAAATATGCCAAAACCACCTTTATTCCCATCGAACGTTTTCCTCAAGCGCAATTAACAGAAGTCATTTTATTTACCGGTCGCACGCATCAGATCCGCGTACATTCTCTATTTTTAGAGCATCCTGTTGCAGGTGATGATAAATATGGCTACCGAAGTTTTAATAAAGACATGAAGAAAATGGGCTTAAAACGTCTCTTTCTTCATTCTTGGAAATTAGGTATAAAACATCCAACAACGGGAAAACCTCTCCTATTGGAAGCCCCTCTACCAACCCAATTAAATAATGTTATTACTAAATTACGAGCCCAATCGTGAGTCAATATGAATTAATTGTGTTTGATTGGGATGGCACCCTGATGGATTCAACTGGCCACATCGTCAACTGCATGCAACAAGCCATCAAACAATTATCAATGCCGCCACTAGATGATAACGCTATCAGTCACATCATTGGTTTAGGTTTAACTGAAGCCGCATTGGAACTCTACCCTGATGCCAGTGATAAAGTAATTCAACAATTAGCCAATACCTATAAACAAGTTTGGTTAACTAGTTCTTTTGATCCACTTTTATTTGATAACGCCTTTTCTCTCATCCAACAGCTCAGTGAAAAAGAGTATTTTCTTGGCATAGCGACGGGCAAAAGCCGACGAGGTTTAGATAAGGTTCTACAAAGCACAGCGTTATCGGACTTTTTTCATGCTACACGCTGCGCTGATGAATGCCATTCAAAACCCCACTCACAAATGTTAGAAGAACTAATCGATTATTGTGGCGTTGACCCCAAAGCCACACTTATGATTGGCGACACCGAATACGATTTGCAAATGGCACATAATGCAGGCGCCAATAGTTTAGCTGTTAGCCATGGTGCTCATAGCTCCAAATTATTACAAGCCTGCAAACCAATCGATATTGTGGATAATCTATTTCAGGTTCAGCAATGGCTAGATCTCAATATGTAGCGAATGAACATTCGCCAATAGTCATATTCAACAAGCATAAAAAAGCCATGATAAGTTGCCCTATCATGGCTTTTTATTTTTTTACTTAAGTACTTCTTTAAAAATTAAGCAGCTTTATTCACTTTACGACGTAAACCAAAGAAACCTAATAATGCAGGAGCAAACATAAATAATGCTGCTGGAACAGGAACGGAGTTTACTTGTGCGATTGTTCCTATAGTCATATCATCAAACCCAAAGACATCATTAGTGTTTGTGTTACCAAACGTGATTCTTGTGAAGGGGTTAAGCACATCAATGATTCCCCAGTATAATAGTGAGCCATTGTTCGCGCCTATTGTATTTTGTACAATATACTGCGTTGAACCTCCACTAAGAAAATCTAATGTGATTTGACCATTGAAATCGCCAATATCCGTACCGAAAAATCCAAATGCTGAAATTGCTGTTGTAAAATCTATCTGAAAACCATTTCTAGTTTCTAAAAATTGACTTCCAGAAGTGGCGAATCTTCCTGCCCCAGGCGTATTAAGAATCTCTCCTGAACCTGAGAATGTTGCAGTTCCCGCGCCTGTAAAGTTACTATTAAAAGGAACACTTTGTCCTGCAGAATATGACTCGAAATCTTCAGTTCCCACACCCGTTAAATGAGATAAGAAATCAGTATTTGCAGCGGCACTATTTGCACTGCTGACGCCAGGATTCAAATCTTCTCCAAAATAGATATCTGCTGATTGTGCAGACATAGATAGTGCTAATAAAGCTGTCGCACCAATAATATTTAATTTTCTCATAACACTTTCCTTTTAGAAAATGCAATTCAGCCATCTTGCAAAACACACTTACAAGACCTGTAACTTTCCGTGCTTGATTCACACCAAGGTTGGCAAAATAACTAACTAGGTTCTAATTATTTAGAACTACTCGTAGAATACCATAAATTGAAAAGTGCCTTCCCCCCTAGAATTAGGGTATCACTTCTCAAAAAATTATAACTACACAATTTTAAGATTACTCCTTTATCAAAATATAGCCTATTGTACTAAAGTACTAGATCTCGATATTTTAAATACGTTATGCTATCCCGTGTCTATATACTATAACTTTCGTATTCTCAATCTTTTTTGGATCAAAAAAACATGTCATCACTTGAAAATTCAACTAGTTCATCTAACACATGGGAACGCGGTGTTTTAGAAGATTTGGCCTTTGCTGCTCTGAAAGAGCAACAAAAAACGCGTAGATGGGGCTATATTTTTAAAGGCTTTATCGCTTTATATCTGGTTGCACTTTTAATGCTTATGTTTTCATCGAATAACGCGCCTATTCACACTGAAACACATACGGCACTGGTTGATATTAATGGTGTTATTGCCGCCGATGCAGAAGCTAATGCAGATACGGTTATTACCGGTATTCGTGATGCCTTTGATAACGAAAATGCC
>JBJPGE010000042.1:0-14391 GCA_048595465.1 Methylophagaceae bacterium | reverse complement strand
ATAAGTGCTGCTTTTCCAGAAAACTCATCACTTCCTTCTACATCTTGTTTACGCTGTTCTAGTACCCGCAGTTCACCTCGTATCCGCTTTAGTTGATTCATTGAAGTTCGCAATAACTCTTGTGCAACAGCAGTTTCAACGCCACTATCATTAACTAAAAGCACCATAATGGCATTATTGATCTGCCCAATAAAATCAAGCTGCTGGTAATGCAAAGAAATCTTTTGAAATACTAAGTTTTCCTGCTTTTCCAGCCTGTCTTGCATCCATTGTCCCACCAATAAAACTAGGCAAACAATCAATACTACTGTGATAATTCTAGGCGCTAAGTTTGGTAGCTTCACTACATCTACCTGTGCAGTAGATACTTCTTCACTCATACTCGAGTACCATATTTCTTCTTCACTTCATACACCATAATTAGGGGGTACCAAGTATTTTAACTGAAAATGCATGAAATAGTAGCTATCAGCCCACAAATAATTGACAGCATCACCCAAAAACACTACTCTGCCCCCTGCTCTAGGTGCCTTAAGTTCTTTACTGAATTTAAGGATAATCGGGAAGTTGGTGCGTTTTCAACAAATCCAACACTGCCCCCGCAACGGTAATCGAGTTGAAATGTTCATCCAGCCACTGTGTTTATTCATGGGAAGGTGAGCATTTTAAGGAGCCTCTGAAGAAATCTGGTTGAATTTAGACTGTGATGAAACAACCATGACTTCTTCAGAGGTTCCTTAAGAATCACTCGTGAGTCCGGAGACCGGCCTACTGCATTCGACAACCATATTGCGGCGGGCTATATAGGGCATAAAGTTATGTTTTGGCCCACTGCACATGGTTATTTTTAATTTCTCGATCCCGGGTGGGAATCGAGCATTAACTTTAGGTGCAACATCATGTCTTATCGACGCTTAACTTTACCCTTTTTTATTTTATTACCTTTTCCTGCTTTTGCGGAACCAATCTCTGAACTTAATACGATTATTGTTACAGCAAGCCGTATAAACGAAAAACAGAGCTTACCCGCAAATATTACTATCATTAGCGCTAGCGATATTAAACGCAGCCCTGCGAGAACATTACCTGAGCTACTTTCCCAAGAAACAGGTGTCAATACGACTAGTTTATTCAGTCATGGCAGCCGTGCATCTATCGGATTAAGAGGATTTGGTGAAACGGCTACTCAAAATACACTGATATTACTTGATGGGAGACGATTGAATGACATTGATCTATCCTCCGTTAATTTTTCAGCCATACCTTTTGAAAATATTGAGCGTATTGAAATTATTCGAGGCAGTGGTGCCGTGCTATATGGTGATGGTGCAACCGGTGGCGTTATCAACATTATCACCAAAGATCCAAGAGAATCAAAAAATTATGCAAAGTTAAGTGCCACAGGCGGTTCATTTGATCATCGTGAAGGCAATGCATTCGGAACATATTCAAACGATCATTTTGGTATCTCAGCCAATATTAATTCATCTAAAAATGACGGCTATCGTGATAATAATAAATTTGAACAAGATAGTGGCCAGTTTGATCTAAGAATACCTATTTCTACAGGCGAGATTTATTGGAAACTGGGGGCTTTTAAACAAGATTTAGAATTACCAGGGGTAAGAACGGTCGATCCTACTAGTGCATTAAATGAATTAGCCAGCGATAGGAAAGGTAGCAACACACTCAATGACTGGGCTAATGAGGATACTGAATATACCACGCTCGGCTATAGTGTAAAACTAAATTCACGTGACACTCTTATCATTGATGGTGGCTATCGTAAAAAAGAACAACAATCTCAATTTGATTTTGGCTTTGGTTTTGGAAGCTACCAAGATACCTCAATTCGCACATTGTCATTAACACCGCGTTTACTATTAGCTAGAGAAATTGGGGCACATACCATTGACTGGACATTAGGAGCCGATATCTATAGTTACAAATATAATTCTGATCGTTCTGATTTTAAATCTAATTCAAACCAACCTATTCATAAAATTAATGTTGATCAATCAAGCACAGCATTTTATGCCCAAGGCACGATAAATATATTTAATAACGATGCAACATTCCTGACCGCTGGATGGCGTACTCAAAAAGTCAGTCAAAAAGCAACAGACACGTATGATGCTACGGCATCAGGTGCAGCATTTGGCTCTGAAGCTGATAAATTCCATGAAACAGATCAAGAAAATAGCTATGAATTAGGGTTAAAACACCTATTCAATGATAAATGGAGTGCCTATGGAAGCATTGGGCGTAGTGCACGATTTGGAACGGTTGATGAATTATTTGAATTCAACTCGATCTTCCAACAAGTATTTTCGGAGTTAGAACCACAAATTTCACAGAATGTTGAACTCGGTGTTAGTTATAACAACCATTGGTTAACATCATCTTTGGCAATATTCCACCAAGATATTGAAAATGAAATTCATTTTAATCCTGCTACATTTCAAAACATCAATTTTGATGATACTAAGCATGATGGTATCGAGCTCTCAGCCGATGTTCAACTCAATGCATCCTTTTCTATAAAAGCCTCTTATACCTATCTCAATGCAGAATCGACAAAAGGCGAACTTGATGGCAAAGATATTCCCTTAATTCCTCAAGATACCTACCATATTTCAGTTTATGGGAATTTACCCCATAATATAAAATCTGCAATTAGCTGGAACTATGTGAGTAGCTCATATTTTGCCAATGATGGACTTAATGATTTCGAAGAAAAAATCCCTTCTTATCAAACCGTTGATTTGAAGCTAAGTAAAGATTTTTCTGGCCTTGAAATAGCAGTGCAAGTTAATAATGTTTTTAATGAAAAATACTTTAACTTTGGTGTTAATAGTACCGCCACCGCAGGAAGATTTAACGCTTACCCAATGCCTGAGCGTACTGCCTACATCTCAGCTTCATATCAATTTGATTGAATGATTGGGCATCTCTTTTGAGGTGCCCTTTTTATCTTTCAGTGACAAATCATTATCAGTGATTTACAGTTGTACATATGACTCAATCTCAACTCCACCAACAACGAATGAAACGACAAAAAGAAGTCGTCGACGAAAGCATCCAACAAGCTGATAAAGATAAAGGTTTATTACTTGTCATTACTGGCAACGGTAAAGGCAAAAGCTCATCAGGCTTTGGTATGGTGGCGCGCGCTTTAGGTCATAATATGCGTGTAGGTGTTGTTCAATTTATCAAAGGGGCTTGCAGCACTGGTGAAGAAATCTTCTTTCGTCGCTTTCCTGAACAAGTCGAATATCATGTTGTTGGGGATGGCTTTACTTGGGATACTCAAAATCTTGAACAAGACATCGCTTCGGCAGAAGCTGGCTGGGAAATATGCAAAAGATTATTGAACGATCCTACAATTGATATTGTATTGTTTGATGAATTAAACATCGTACTCAAAATGAAGTATCTTGATAGTGATACCGTATTAGCTGATATTTCTGCTCGACCAAGCATGCAACATGTGATCGTTACCGGGCGTGGTGCTCCAGAAAATATTATTAATGCTGCAGATACTGTCAGTCGTATCGAAAATGTTAAACATGCTTTTCGTGCCGGTATTAAAGCGCAAAAAGGTATTGAATTGTAGCCACTTCGGCCTGAAAACCACCATTATCATACACTGAGGTTTTATTCACATTATCTGTGGATAACTCTGTGTTTAACTTTTTAATTTCGTTAGAAACATACAGTACAGTTGCACTTAATACAAAATGGTTACTTTTTGACCATGATTTATTTATCATTATTATTCAATAGGTTACATTGACCTCTTTGTGAATCAAAGAGTTACAACAGCAAGCTTGAGAATGAATTGATAAGTAGCAGTAAATCGTGAATAACTTTTCGTCCATTAGCAAATAATGAAATATAGCTATGCCGGTTTATGTGACGTAGTAGTCACTATTTTATAAAGTGCTATTATTCACTTATAACTTCAGATTGCCCTATAAATTCAAGTGCTAGTTCACCCTCTTTTAAGGATACTTTCACATGGCCACCATCACTCAGTTTTCCAAATAATAATTCATCGGCCAATGGACGTTTAATCTTATCCTGCACCAACCGAGCCATCGGTCTTGCACCCATTTTAATATCATAACCATTATCTGATAACCATTGACGAACGTCATCATCAATTTCTAAGGTTACATTTTTATCTTGTAGCAGCATTTCTAACTCAAGCACAGCCTTATCTGCAACACGCAGTATCGCTTCATTAGGCAATGGTTTAAATTGAATAATACCATCTAAACGGTTACGGAATTCAGGGGTAAAGATGCGCTTAACGGCTTCCAACCCATCAGATTGGTGATCTTGGTGATTAAACCCCATTGAAGTACGTCCCATTTCCTGTGCACCGGCATTACTGGTCATCACTAACACTATATGTCGAAAATCAGCTTTTCGGCCATTATTATCTGTTAACGTGCCGTGATCCATCACTTGTAATAAAATATTGAACACATCTGGATGTGCTTTTTCTATTTCATCGAGCAACAACACGGCGTGGGGCTGCTTCGTTACTGCTTCAGTCAATAAACCACCTTGATCGTAGCCTACATAGCCTGGAGGTGCACCAATCAGCCTAGAAACCGTGTGACTTTCCATATATTCAGACATATCAAAACGAATCAACTCTACCCCTAAATTATGAGCAAGCTGACGCGTGACTTCCGTTTTACCCACTCCGGTTGGACCAGTGAATAAAAATGCACCTGTTGGACGTTCAGGGTGCCCTAAACCAGAGCGCGCCATTTTTATAGCAGATGATAAGGTCGCAATAGCCTCATCTTGACCAAAAATAACGTGTTTAAGGTTTTTGTCTAGATTTCGTAAATTGTCTTTGTCCGTTTTATTCACTGTTTTTGCAGGAATACGAGCAATTTTTGCCACGATGTTTTGAACATCTGTCACACCAATCATTTTTTTACGTTTTGATTTTGGCAAAATACGCTGCGCCGCACCTACCTCATCCAATACATCTATCGCCTTATCGGGCAAGAATTTATCGGTAATATGGCGCGCTGCAAGTTCTGCAGCCTGTTCGATTGCTGCAGCACTATAGCGAACTTCATGGTGCGCTTCTAAGTTTTCTTTTAAACCTTTTAGAATTTGTATTGTTTCTTTAACTGTTGGTTCTGGCACATCAATTTTTTGGAAACGACGTGCTAATGCACGATCATGTTCAAAAATACCACGATATTCTTGGAACGTTGTTGAACCAATACATTTTAAATCGCCTTTTGCTAACAACGGTTTAAGTAAATTGGCTGCATCCATGGCACTATTTCCTGCACTGCCCGCACCAATCAAGGTATGAATTTCATCGATAAACAAAATAGCATCATCTTGTTGCTGAATTTCTCGAAGCAATGCTTTTAATCGTTTCTCAAAATCACCTCGGTATTTTGTGCCTGCTATTAAAGCGCCCATATCCAGTGAATAAATAACAGAGTCTTTCAATACCTCTGGTATTTCACCCAACACGATTCGTCTAGCAAGCCCTTCTGCAAGTGCTGTTTTCCCCACACCTGCTTCGCCAACAAATAAAGGATTATTTTTACGACGACGACATAAAATTTGCAATGTACGTTCAACTTCATGTTTTCGTCCAATCAATGGATCGATCTTATTTTCTTCTGCTAATACATTTAAATTAGTTGCATACAATGATAATGGGTTTTTAGCTTCATCAACTTCAGGACTGCTTTCAGTTTCAGTGCTGTCGATACTAGATTCAATAGCCTCATTACCACTATGCGTAATGGCATTAACGATATCTAAGCGCGTCACATCTTGTTTTTGCAGCAAAAAGACGGCTTGTGATTGTTGCTCTGAAAAAAGTGACACTAAAACATTCGCACCGGTAACTTCATTTCCGCCTGACGACTGCACGTGCATTACGGCACGTTGCAAAACGCGTTGAAATGCTAAACTAGGCTGTGTTTCACGTTCAGTTTCTTCAGACAGTGTAGGTACATTATCAGCCAAACAGTCTGTTAGCTCTTGTCGTAAAATAGCAATATCAACACTGCAATTTTTTAAAACAGCAAGCGCCTGTCCATTTTCTAACAGTGCTAATAACAAATGTTCAACAGTGAGAAACTCATGTGAACGTGACCGAGCGAAACTAAATGCTTGGCTTAGGGATTGTTCAAGCTCTTTACTTAACATTGCTTATTACTCCTAACTGTCAATAACTGCTCAGATGGCTTTTATAGTTTGCCAGTTTAAGGTTGAAATGGTGAATTATAAACGTTAACTGTGTAATTATTTTATTATTCTTGTTCCATCGTACACTGTAGTGGATGACCGTGCTGCTGAGAATAACTATTCGTTTGCTCAACTTTAGCTTCGGCAATTTCAAAGGTAAATAAACCACAAGGTGCTTTACCTTCAGTGTGAACCTGCATCATTGTACGTTGCGCACTATCATGTCCCATATTAAATAGGTCTTGAAGCACTTCAATAACAAAGTCCATTGGCGTATAGTCATCGTTAAGCATAAACACCCGATATTTCGGAGGCTCTTTTAACTCTGGTTTTGACGGTGCAATCGCTAACTGATTATCACCATGCCAGTCATTATTGTGTTCATCACTCATTATTTAGCTTGTTCTACCATTGTTTTTAAATCACCATTCTCAAACATTTCCATCACAATATCACATCCGCCGACTAACTCGCCTTTAATGTAAAGTTGAGGGAATGTTGGCCAATCGGCATAGCGGTGTAAATTTTCTCTTACTTCAGGTTCTGCCAATACATTAATGTAAGCAAATTCTGCACCACATGCGGCTAAAGCTTGTGATGTTCGACTAGAAAAACCACATTGTGGAAATTCAGGTGTGCCTTTCATAAATAAAATAACATCATTTGATTCTATGGCATCTTTAATTCTATCCATTACATCCATCTTAACAACCTCTTTAATACAATTTTAGTTACTAGCTAATATATGGGTGATTCTATAAATTTCAAGTTTATTTTAAAATGCTTTAGGTCTCATTTCTGATCAAGTAAACCTAATACACCTTCTAAACCACAATAATTTAGTGCTGTCATTGCTTCGCTCTGTACTTTTGGCTTCGCATGATAAGCAATGCTTAATCCCGCTTCATTCATCATCAATAAATCATTGGCACCATCACCCATGGCAATAACCTGTGACGGTGCAATAGATAACTTTTCGCAATGTGATAATAAAAAATCAGCTTTAGCCTGAGCCCCGCAGATCTCACCCTCAACTTCACCTGTAAGCAGGCCATTATGTTCGCCCAACACATTGGCCATTGTGAAGTCTAAGCCTAATCGCTTCTTCAGCCGCTGCGTAAAAAATGTAAAGCCGCCTGAAACCAACGCTGTTTTAATACCATTTTGTTTAAGTTTAGCCAACATAATATTGGCCCCTGGATTTAACTGTAAACGTTGCTGATATACTTTTTCTAAGGCGCTTACTTCAAGCCCTTTTAATAAAGACACACGTTGGCGTAACGAAGTTTCAAAATCAATTTCACCTCGCATAGCAGATTCAGTAATTTCAGCTACTTGTGGTTTAACATTGATAAAACCAGCAATTTCATCAACACATTCAATATTAATAAGCGTTGAGTCCATATCCGTTACCAATAATTTTGCCTCTCTGGGAACAAAAGTAGGAGGAATAATATTAATATCAAATAAATAGCGATTACGGAGCGTTTCTAGTCCCTTGCCCGACAGTGTTTCATTGCTATGAATACATGAGAAATAGTCATTTGATTCAAGCGTTCCATTTACAGATGTAGCTATTTCTTGTGCTTGATTGGCGGTGAGTCTCTGACCTTGTAGTATCAAATTCATCAGATTTAATTCCGTAGATAAAAAAACGGCGACCCTGCATAACAGTGTCGCCGATAAGAATTCAAACTATTACAGTTAAAATTGTGGCTTAATAGGTGCGTCGTTATAACGAGCTAAACTATCCATAATTTCTGCTTTGGCCTCTTCTATTCCTGCCCATCCATCCAATTTCACCCATTTATTCTTTTCTAAATCTTTATAATGCTCGAAAAAGTGAGCTAGTTGATCAAGCGTACGCGGTGAAACATCACCAATATCCTTCACATCGTCATACATAGGATCGTGCGGTACCGCGACAACTTTAGCATCCTCACCCGATTCATCTGTCATTTTCAGCATACCCACTGGGCGACATTGCACAACACTGCCACTGATCAACGCATAAGGACTCATCACTAACACGTCAACAGGATCGCCATCATCAGATAAAGTGTGAGGAATATAGCCATAATTACATGGGTAAAACATAGCGGTATTCATAAAGCGGTCAACAAACAAAGCACCTGTTTCTTTATCTACTTCATATTTAACAGGATCAGAATGCGATGGAATTTCAATGATGACATTAATATCATCTGGTAGGTTTTTGCCTGAGCCGACACGATCAAGATTCATTGGGGGATTGCTCCGAAAAGTAAAAGATAGTAATTATATACTCAAACCACTTGGAAACGAAGGATCAATGCATGATTCTGATAGAAAATCAGTAGCTAAGTAAATAAATCAAGTCCACTGTAATAGACCCCATTTCCATACTTATAACTTACTAAATCATCCCTGAATTGTTGGGTCAAGCGTGTACAACAATGCCTGCACTAGCATAGATACATCAGCCTTTTGCCTTGCATCAACTTCAAACAAAGGAGGATTAAGCGACATACTCTTTAACTCAGTTTGATAATCTTCAATCGTTGGTATTTTTGCCAAATCCATTCGCGTTATACCTACTACTACATTTGTTTCGCTTATAAATTCACTAAATGCATTTAGGAAAAATTTCAGATCATTCATTGGATTTTCTTGTGCATTATCAATTAACAACACCAGTCCAATCCCTCCCGTTGTTAAAATCTCCCACATAAAATCAAATCGTTCTTGTCCTGGCGTTCCGTATAAATGAATTTGCTCTCCGCCGTCTAACTTCAACACACCATAATCCATCGCAACGGTAGTCTGCGTTTTCTTATTTTGCGTCATGTCGCTTGCTCTGGTATCTGTTTTTACAGGTGCAACATCACTAATTGAGCCGATTGCTGTTGTTTTTCCTGCTCCCACCGGCCCAGTGAAGATAATTTTATAATCATTTGCTGCCATTGCTTATAATTCCCTTTTTCTTAGTCTTTTCATTATTCGTGCGAAAAGGTTGATTTTAGTTGTTGATTCAATATCTGAAGGCAAAATTAAAATATCAGACTGCCTATTGGCCAGACCTGACATTCCTAGTACATATGTTGCCGTAATAAGCGAAAATACGTAACGTTGAGGAATCGCTAATAATTCGGTCAAATTTATCACTGTACGTGGATGCGGTACCCAATATGCACAAATCCGTAAAGCCTCAGGTGTTAAAATAAGACGCGTCATATTAGGCCAGCCTAATAGATAAACGGCGCTATCTAATGGTATTTCTTGTGGCAAACGGCCCCGTGATGTCCACAATGCGATTTTCCACATGAACATATCTAAGCTCTGGTAATTATTATACTGCTCACACTGGTGTGTGGCTTTTTCAGGGTCAAGAGATTCAAGCTTAATACCCGCCTCATCAATTGCACTGGAGTTCAAAGTAACCACACAAATAGATTTTAATTGTCGATCTGACATTTCAATATATATCTTATTACTTTCCGGAAAAACTGTAATGGGTTTCCATAAACCCGTTATTCTGACAGCACATTGTTGTTGTTTCGCCTGTAGGTATGCTTGGCGCATAAAGCCCACAAAATACTGTTGTAAATCAAAAAAAATGTCTTTCTCTATTTGTGCTTGGCGTAGATTTCTATCTTGAGCTTCACCTACAAATGCGATCATCTCTTTATCTGTCAATGTTGAGGAAATATTATTACTTTTTGTATCGTTCTTTGTCGTTTTCTGAATTTGTTTTTCTGCAGTTTCAGACGGCTTGATTTTCTCTATTTCCTTTTTTTCAGGTCGAGCAGAAGTCGCCCCTTTTATCTCATCCAAAATAGTGATGAGGTGAGCAGCAATTAACGGCTTACGCAAAAAATAATTTTCGCCAGCGTCTATCGCTTTTATAGATGTTAAAATTAAAGGGTAATGAGGATAGGATTGTTTTAGTTTATCTAAATCACTGGCGGCATCAACATAATCCATGTTGATTAAAAATACTTTTGCAAGCATTTCTTCTTCTGTCATTTCACATTGACCATTACAAAATTTTTGGAAGAAGAAACTCAGCGTATTACGACTTCTTTCATCCATCCCTAATACATGAATCTTTATGATTTCTTGTTGCATCATCCCTTCCTGTTAGCTGTAGCATCCATCACATACCATCATAACTTACTAGCTTAGTTTGTTGCGAGTTTTTTCATGAGTCGGGAAAAGAGGCCATTGCGTTTTTGTACCACAGGCTGTTTTGTATCGTTTCTAACTTCAGAATCTTTTCCAGCGACCCCTGAAAGACCGATCATATAAGTGGCAGTAAAAAATGAGAATAGTATTCGTTGAGGTACTGAAAAGTTCTCAGCCATATTAATTATTGATTTAGGTTTAGGGAGCCAGCGAGCCACTATTTGCATAGCATTCGGAATTTCAACCAGCCTCGTGAAATTTGGCCACGCTTGAATATGAACAGGGGCATCTAAAGGAACACCCAGCGGCAGTCGACCACGCGATGTCCATAAAGAGAGTTTCCATAAAAATGACTGTAGATTTTGTTTATAGTTCGGTTGTTTGTTACACAGTTCTTCCACATCCTCATCTTTAATAAAGTCATAGGAAAACCTAGTCCTGTATCGACTCTTAGTATCCTGTTTATAAAGCGTTGTGATGCCATAATAGCGCAATTTTGCATCACTAAGTTCAATGTAAACCGAATCTGAATTAGGGCTAATAAATAAGGTGTGTGATAGCCCCGTTAGTTTAATGCTGCAGTTTTTATCTTTTGCTAACATTATTGCTTCTTGCACATGTCCTAAATAGTATCGTTTAGGGTCAAAATATATCGTCTTTTTATTTGCTTCATCCAATAAGTCAATATCAGCTCTGTTACCGACAAAATTAACGGTATCCGTATGAGATAATTTTTGGGCGGCATCTATAACTGAATGAACTGGCTGAACAGCATTTTCCTCACTAATATCAACCGTTACAGAATTTATTTCAGTATCTATATCTTGCTGATTATCTTCAGCGAAAGTTTTTTGAACCTTCAATTGTCTATTCGGTAGAGCTTCAATCTCCGTCAGGATTGCTAATAGATGATCTGCAATAAGCGGTTTTCTTATAAAATAATGCCGTTCAGTTTCAACTATGTGAAGTGACATCAAAATAATTGGAGTCAGTGGCGAGCTTACTTCTAATGTTGCACGCTGTTTGGCAGCATTGATTGAATCCATATTAATCATAAAAACTTCTGCTTGACCGCCAGTCACCATTTCACAACGACCAATACAAAACTTCTGAAAAAAGAAATTTAACGTATTCGTACCGCGCTCATCTAAACCAACCGCATGAATTTTTATTGGACTATTTTTCATTAAAAGCAATGCTTTTTACTTAGGTATGTTAAATAATTATTCAACTAAAGTGCTCATTAAATCAATCATAAACTCTACATCTTCTTGGTCTAATTTTTCCCAACCAGCAATATCAAGGCTTTCTAATACACCTTTGCCATTAGCATCATCATTCATAGCCGTTAATAATTGGCTAATTTCATCTTTTCTATCTGCCAATTTTGGTCCAACTAATAATACATGCTGAACAATTTGGATTTGGCTGGTAACCAAGGCGCGCATTTGGTCTCTTACCATTGCTGACAGGTCTTGAAATGCCTCTTCTAAAAAGAAACCAACATCACTTGTTTCTCTAAGCAACTGTTTCGCCACCAGCACATAGCTATCACATTGTGTCAATTCAATATTCTCAGCACTCAAATCAGCAGGTTCTAACATTATCATACCCATCATGTGTACATCGGGGTCATCCGTTGTTGCCACTTTCGTTCCTGATTGTAAATCTTCAACCGTTTGAATTTCACTGTCTGCATTAACTACGATCATAGCTTCATCAGGTTTATTGATTGCTTTGGCAATTGCCATAAAACCTTTGTCTCTAACCAACATTGCTGCGTCATAAGGGTTTGCATAAATCAAGTCTACGCCATCATTTATAATGGCCTGACGTTGTTGTTCGAAGCTATCATAAAGTTCAAAATGAATCCCTTCAGATAGTTGACGTTGTAACCAAGTATTAAATATTTGCCAACCGGCAATATGAGATGGCCCAAAATCGGGGCTAACTGTAAATTGATAAGCCATGTTAACTCCCTAAAACAATGTTGGGTAAAGTGCGATACATTCTTCGATTTTTTTACGAGATGGTTTACGGCGAACCGAGGTATAGCCTTTCACTTCACCATCACGAATATTTGCTACTACCGTGGCATAAACCCAGTAATACGCTCCATCTTTACGTAGATTTTTAACGTATCCTTGCCAGCGATCACCCGCATGCACTGTATCCCAAAGATCTTTAAATGCTGCGGGCGGCATGTCCGGATGCCGCAAAATATAGTGTGGTTGCCCCACTAATTCATCTTCAGAAAAACCAGACATATCGACGAAAGATTGATTAACATGCGTAATTACGCCATCAGGCTCAGTCGAAGACACGATCAATCGTCCTTCAGGATAAGGAACCTCAACATCACTTACTAAAACAGTTCGCTGGCTTCCATCATGATATTGCAACGTATGCTCGCTGTAATCACCCGTTATATCTTCTGCTTTCATATCTTGCATAATTAAACTCCTAACTTTAAAGCCTAAAAGTTAAATTAATTGAGCAATACTTTCTGCAGCACGTTTAATGTCCAAGAATATCAAACCCAGCTTAGCATTTGACTTTGCAATTACTGTCACTACAGCATCCGTACCTGCATGCGTCATGACAACATAACCATTTTCACCTTTGATAAGTACTTGCTCTAAAGTACCCCGACCTAGTTCTTGTGCTGTACGATCACCTAATGACAACATCGCAGCACTCATAGCGCCTACGCGATCTTCATCCATTCCTGCAGGTAATTCCGCCGCCATCATCAAACCATCCGTTGATACTACACCTGATGCTTCGATATCTGCCGTACTACCATTCAAATCACTGAGGATTGAATTCAACATATCTGCTCTCATAACTCTTTTCCTTTATTTATACAAATTTTTAATATTTTAATATAGCATTTTTAAGCTGAACGGTTACTGAATAAACTGACTATTCACCGTAACGAATAGATAGCACCCAAATCAACTTCATTAGCGCCACTTGATTTAATAACGGTACACCTTTGATAACCAATACAAACCTATGCTTCCCCACCCATAGCGGCCAAAAACCTATCTGGCCATTGCCTGCTGCATCTACCACTGCCCAAGCACTTGTTTCAAGACCCAAATTATTTTTTAATAAACCTTGATGCCTTCCATACAATGAAAATAAATCGGCACTTAATGCCGACAATTCCTCTGCTGTCTCGTGAGGAAAACCTTGTGAGCTCAGATAAAAACCCTGCTCATCAGCAAGCAATACCTTGCCCGAGTCTGATAACTTTGCCAGTATCTCAGGAAGCAGATCCTCAAGACTACCTTCGGGTGCCACTGCTTGCTGCTTTTGCCCCTCTAACCAATTTAAAGATTGCATCCGATACAATAAAGCTAATGCTTCATCTTTATCCTTCAACCCTGACCATTGCATTAACTCTTCGGTACTAAATATTGTGTTAGTTGCTTGCTTTAACAATACGCGTAATAGTTTTCGCGCGGGCACATCACCCTCTCCAGACACGCAAAAGTAAGCTCCTGCAGATGTCGGAGAGACATAAAGGTTGTCGGAAATTTGATAACTTTCTGTAGTTGTCATGCTGTTTTTATCTCAATGCCAAAACTCTGAGCCATCTCTCGCCATTGTGGTGGCAACACAATCGACTGTTCAAGCAATTGTTTATAAGAAGATGAAAATTGATCTTTATCACCTGTTTTCTGAAATATATCCAATAAATTATGATGCAACTCCAGCTGATGTGGATGAGTTACAATCGCTTTTTGGAGCGTTACTTGTGCCTGATCCAATTGGCCATGTTCAATATAACTTCTCACCTCATCTATAGGGCTCATAGCAACTTCTGTCTCAACAATATTTTTTTGGATAAATTCTCGGTGTGAAGCAATCACTCCTTGCGTTACTAATGCCAGTTCCGCCTGAGGAATATCCATTTCCTTATTTAAGCCAACTAAAAGTGACTTTCTCAAAGCGTCAAACTGTTGTTCAGACAAT
>JBJPGE010000041.1:0-14558 GCA_048595465.1 Methylophagaceae bacterium | reverse complement strand
CCAGATAGGCCATCTACTTTATGAACTGCATCAGCCATTTTAAAGTCAACATGGCCGCGGATAACTTCTATTTTTAAATCACCTTGATCATTAAATGCTTTTTTACCTTGCCATTGTTTACGCCATTTAGGATTGTCTACTTCACCACCTAAACCGGGCGTTTCTGCATGAGCATAGAACTGCAAACCTTTGATAGTATTAAAGTCACCTTCAAAAGCGATAAACCCATATAAGGTAGACCAAAGACCATAGCCGTGAATAGGTAAGATCACTTGTTCTATTTTATCGTCTTCTTTCAATATATAAATCGTCGCTAATTTGGCACGGCGACCAATGCCGGCAATATCTTGTCCGGCGGTGAGCTCGATGCTCTGAGCCGGGTCACCCGATGCTTTACGCTGGTCATAGCTTGCAACATCAACATCAGCATAATTGCCTGTTTCAAGATCTACTACTTTCACTTCAAATTGTTCAAATACAATTTCGATATCGCTGTCGTCGGATAGCAACCCTGTGATGGCTAGAATATTTTTCTTGATGTCTAGCTCTTTATTAGCGACCTGTTTCGACTTCAATACTACTGCAGCTGTTGAAACTAAAACCGAGCAGACCAAGCACAGCAAAAATGCAACGAGAATGGTTTTCTTAGGGCTATCGTTAGGCAAACTTAATATACTGCCGAAGAACCCCTGTTTTTTATTGTTTTCAGTCATCTTAACTTCGCCCTAGTCGACGTTTAACATTGGCTTGCACCACGAAATAATCTATTAGAGGCGCAAAAATATTAGCAAATAGAATGGCTAGCATGATACCTTCAGGGAAGGCCGGATTAACGACTCGGATTAATACGGTCATAAAACCAATTAAAGCACCATAAACCCAACGGCCAGTATTGGTCATTGCAGCAGAAACAGGATCGGTTGCCATAAAGATCATACCGAAAGCAAAACCACCTAGTGTTAAGTGCCAGTACCACGGCAAGGCGAACATTGGGTTGGTATCACTACCAATTAAATTGAATAATAGGCTGGTTGCCAGCATGCCGAAAAAGACACCAAAAATTATTCGATACGAGGCCACTCGTGTATAGAGCAAAAATGCTGCGCCGAGCAAACATGCTAGGGTTGATGTTTCGCCTAATGAGCCTTGCATAGCACCAAGGAATGATTGTGACCATGTGAATCCTGCGTTTGTTATGGCTTCTAAGCCACCGGCTGCGCCTAAAGCAAGTGGCGTAGCACCACTGAAGCCATCAATGGCTGTCCAAACGGCATCGCCTGACATTTGAGCAGGATAAGCAAAATATAAGAATGCTCGGCCCGTTAAAGCCGGGTTTAAGAAGTTTTTGCCTGTGCCACCGAAGACTTCTTTACCAAGAACTACACCAAAAATAATACCTAAAGCAACCTGCCATAGTGGTGTTGAAGCGGGCAAAATCAAGGTGTATAACATTGATGTCACCAAGAAACCTTCGTTCACCTCATGGTTTCGCACTGCAGCAAAAAGTACTTCAAATGCGCCACCGGCAATCAAGGTGGTGAGATAAATAGGTAAGAAATAGAGCAAACCATGAAACATGCTTGCAGCAATGCTATTGGGATCAAAACCTATGCCCAGATAATTTATGATATCTCCACGCCAGCCTTCTAATTCAGCCATGCCCATCGTTGCCATTGCACTATTTGCTTGATGGCCAGTATTCCAAAGCATCATTAAAATAACGGGGATGGTTGAAATAACCACATAGGTCATTAATCGTTTTAGATCGATACCGTCACGTACATGTGGCGAGCCACGTGTATTATCTGCGGGGGAGTAAAGGAAGGTATCCACCATTTCAAAGACAGCAAACCACTTATGGTAAGGGCCGCCTTTTTGAAATTGAGGTTCTAATTTGTCAAGGAAACGTCGTAAGCGCGACATACTTATCCTTCTTTTTCTATTTGAGTAAGATTGGTTCGTAGCATGGGGCCATAGTCAAACTTGCCAGAGCAAACGAAAGAACAAAGCGAAAGGTCTTCTTCATCTAACTCTAAACAACCTAGCGCTTGTGCAGCATCAGTATCTTTAACGACTAAGGCGCGTAATAATTGAGTAGGCAAAATATCAAGTGGCATCACCATTTCAAAATTGCCGACCGGTACCATTGCTCGCGGGCTACCATTTTGCGACGTGGTTAGGTTGAGCTGTTTTTTACCTAATGCCTTTGAAATGAATACGTTTAATGCAGAAAATTTATTTTTACCTACAGGTTTAATCCAGCCGAAAAATTCACGCTCATTGCTTTCTGCTATAACAGATATTTGTTGGTGGAAGCGACCAAGGAAACCTGCCCAGTTAGTGGCAGTGTGCCCATGTAATACCGAACCAGAAATAACGCGTGATTGCACATGTTGCACTTCGTCGCGCACGAGATCTTCGGTATTGGCACCAAGGCGTGTGCGTAATAAACGTGGCTTGTTCACAAGAGGGCCAGCAAGCGAAATAACTCGCTCTACCCATAACTTACCTGTTGTAAATAATTTTCCAATGGCAATAACATCTTGATAATTGATTTGCCAAACCGTTTTACTGGGGCTTACAGGATCAAGAAAATGAATATGCGTACTGGCTAGGCCAGCCGGATGTGGGCCAGAGAAGGTGTGGGTTTCAACATTAGACTGTGCCGTATTAACAGTGTTTGCACCTTCAGCCTGACAAACAAATACTTTGCCATCGGTAAGACGGCTTAAAACGGTAAGCCCATTAACGAAATCATCTGAATATTCGTTAATGATAATGCTAGGATCGGCAGCCAATGGATTTGTATCCATTGCGGTAACAAAGATTGAATTGGGTTTTGAACCAGGGGCAGGGGAGCGACTATAAGGCCGAGTTCGAATTGCTGTCCATAAACCGGAATCTAATAAGTTCTTTTGAACATCTTCTTGGTTTAAGTTTGCTAATTGGGTAGGCTCATGTTTTTTAAAACTGACTTCATCGCTGCCATCAAGTTCAATAACAATAGATTGTAATACTCGACGAGCTCCTCGGTTAATAGCCTTGATTGTGCCAGCACCGGGAGATGTAAATTGAACACCGGAATTTTTCTTATCAGAAAAAAGTGCTTCGCCAAGTTTAACTTTTTGGTCCTCTTCAACCAACATCGTTGGCTTCATTCCAATAAAATCAGTGCCTAAGACCGCTACAGACTTAACGGGGTTGGCATTAAAAATCGTTTGGTCGGGACTACCCGCGATGGGCAAGTCGAGCCCTTTTTTTATAGAGAAATGCATAGATGCTGGGTTATAAGGCATAGATACTGCCTATTTCCGAACTCCTTTTTGTTCAAGATAACAGTGACAGTATAAGTAGTGTTATGCTGTATGGGAAGAGGGAAAAGCATCAAATTAAGTAAGATAGTGTTTTTGTTCACAGATTTATATTTTATGCCTAAGTAATCTAATTAAGATTGCGATCAGTTTCACAAAAAAATAAGTGGTATTTATGGCTACAGGCAACAGATATTTAAGTTTTAAACTATTGTGGCTATTCATTTTTAGTCTATTGCTATCAGCTTGTGGTGGACAACATGCCACGCGAAGCCAATCAAAAACAACAGATGCCCTTTACGCACAATATAAAAGTTGGCAAGGAGTACCTTATCGTCTTGGTGGGTTGAGTAAAAAAGGGGTCGACTGTTCAGGGTTTGTTTATCTGACTTTCAAGGATAAATTTGGAATAACCCTTCCGCGAACCACAGAGACACAAGTAAAACGTGGAACACGCGTTTATATTGGTCAACTACAGCCGGGTGATTTAATCTTTTTCAAAACAGGTTGGCGAACACGTCACGTTGGTATCTATGTTTCAGATGGTCGATTTCTTCATGCATCGACAAGCAAGGGGGTCATTATCTCTCGGCTAGACAATGTCTACTGGAAAAAGAAATATTGGAAATCGCAACGCGTTTTGGAATGATGATTAACTTTCTCGTTCACGACGTAACTGGCTAGCGTAATTGGGCACATGGAGATGCCCTTCAGCTTGCACTAACACATCAAGGCCATGTGTCTTAGCTACCTTAGCTACTGATTCGCCATCAACCTTTCCAGATAAACGTAAGGCTTCGGATAAATCTAATAACAAAGGCTTCCATGATAATAGTAGCTCGCGAGTTTCACCTTCAAGACGCGCCATCATTTTCTCAACATCGGTATCGGTTGCCGATTTATCCATGGCATATTCGTCATTGAGTGTGTAGTTGGCAAAAAACTCGTCATCGAAACCATAGCGGCGAATAAAGTCTAGCGCTAATGATGTCGCCTGTTCTCGGTCGCTGAGTCTGCCGGTGCTGGCATTATTTTCACCAAATACAATTTCTTCGGCAATGCCACCAGAGAGGAATACCTTGATTTTAGATAAGATATTTTGTTTTGTGCCATGGATTTCATGTGGGAAGGTGAATCCTGCAGCGCTGGTTGAAGCTACTCTAGAGACTAGTTGTAATGGTGCCAATCCAAATAACACTGCGTAAGCAACAGCATGACCAGCCTCATGTGTGCTGATATTGGTAACGACATCTTCTAGGTTACTTTGGCGTGCACGATCAAGCCTGCCAACAAACGGTGTTTCTATGAGTTGGCCGCTAGAAAGCTGGGCTGTTAAGCATTTTTTGTCATCATTATAGTCAATAGCGATAGATTGACCACCTGCCATCATTTCTTCAAGAATATAGCGTGACAGATTAGATTCTAAAATATCGCTGATGCTAGAAAAAACAGGGCGGACACCTTGTACGGGAAATACGCCATTACGATAAATAATATCTTCGATTGCTTTTGAAACAGTTACTTTGATGCCAAATAATGTATTGGCATTAGATGCTATACGGTTAATTTCTCGTTGAATAAGTTCAACAAAGTCGGCTTGACGCAGACTGCGATAGATTAAGTGTATATTGCCATAGCGAGCAACTTGTTCCGGTTTGAAGCGTTTTGAAAGTGCTTCTTTCACGTCTACAATTGAGACTTTTTCAGTAAAGGCGCTGAAAATATCAGCATCAATATCGGCTTCAGCAGTACGCGTTGCCATTGAAAAAGCCTCATCTAAATTACCTGAAATAATGATCAGTGTTTTTGAATGATCGATAGGCTCATATATTTTTTTGCTTACCCGAGCATTTTCAAGCTTGCGGATTATTTTAGAACGCGGCATTTCAGTGATCTGGTGAAGCTCTTCATCCATACCAATTGAATTTTTAATTTGCTGAGCTTCGTATAATCCCAGTGGTGGAATAACGTCTATATCGCCTTTCTTTAATTGTGCTTTAAACTCTCGTTCAGCACGCATTATTTCGGCAAGTAAAAAATCTAAATCATCGCGATCGCGTCGAGACAAGCGACCATCAGAAAGTAACTCCCAAAAATCAGAGAACTTGGTATTGGTTAGCGGTTTACCATCAGAATCTAAGGTGTTGAACCGTTGGATCTCATCAAATAATACAATTTTAGCAGCAGAATCATTTAATGAATTACGGCTTAAAATAGAGCCAACAGAAGAAAACCACTTTGTTTCATCACCATTGGATAATTCAACCTCAACAAAGCGATCTTGCATCTCGAGCGCGACAATTAATCTACGAACCAGATCGGTTTTACCCACGCCCGTCATGCCCCACAAATTGATAATAACGGGACGGGTCAGCGCCTCAGGCATTAAATGCCAGACACGCATTGCATCAATTAACTCATCAATTGTTTTGTCGATACCAATGAAATGAGATTTGAGTTCTTTAGAGGCTTTTTCAAGCACCAATCCTCGTTGTTTAAGTAATTCCCGGTCTAGTTTTAGTGTTGTTTTTGAAGTAGTCATTTTTATTTATCAGTTAGGATTAGGTTGAAGGTTAAACTGTTGTCATTTAGGCTGATATTTCCATACCAAACGTTTTTCATATTGACCAATGCCGTCAAGTATTCAGTTTCTAACTGCGTTAGGATAGAGGCTTTATATTCCTCAGTAAAGATATGTTTTATGTCACTAATATCCCATTTCTCAATACAAGCGGATGGTGCAACTTCGGCAGAATCAGCATGTGCTTGCATCACATAGGTGCCGCCCTCATAATCAATGATTAACGTATATAAAGCCATTAAACCGTCACGTAGCCTTCTTGCCAATTATCTTCATTTAAATGATATTCATCAATATGAAATCCATCTTTATCATCCAATCTATCTACTAGTTCTGAGTAATTGGAAAAGCCGGGCTGAGATTTAACGCGCTCAATTGCAGCGAGAGCATCATCCCATGTTCGGTAAATACCTATTCTCTTCCAGCTTTCTTCGCTACTAGGCAGGGTATGGAGATGTTCTAATACGAAAACTGATTTCATAATTACTTGGCTGGATGTTAGTCAGTAGAATAGTCTTCATCTAAAGATGATTCTAATGCTTTTTGAAAGAAATCAGGTAACGGTGTTAAATCGCCGGTTTCTTGCCAGCCCTTGCTATTAGCTACTTGGGTAAAGTTTGCAATGCGGTTTTCATCTAAAGGATGTGTGCTAAACATTTCGGCAGGTTCATTAATATCCATCTCTTCTCGCATATTTTGGAATATTTTAAATAATTCCGCCCCACCATTTAAGTGACCATAGAGAGCCTGCAAAGTGATCATGGCTTCTTCATCAGATTGTTGCTCCATATCGCGGCCAAATTTTAAGCTGCTAAGCAGCCCTGCACTACCTAATATGTCAGAGTTCGTGCTGCCTGTAACGGTTGATAAAGCAATACTAACGAGAATACCACTGCCTAGTGACTTGATGGGGTGACGGTATTTAACATGAGCAATCTCATGGCCCAGCAGGGTGACCAAAGTATTCTCATCGGGCAGTTTTTCCAGCAAACCACGAAAAACAAACACATGACCGCCTAATGTGGCAAAGGCATTAACCGTGTCATTATTGATATAATGCGCGGTAATTTTCATACCATCAGGTAAGCTCTGTGCTTTGCTGATTCTGTCAGTGAGGCTTTGTAAGTACTGCGTTAATTCGGGTGAGTTTTCATCATCCACATCTTCATCAACATCATACATAGCCGCTATTTCATTTTCGGCACTAAATGGAATTTTACCTGCCAACCAGCCGCCACTAATTCCCAGCACAACTGACAAAGTTACAATCAGCACAAGGCTACCAATAAGCAAAATACCAAAATTCTTGAGTGGATGTTCTTTGGTGGTATTTATCCCTTCTGGGATATGTGGATTTTCGTAATTCATATTTTGTAAGAGACCTTTGTATCATTCAAGTGCGTAGCAAAAGAAGAAAAAATATTCTCTATTTTCGTCAAAAATGAGAGTAATAGTGAATTATTGCCCGATTTTTTGGTGGAAAGAGAGGACATTTTAGCTGTTTTGTCTCGTGCTTGAGTGGTCCAAAGTTCTCTTTAATGCCGTGCCGTAGGCGTGGACCTCAATAACGGACATCTTTTTCTTGCTTTGGCTAGCGATATTAGAAGTTTCATACTTCACATTAAACACAGCTTCTGCTCCCAATGACTTGGCTTCGTCCTTCATCCGCAATATCGCCTCACGACGCGCTCTATCTAATAATGTTTCATAAGAACGCATTTGGCCACCAAACAAATTACGAAGACCGGCGACAAACATTTTAAAATAATCATTGGCAATAACAACACTACCAGATACTAACATTTGATCATAATCACCATCTTGAGGGGGAATTCTACTTGCCATGGCAGGCAGGCTATTCATCACTTTTTCACGGGCAATAATACTTTTATAGTGTTTCGTTTCAGCACGGCGACCAAAAAAGTAACCCAGCGAGATTAAGATAAGCGTAACGGCTAATTCATACATAGCGTGACTCCTTTATTAATCAAGGCCATCAAGAATAACGGCCGTGCCATAAACATAAATTTCAGCTGCCCCAGAAGTGATGCTTGAGGTAGAGAACCGTACATTTAATATAGCGTTGGCATCGACAGCGGTTGCCTGTTCAATCATACGCTCTGTGGCTTCTTCACGTGACTCTTGCAGTAATTCAGTATAGCCTTTTAGCTCACCACCAAATAAATTCTTCAGGCCCGCCATAAGATCTCTCCCCACATGTTTTGCTCGGACAGAACTACCTTGAACTAAACCTAAATGTTTAATGACTTTTTTACCGGTCATAAATTCGAGATTTGATATGAACATTATGTCTCCTTTTATTTTTTATAAATCACACTACGATGTGCGACTTTAACAACTAAGATGATTAATTCCTCATCTTGAATCTCATACACAATACGATACACGCCCTGCCTAATTCGATAACGTTCTTGACCAGAAAGTTTAATACACGCTTCAGAACGTGGGTCATCTAATAGACTCTCAATAGTCCTTAGTATTTTTTTGACATCCTTATTAGGGATTTTTCTAAGATCTTTAGCTACAGACCTTTTAAAGACAAGTTTATAGCTTTCCATGTGCTTTTAAGTCATCTAATAATGCTTCATAACTTAAAGTAGGCTCATTAACACGTTGTGTAAACGCACTTAAATCTTCCTGATCTTCACGAAGTGCCAGCCGAACCGCTTCATTGACAATTTCCGAGACGGATTGATGCACAGAAGCTGCTTTAATCCTTAATGCTTGATGGACATCGGCTTCAAAATAAACCGTTGATCTTTTTGATAATTCACTCATGACGTTGTCCCAATTACTTATTTGATAGAGTAGCCTAACAACGTTGTAACGTCAAATAGTTGTTTAACCTATTTCGAGGGAAGTAGTTATTATTCAAAAATAAGGGAAAGCGTCCCCCTTAAACTTTAATTAGCGTTCATTTGGATTCATAACTTGATCATTCGATAATATCGGTTTTTTTCGTAATGCTTGCTTAAATTTTGGTGAATTAAATTTTATAAAACAGTTTGAAGGCCAATTTATCTCAATGAACCATTCAAAGGATTTATAGCCATTTGAATAAATTTTAGATTTACATCTTATTTCATGTATTGAAGGAGGGGTCATACTTGCCGAACATGATTCATAATCTAAGGAGATTACGAGATCAGTAATATCTTCAAAAACTAGATCGGCGGGGGCTATTCTGAAATTGTAACCATTTTCCTCTGAGCACAGCCATTCAGTAATATAGTCTATATCAAGAACAAGGTCACCTACACAATTTTCCTTCTCAATAATGCGGAATCCGTGAATAGGATTGTCATGCCAAGAGTATTCTTCAAATTTATCTGGACATTGCATCATATACACCTAACTTGAACCTGTTAATACCGAGAATTATGATAATTAAAATTGCGTTAGCGACAAATTATCATTATTTAAATATTTCTGCTATGTTTTCAGCCAACGCCAACCAATAAAAAAAGCAACGACGGTTGCAAATGCCGCCATGCTAAAAGTAAATGTTGGACCAGGCGATAGCCAAAAATAACCACTGAACAAACTACCAATCGCACCGCCCACACCAAAACTAACACTGCTATAAAGTGCTTGGCCTCGTCCTTGGTTTTTGCCTACAAAGTTTTTATGTACCCATGCGATGGCGGCAGCGTGGAATGTGCCGAAGCTAGCGGCATGTAGCAGTTGAGCAAAAAGTAATAGTGGTAATGAATCTGGGAAAAAGCCAATAATTAACCAGCGTAGGCTGCTGAGTAATAGGCTAGTGAGTAGGATTTTTCGGATACCGTAACGTGGTAGCCAATGGTGCATAAACAAGAAGATGATGACCTCGGCGATTACGCCTAGCGCCCAGAGCTGACCAATTAGACTTCGGCTATAACCATGTTGCTCTAAATAGATAGTATAAAAGGTGTAGTAGGGGCCGTGGCTGAGTTGAATAAGTAAGCATATAGTTAAAAATGCACGAATTTCAGGTCGCTTAAGCACGGTTAATATTGGTTGGTGATCAATATGCAAATGGCGTGATGCGGATTCTGGTACGGTTAAGCTGATCAGCCAGATTGCAGCTAGGCTGAGTAACATGGCATAAGGCACTATACTGGCATCAAAGTCTTCTAATAAACTACCAAGGGCAATCACGATGATAATAAAACCTATCGATCCCCACAGTCGGATTTTGCTGTAATGATTGCTGTGTTCTCCTAAATGTTGCAGTGTGGTGGCTTCAAATTGGGGGAGTGAGGCATTCCAAAAAAAGCTAAAGACCAGCATCACGATGGCTATCCACAGATAGGATGTATCAAATAGGATAGTTGCAAAAGCAAGGGTGGCGGCAAGGCTAGCAAAACGAACAATTTTCATGCTCTTGCCGTGATGATCGGCAATCCAGCCCCAGATATTGGGTGCGACGATGCGGGTGGCGAGTAAGATGGCGGTTAATTCACCAATTTCTCGTGCTGAAAAACCTTGCCATTGTAGATATAGTCCCCAATAGGGCACCAGCACGCCAAGGGCAACAAAGTAGAAAAAGTAAAAGCCAGATAGCCGCCAATAAGGCGTGTTTTTAAGCGGCATTTCTGTTTTTTATGCTTGTGCAGGAATAATAGGTGTTCCTGAATCTACATTCATATTTTGTGCGCGATGGCGAAGCATATGGTCCATTAATACGATGGCGAGCATCGCTTCAGCAATCGGCGTTGCACGAATACCAACACATGGATCATGACGACCCTTAGTGATGACTTCAACAGGTTCGCCATCCGTATTGACACTACGTCCCGGAATACTGAGGCTTGATGTCGCTTTTAATGCCATGCTAACTAAAATATCTTGTCCACTAGAAATGCCACCTAAAATACCGCCGGCATTATTGCTTAAGAAGCCTTCTGGTGTGATTTCATCTCGATGTTCGGTGCCTTTTTGAGTAACGGATTCAAAACCAGCACCAATTTCAACGCCTTTAACAGCATTGATGCTCATCATGGCATGGGCAATATCGGCATCAAGGCGATCAAAGATCGGCTCACCTAGGCCAGGAGGCATGTTGCGAGCAATCACATTGATGCGCGCTCCGATCGAATCAGCTTTTAGGGCCTTCATATAATCTTCAATTTGTTGCTCTTTATCTGGGTCAGGACAGAAGAAAGCACTTTTCTCAATAAAGTCCCAATCAAGTTTTTCAACTTTTACGGGGCCTAATTGTGATAAGTAACCTTGAATTTCGATGCCATAATGTTGTTGCAGATATTTTTTAGCAATGCCACCGGCTGCTACTCGCATAGCTGTTTCACGCGCTGATGAACGTCCACCACCACGATAGTCACGGAAACCATATTTTTGATGGTAGGTGTAATCAGCATGAGCTGGGCGGAACTGGTGCATGATATTGCCGTAATCTTTTGAGCGCTGATCGGTATTTTCAATGATCATGGCTATTGGTGTACCTGTTGTTTTGCCTTCAAATACACCGGATAAGATTTTAACTTGGTCGAGCTCTTGTCGTTGAGTAACAAATCGTGTTTTACCAGGGCGGCGGCGATCAAGATCGCCTTGTAAATCAGCCTCGCTTAATTCTAGTCCAGGAGGACAGCCATCAACAATGCAGCCAATAGCGGGGCCATGGCTTTCACCAAAACCGGTGACCGTGAATAATTTTCCGAAGCTGTTTCCTGACATAACAAAATCTCAATAAATTTTAGTGGTTAATTATATACCCGTGATACTTGAAAGTGCGGATATTTTACCATTCGTCGTGAGCTTGTATTTTACCGTTCGTGGTGAGCCTGTCGAACCATGAACTTAGATAAATCACGACATCCTTCGACAAGCTCAGGACGAACGGAGTTTTTATGTATAAGTCTGTAGTTCAAACAACGAGTTGCGTTTTACACGATATAGAGTGTAGCAAATCCTAGGAAAGCCATAAATCCGACTACATCTGTTACGGTTGTGAGTAAGACACCACCCGAGAGTGCAGGATCGCTACCAAATTTCTTTAATATCAATGGAATAGAGACGCCAGCCAAGGCGGCGGCGATTAAATTAATAATGATTGCAGCCCCAATTAATAAACCTAATTCGATATTGTTAAACCATAAAGTGGTGACGGCTGCGATGGCAATAGCCCAAATAAAGCCATTAATGGCACCAACAGAAAGCTCTTTTCGTAATAGCCAGCGCTGATTTTTGTCGTTGAGCTGACCCAGAGCCATGGCTCGAATAACGAGAGTAAGTGTTTGGCTTCCGGCTACGCCACCCATGCTAGCAACAATAGGCATTAAGATTGCCAAAGCAACTTGTTTTTCGATAGTGGTATCAAATAAGCCTATCACCCATGCGGCTAAAAATGCGGTAAGTAAATTTACGCCTAACCAGAGTGAACGTCGGTTAACACTCCTTTTTACCGAAGCAAACGTATCTTCATCTTCGCTTAAACCCGCCATACTTAACATGGTGTGTTCCGCTTCATCACGGATAACATCAACCACGTCATCAATGGTGATACGACCTAACAGGCGATTATCTTTATCAATAACAGGCGCTGAAATAAGATCGTGTTTTTCAAAACGATGAGCAACATCAGTGTCGGGCATATCCGCTGTGATCGCTTCGACTTGATGAGACATCACTTCATTGACCGATAATGAGCGGCTACGACTCACTACTTGTGATAATGCCAATGAACCAATGTAATGATCGTTGTGATCAACCACATAAATACTATCGGTATTCGCAGGCAATTCATCGCCTAATACACGTAAATAACGTAATACGACTTCCAGTGTAATGTCTGAACGCACGGTAGTGATATCGGTATTCATCAAACCGCCGGCGGTATCTTCTTCATAGGCCAGAATTGCTTCAACGCGGCGGCGGTGTTGACCATCCATTGCCCGCAATACTTCACGCATAACATGTTCAGGTAAATCTTGGAGGATATCGGCAATATCATCAGTATCAAGGTCTTCGGTAGCGCTGATTAAATCAGCGGTATCCATGTCTTTCAGTAAATCGGTACGCGCATCATCACCCATATAAGCAAGCACATCACCGTGCAGGTCAGGCGATATAATCGGCCAACAAACCGTTCTTTCTTTAGGGGGAAGAGATTCTAATAAATGTGCTGTTTCAGCTGGATGGAGACTGGACAATAACCGACGCATGCGCACAAATCGTCCGCTCTTCACCGCCTCGTCGAGGGTGTTGATAGATTGATTTAGAGCTTGTTGTTGCGTGGTTTCAGGCATGATTCAGTCCAGTGAGTCGTAATGGATGAAAGCGAGTTATCGCGCCTAGTTTAGCCTGCTTGTGGTGGTAATGGGTAGCGTTATTTAGCCCATTATTTTTAAGGCTAGATATGGAACAAGACTAAATATAAAAATAGCGATTTTATAATTTCCTAAATAATTGAAATAAATAAGAGGGATGCCCTGCGGCTCAATTCCAAACATTTTACTATGAATGCTTGAAACAAGGTCTTTGAAGCCCATTAACAAGAGCGTTGTTAGTAAGAGAATTGCAATGTTAATAATGCTGCACCAGCCAAAAAAAGTAGTTAACATTTCTAATGTAATCATAGGGAGTACTCCTATCCATACCCATAATCAATGAAGTTGCACATTTATAGCACCCATTCTGAATGCGTTAGCTGCGTTATATTATCAAGTAATAGAACGACTATTACGTTGATAATATGCCTTGCTACCCCATCCATTATAGGCACTATAAATGTGCAACTTCAATGATCACGGGTATATAATTCATGAAGGTTTAACTTTGCGAGCCTTTCAATGTCTGCCAAACCCACTTCTGCTTTATCTAAAAAGTCGCTATCTAACTGTAAAGGATCAGACCAGTAAATGCCTGTTATATGGCATCGTTTTGCTAGTTTGCTTAGCCCGAGATCGTCTAGTTTGAAAGATAACTCTGTCCACAGAAGTGATAGCTCACTTTCTTGATTTAAAGAGGTTTTCTTGCCTTGCTTAAGGCTGCGAGAATAAACCGTGGTTTTTCTGACGGCCTTAATTACATCACGTAATGCAGACTTTGATTGGAGTTTTCGCTGTTTGTTGGCGCGGCGCAGATTGCTGACCCATTTTTTCAGATGAGTAAGTAGGCCTAACCATTCTTGTGATGTTAGTTCTATCATTATCTTCGACTACGAAAAAAAGTGCGTAATAATTCACTGCTTTGTTCTGCGAGTATACCGTGATCACAATTCACATGATGATTTAGCTGAGGCGTATTAAATATATCAAAACAACTCCCCGCCGCACCTGTTTTGGGTTCCGTAGTAGCAAACACTAAACGTTTAATGCGAGCGTGAATAATAGCGCCAGCACACATAACGCAAGGTTCTAACGTGACATAAAGCGTAGCATCGGGTAGACGGTAATTTTCGGCGTATTTGCTGGCGGCGCGCAATGCTTGTATTTCAGCATGTGCCGTTGGGTCATTGCTTACAATAGGTTGATTCCAACCTTTTCCCAATATTGCATCATCACGCACAATAATGGCGCCGACAGGGACTTCACCTTGTTGCTGCGCCTTGTCAGCAAGCAATAAGGCTTTTTCCATCCAGTATTCATCACTCTGGGCCATGATGGGTAATATTATATTTAATGAGATTGATGAGGTGGGTACTG
>JBJPGE010000040.1:0-14655 GCA_048595465.1 Methylophagaceae bacterium | reverse complement strand
TCATTTATGGATAATCCTCCTGTTCCAGAAGGTCAAACTGACAAAGATGCAGTAAATACAATCAAAAGTGTTATCACGTCAGGTTTAGAAAACCTAAAAGTAGTATTGGAAAAATGAGAGACAAAGCGACCTTGCCAAGAAAATAGCAAGTAAACGCTAATCAACCTCAATGATTTCATTGTTAATTGATTTACCGAAAAAGGCGATCTTGCAAAAGATCGCCTTTTTTCTTGTTTTAGGATTACTGACAGCATGTAATTCTGAGCAACACCCTCCTTATGCCTACATTACTAATCAACTGAGTGACGACATCAGTGTCATTGATACCGCTACTCAAGAAGTGATTCACACCATTCCTATGGGCGATCGACCTGTCGGTATTGCGCTGAGCAATAATAGTAACCGCGCCTTTATTACGAATTCAGAAGGTCAAGACATCACCGTGCTAGACACGGAAACGATGAAGGTCATCACACATATTCCCACTCCGTCAGGCCCTGTTGGCATCGCTAGCAATAATGGTGGTTCACGTGTTTATGTAGCTGATTGGTATCAACACAAAATATCAGTTGTCGATCCTACACAAGAAAAAGTCATTTCAACTATTCAGGTCGGTAATTCACCTGCCGGACTAATTGTTGATAACGCAAACAACCGCCTTTATGTCGCCAATCGCGATGATAATAACGTTATGATTATCGATATTAAAACGGAACAAATCATTAACCTTATAAACGTCGGAACAGCGCCTTTTGGCTTAGCATTATCACCTGATGGCAGCACACTTTATAGCGTCAATGTGCAATCCAACGATGTCAGCGTCATTGATACCAAACAAGCAAAAGTAACCCGCACCATTAATGTCAGTGAATGGCCTTATTGCGCCGTCGTCAGCCCCGATGGCACACATTTATATGTGACCAACCAAGATGACAGTACTATTTCAATAATCGACCTTGTAAACCCCTCAATTATTAATACCGTTGATGTCGGCGATTCACCTGAAGGCATTGATGTCACACCAGACGGCAAGCACATCTATGTCACCAACTGGGGCGATGGCAGCATATCGGTTATTAATACCAATAATTATAAAGTCGAAAAGACAATCAAAACCGGTAAAGGCAGCCGCGCATTCGGTCAATTTATTAGCCGATGAGCGACATCACCGTCAGCACCGATTCTGTCTCACTAGAAACAAAAGCAAATAAGTTAGCTGAGAAGCTAACACTCCCCTTTGCAAGCTTAAATCAAGAACAAATCCAACTAGTCATCACGCAACAACATATCGAAATACGCACCCCCGACTTAGGCAACCCGATTTTTATCGACTTCGAACAAGGTAAAAATGCCCACCGCAGACAATTTGGCGGTGGCCGTGGTCAACCTCTAGCCAAAGCCATCGGCCTAAAGAAAGGCTCTACGCCTACAATAATAGATACCACGGCAGGTTTTGGTCGAGATGCCTTCGTGTTAGCTAATTTAGGCTGCACAATTACATTAATTGAGCGTAACTCACTAATAGCAACACTACTTGATGACGCACTGCAAAGAGCTACAGAAAACCCTGACATAAATGAAGTGATAGCACGCATGTCATTAATCAACGAAGATGCGATTACATATCTAAAACAACTTAAACAAAATCGACCCGATGTGATTTACATGGATCCCATGTACCCCAGCCGAGAAAAATCAGCCCTAGTCAAGAAAGATATGCGTTTATTACACGAACTTGCTGGGCCAGATACAGATAGTGAGCAACTACTTACTACTGCTAAATCAGTAGCAATAAAGAGAGTAGTAGTTAAACGACCTAAATCAGCCCCGTTTGCTGGCGATCAAAAACCCGATACCAGTATTGAAAGTAAAAATACGCGTTATGATATTTATATGACAAGCCAAGTAACGTCTTCATAACTTCGGGTATAAATCATGACAACAAACTACCATCATGAATTAGAAGAATGGAAAAAATATGTCGGTGCAATTATCCTAGGTTTTGGTGACATTGAATTAATAACCCTGAAATGTCTGAAAACTTTTCCAAAAGATAATATCTATAACTCTGTAGCAACGCTACCTTTAGGTAGACGTATCGATCTAATATTAAACATACTCAGCATACGAAATGAAGAACCCGACATTGGAGACATTTTAAAACACCTTCGTCGCGTAAAGGAGCTCTCCAAATATAGAAACCTGCTCGCACATAATCCACTCATGGCAAATGTATATGAACATCAAGAAAGTAATAAAATTGTAGTCAAAAACCTCATTAGTTCTATTCGAAATGGAAAGAAAGCTATAAACCTTGCTGAAATTGAGGAGTTAGCGGCTGAAGTAGAAATGCTAACGGCTGAACTGTGGATGCTAATAAGTAATGTAACGGAGACTGACCAAATCAACACTAAACTCTAAAGCAAAAAAGAATCCAGCCATTTAAATCTGGATCCCATTATATCGCCTCCAAAAACCAAGCTACTTTTGTGGGTGAAGTGCTCGCGTGTTTGAGCGTTAGCGAGTTTGCGAACACGCCACAAAAGTAGCTTGGTTTTTGGAAGAAGGCGATATCGGGTGCCTTTTTCTTTGGTTCTGTTTCTTTTGGGCAAGCAAAAGAAATGAACGCCATGTGGCAACAGAGTAATGTGCCTTTATATGAAATACCGTTCATAGATTCCGGCTAAAAACATACCGGAATGACGAAATAACCAAAGCCAACAGTAAAATTCTAACTTTCCTTCTTAGCTTGCCGATCCAAAACCTTCAACCGCTCCAACTTCTCAGCAATCTTAATCTCCAAGCCACGGTTAACCGGCTGATAATAATTCCGAGGCGTCATCTCCTCAGGAAAATAATCCTCCCCCGCCGCATAGGCATCCGGTTCATCATGAGCATAACGATATTCCTTACCATAACCCAACTCTTTCATTAACTTAGTGGGTGCATTACGTAAGTGAATAGGCACTTCGGCTGAACCCTGTGTTTTTACATCATGCATCGCTGCATTAAACGCGGTATAGACGGCATTACTTTTCGGGGCACAGGCTAAATACACTACTGCTTGAGCAATAGCTAAATCCCCCTCTGGTCTGCCTAATTTATCAAAACTCTCCCACGCGTCTAATGCTATGCGTAAGCCTCGCGGATCGGCATTTCCAATATCTTCACTAGCCATGCGTACAATTCGCCGCATTAAATAAACAGGATCACAACCGCCATCTAACATTCGGCATAGCCAATATAGGGCGCCATCCGGTGATGAACCTCGCACTGATTTATGGAGTGCTGAAATCTGGTCATAAAAGGCTTCACCACCCTTATCAAAGCGGCGTAGCGTGCCCGATAACACTTCGGCTAAATCATCTTCTTTAACTTGTTTTTGACCTTTACTATCAGCCAAGTCAATCACAATTTCTAAGAGGTTTAATGCACGTCGACCATCACCATCTACGGCTTGAGATAATTGATCACGTAACTCATCAGCTAACGCAACACCGCGATCTGCAACACCCAATTTTTCGTCATTCATCGCCCGATCTATTATCTGACGTAAGTCTTCACTACCCAATGACTGCAACACATAGACACGTGCTCGTGATAGAAGTGCATTATTTAACTCAAATGAGGGGTTTTCTGTTGTGGCGCCAATAAAGGTAAATGTACCGTCTTCAACATAGGGTAAAAAAGCATCTTGTTGTGATTTATTAAAGCGGTGTACTTCATCAACAAATAACAGCGTACGACGGCCCTGTTCCTGTTGTAACTGCTGCGCTCTAGTCACGGCGGCACGCACTTCTTTTACCCCAACTAATACCGCTGATATGCTAATAAACTCCATATCGCAATAACCGGCAATTAATTTTCCTAAGGTAGTTTTCCCTGTACCCGGCGGCCCCCAGAAGATCATCGAATGTGGGTGGCCTGATGATATTGCTTGTCTGAGCGGTTTGCCTTCAGCTAATAAGTGTTTTTGACCAATATAACCATCTAAGGATGTCGGTCGCATTCGATCTGCGAGTGGCCGTCCAGCAAGATCATCAATATTTTCAAATAAGCTACTCACTACGATGTTTATTAGACTATTGATCTACAGCAGGCATATGCTCTGCATTAAGATTAAGTTCGGTTTCACCTACAACATCTACACCTTCTGGCGGTGTGAATGTAAATAGATCCTCCGCTAGTTTCGGGTTCTCAATAACTTTGTTAAACACTAAGCGAGTTTGTTGATCAAAACTATCTTTCATAATCATTTGGCGCAGGCCTATTTTATCAAAGGCCAATATGATTGTTTGGAAACTAGACTCAACATCTTTTGGAATAAGTTCTACCCATAACATTCCGTCATCAGAAGGAATATCTGTAAGTAAGTACTTATCTTCTGGCTTGGTTTCACCTGACAGTAAGGTCGCGGGGGTATCCGCTAAAGCTTCTAATTGTGAGTTCACTGTAACCTGTTCTAAGTCAACATCATAAAACCAAATGCGCTGTCCATCTGCAACAATGTGCTGTGGATAAGGGTCTTGATAATCCCAACGAAACCGACCTGGACGATCTAATGAAAACGTGCCTTGTGCTTCTTCCATGACTTGTCCATTAGGATCAAATACGGTTTGAGTAAAATCTGCTTGAAAGGTTTTGACTGTTTCTACAAAGTGATTGAGTTTTTCTATTCCAGATTCTGCTGCCATTACAGAAAAAGACCCTATGAGTGCGATACCAGCAATAAAAGATCGTGTAATCAATTTAGTCATTCAATTTTCCGTTATTCTAATTAATGTTGCTAGTGTGACAACTGTTAGCTAACAATTACTGCATCAATCTCTTGGAGGTGGAGCTAATACTTCCCTACTACCATTACCCTGCATCGCTGAAACTACACCAGCAGCTTCCATTGCTTCGACAATTCTGGCGGCTCGGTTATAGCCTATCTTCAACCGTCTCTGCACACCTGAAACAGACGCACGGCGAGACTCAACAACAACCTGAACAGCTTGATCATAAAGCGGATCTTGTTCGCCATCACTGGCATCAGCTAACCCGCCACCTTCCACTTCTTCAATGGGTGGTTGTATTATTTCTTCTAAATAATTCGGCTGTGCATTTTCCTTTAAGAAATTAACAACCGCATGCACTTCATTATCATCTACAAATGCACCATGCACACGTTCAGGCAAGCCCGAGCCCGGTGGAAGATACAACATATCACCCTGCCCTAATAATTGTTCCGCACCCATTTGATCTAAGATAGTGCGTGAATCAATTCGTGACGATACTTGAAAGGCGATACGCGTAGGAATATTGGCTTTTATTAAGCCGGTAATGACATCAACAGAAGGACGTTGTGTCGCCAAAATCAAATGTATACCTGATGCGCGTGCTTTTTGAGCCAAACGTGCAATCAACTCTTCAACTTGTTTACCCACCACCATCATCATGTCAGCAAGCTCATCGATGACGACGACAATGAATGGCAACGGCGTTAAGGTTTCTGGTGGTTCACCATCAACTAAATCAACCGTTGGGTCGATAATAGGTTCCCCCCGATCAATCGCCTCTTGTACTTTTTTGTTATAGCCGGTGATATTGCGTACGCCCATCGCTGCCATAAGAGGATAACGACGTTCCATTTCAGCCACACACCACCGCAAGGCATTAGCCGCTTCTTTCATATCAGTAACAACTGGAGTCAAAAGATGCGGGATATCTTCATACACCGATAATTCGAGCATTTTAGGATCAATCATAATCAGTCGAACTTGCTCAGGCGTTGCTTTATAGAGCAAGCTAAGAATCATCGCATTAATGCCGACAGATTTACCTGAACCCGTCGTACCCGCCACCAATAAATGTGGCATTTTTTCTAGATCAGCTGATACGGGACGACCCGCAATATCTTTACCCAAGGCCATCATTAACACAGACTTACTGTTTTCATATTCTGGTGAACCCAGAATCTCACGCAGACGCACCATATCACGATGTGTATTTGGAATTTCTAAACCAACGACCGATTTACCAGGAATCACTTCAACCACACGTACACTGCTCACCGATAACGCCCGTGCTAAGTCTTTAGCTAAACCCGAAATGCGACTGACCTTAATACCTGGCGCAGGTTGCAATTCAAAACGTGTTACCACAGGGCCTGGCTGCACTTCGACTACTTGCACTTCAACGCCAAAATCTTTTAATTTCAGCTCAACTTGTCGTGATAAAGCCTGCAATACTTCTTCACTATAACCACCGATACTTTCTTCCGCCTCATCGAGCAAAGCAAGTGGCGGCATGCTGCCTTCTTCAGAGGTCCCAAATAAGGGAACTTGTCGCTCTTTTTCTTCTCGTTTGCTTGGCTTCGATGCGTCTAAAACAGGTTCTATTCGTACCTTTGCACGCGACTGTAGCTTTTCATTTTGCTGCACAAAGACATCTTCACGGCGCTGCTTCACCTGTTTCGCCGCCCTGTCTTCTTTCAATCCACGCATCCAACTTGAAACAGTATAAAAAACGGTTAAAGCCATTGCACCCAAGCGATCAATGACCATCAACCATGATAGTCCCGTAAATAGCGTAATACCTGTCAATAGTATCGCTAACAATAATAATGTCGTTCCGGATGTACCAAATACTGAGATAAAGCCACTGCCCACAATTTCACCTAATACACCGCCAGCCCCCATCGGCAAGTTCTGTGCTTGTTCCATAAAACTGAGTGACGATAAACCACTTGCAGCAGCGACGGCCATAATTAGACCTATCGCTTTCACAATCCAGAAATGTAATGCATCGGATGGATCGGCTGTTTTGCCCCAGCTAAATAACATCCAACCACTGAAAGCCAGCATAATCGGCGACAAATAAGCCGGGAATCCAAAGCCAAATAACAAAGTGTCGGCCAACCATGCACCCACAATTCCGCCTCGATTTTCAACCACGTCATTCATGCCTGTAGTTGACCAACCTGGATCGGTGGGCTGATATGACCACAAAGCCAATAATAGATAAGCAGCTAATGCTAAAGATAAAATAAGTGCCGCTTCGCGCAAGCGAAAGCCAACTGCGCCCGATACAACTTGTTGTTTGTCTTTAGAATCAATTCGTGTTGCTTGAGCCAAGGTGATATTTCCAGTCGTTCCAATAATTTAGCGTGTTATTTTAACACAGCTTTACAAGTTTAATACTTTACCTAGATTCGCGTAGCAGATAAGCTGTGACTCATCACTAATTTTGGAGAAAAAAAAATGGCTGACGCTAAACATTGTCGTTTATTAATTTTAGGTTCTGGTCCTGCTGGCTATACCGCTGCTGTCTATGCAGCACGTGCAGCACTTGAGCCTATTTTAATCACAGGTATCGAACAAGGTGGTCAGCTCACAACGACAACCGACGTTGATAACTGGCCTGGCGATGACCAAGGTGTTGAAGGCCCAGAATTAATGCAACGCATGCTACGCCATGCTGAACGTTTTGGTACAGAGATCATCTTTGACCATATTCATACTACCGACCTTAGCAAACGTCCCTATACACTGACAGGTGATGCAGGTACCTATACGGCGGATGCATTAATTATTGCGACAGGCGCATCGGCTAAATACCTCGGTATGGAATCAGAAGAAGCATTCAAAGGTCGCGGTGTTTCAGCCTGTGCCACCTGCGACGGATTCTTCTACAAAAACCAACCCGTTGCCGTTATTGGTGGTGGTAACACAGCGGTTGAAGAAGCGTTATACCTTTCTAATATCGCATCAAAAGTAACGGTTATTCATCGCCGTGATAAATTCAGCTCTGAAAAAATATTAAGTACACAACTTATCAAAAAAGCAGAAGAAGGTAATGTCGAAATCCTATGGAATTCTGAATTAGACGAAGTATTAGGTGATGATGTAGGTGTAACTGGCCTGCGTGTTAAAAACCGAGATGATGGCACCATGTCAGAAGTGCAAGTTCAAGGTGTATTCATCGCCATTGGCCATTCACCGAACACTGGTATTTTTGATGGTCAGCTTGAAATGGATCACGGTTACATCACACAAGTAAAGGGCACACAAACCAGTGTCCCCGGCATTTTTTCTGCTGGTGATGTCTCTGATCAAATCTATCGTCAAGCCATCACTTCTGCCGGTGCAGGTTGTATGGCTGCATTAGATGCTGAGCGTTTTTTGGAAAGTGAAAAGTAAAATCAAGCTGGCTTAACCCTTGCTCCCCCCTTTAGAAGGCTAGGAAATTATGAAAAATATTTTTATCATTGTGCTAATAGCTGCTGCTTTTTTATACTTTACAAGCGGGGATGATGTCGTACAGTCCATATCTTTTGATGGTGAAGAATATAAGCTGGCACAAGAAGAAGGTAAAAAAGGAGTACTACATCAATATACATACACCAAATCAGGACGATTTCGCAATTTAGATGATTATGTTCAAATATTTATAGTCGATAAAGCAGGAAGCCTGTCGAAGGGGATGGCTAAAATGGAACAGGCCATCCGAAAAACACGTAAATTAAATCCTGTTACTGGGTCGGAAGGTGAATTTGGCGCATTTTACGTTTCTCCAGAAACCCGACAATATTATGGGTATTATGTATTTAAAGAAACTACAGATGCTTATTGGATAGTAAGTTTTATTATAGCGTCTAATTTAGGAAAAAATGCTCTTAATACTAATGAAGCAAAGAATAGGGCTGACAATTATATCAATGAGCTGGTTAATATATTTGCGATGTTTTCATTGTGAATATAGAAGAAAACAAAGGCCACGGTCAATCAACTTGATTTTAAGTTGAAGCAATAAGCTACTTTCTCAAACTATCAAACAAGCCATACTGCCAATTTCGAGTGGCTAATACGACTGTTGTGCCGGTTCGTTGTTCAAGCGGCAGTGCTGCATCCTCATTATTGAGGTCATTAAACTCATGCACCAATTGGGTGAGCTTTCGGTGGAAAATAGACATCGCTTCATGGCTTAACATGCCGTTAATAACAATTAACTTTTCTTGCTTTTGGCTAAACTTGCTATCAAAAAAATCAGCTGCTAATTTTTGTTGGAAGAACTGCTGAATAGGGCCATTGCTACGCCATTTGAAGTTGGATGCCACTTTTAGTTTGATTTTATTGCCGGGTAATAAATCAATCAATTTCAATTTATCTAATATGGCCAAACAATGAATGCATTGGTGTTCTGTTAAGTGGAAATGCTTGATCAGATCTGACATAGCCCAGCGATTTAACACGCAAACGGTAATTAATAATAATGACACCTCACCGGCTATTTCTTGTTCCTGCTCTAGTGTTAATTCTGACAGCATAAATGAATATTGCTCGTTCATCTGCAATACTAAATCAGATATTTCCACTTCCATCATTTGGCACACTTTATCTAATCGCTCTAACGAAAAACTCTGCTCTGAAAATAAACGCTTCACGCTCGCTTGTGACAAAGACAGTTGTTTAGCCACATCCGCATACGAAAAACCATGCGATTTGAGCATTCGCTTTAAGGTATCAATAAGTTGCGTTGTTTGCGCCATGTTTGTGCCTTTTTGTTTATAATTTGACACAAGTATTACATATCAATACCCTTGAGGCAAAATAATGCAACTTAGGTATTAAAGTCGCTTTATCTAACACACACCCTTATTATGGATGCACGTTATCACTCACGGTTGAGAAACAAAATGAATTCACTTTATAAAACAGTTGGTTTTATTTCCTTTATCTCCATGATCTTCCTAAATGCCTTTGTCGATTTAGGACATAAAATCATCATTCAAAATACTGTTTTTAAGATTTATGATGGTTCAACACAAATTATTCTCACCGCCATTATCAACGGTTTGATCCTTCTACCTTTTATATTGTTATTCACGCCTTCTGGCTCATTGGCTGATCGCTTTAGAAAGCCCCATATTATGCGCTGGGCGGCAGTGGCTGCTGTAGCGATTACATTACTTATTACTGCTTCTTATTATCTGGGCTGGTTTAAACTCGCTTTTGTTATGACCTTTATGTTGGCGGTGCAAAGTGCATTTTATTCACCCGCTAAATACGGCTATATTCGTGAAATTGCAGGTAAAAATAATTTAGCTGCTGCCAATGGTTTTGTTCAATCCACCACCATTATCGCTATCTTATTAGGCATGTTTGTATTTTCAATTTTCTTTGAGAACATGCTAGCAGGCCAAGTCTTCACCACTGAAGCAGATATTATTCAATTGATTGCACCTTTGGGTTGGTTGCTTGTATTGGGCAGTTTGATCGAGCTTTATTTTGCTACTCGCCTCCCTACCATTGAGCAGCCTAAAAAATCAGAATCCTTTGATTGGCAGCACTATCGATCAGGTAAATCGTTAAAAAACAACCTCAAACTTATTCGTGCCGATTCTGTTATTTGGTTATCGATCATTGGTTTATCCGTTTTCTGGGGCGTATCGCAAGTGGTTTTAGCCGCCTTTCCCGCCTACGCAAAAGAAATGTTGTCTGTCGATAACACTATCGTCATTCAAGGCTTATTAGCCTGTTCAGGCATAGGCATTGTTACCGGCTCTTTATTAGCTGGAAAGATCTCTGATAAATATATTGAAACTGGATTAATCCCTGTCGGTGCATTGGGCATGGTAGTGACTTTATTTTTATTACCACAAATTAATTCAACCAGCTGGCTTGCAATAGATATCCTCAGCTTTGGATTTTTTGGCGGCTTGTTTATTGTGCCTTTAAATTCATTAATTCAATTTCATGCTCGATCGGGTGAATTAGGGACTGTGCTAGCAGGTAATAACTGGGTGCAAAATGTGGTTATGATTAGTTTTTTAACTATCACCGTTGGCTTTGCTCTAGCTGAAATTCCTAGCCAAGTAATACTGCATCTACTTAGCCTAGTGGCCCTAATAGGTGCGGTTTATACCGTATGGAAGCTGCCGCAATCATTAGTCCGCTATGTATTTGGTACGGTCTTTTCAAGCAAGTATAAGGTTAATGTACAAGGTTTTGACAATATGCCATCACAAGGTGGTGTGCTGATGCTGGGCAACCATGTTAGCTGGTTAGATTGGGCAATGGTTCAAATTGCTAGTCCGCGTCCTGTCCGTTTTGTGATGGCTAATAAATATTATGATCGCTGGTATTTATCATGGTTTTTAGACCTGTTTGGTGTAATTCCAATTTCTAGTGGCAGCAGTAAAGATGCACTTGCAGCCGTTAATGAATATCTAAAACAAGGCGATGTAGTTTGCCTATTCCCTGAAGGGGCGATCAGTAAAAGTGGTCAGCTAGGGGAGTTTAAAAAAGGCTTTGAACATTGCGTTGACGATGTTGATGGTGTGATTCTACCGTTCTACCTACGTGGTTTATGGGGAAGTCGCTTCTCTCGTTCAAGTGATAATTTACAAACATTACGCCAAACAAATAGCTTGCGTAGAGATGTGATTGTCGCTTTTGGTAACCCCATGACCATCGATTCAACAACAACGGATGTAAAAAGTGCAGTTTTTGACCTCTCTATCAATACTTGGCAGAGTTATACCGAAGCACTGCCTGCTATCGCCCATGCATGGATCGATCGCGTAAAACTAAATGGCCGTGCTGATTGTTTGACTGATATTCAAACGAATCATACTTTATCTCGTCGCAAAGCATTAACAGGGGCGTTATTATTTTCTCGCCGTTTCAAGAAGCAATCTCCAGAACAGAATATTGGCTTATTACTACCCACCAGCAGTGCTGGCTTATTAGCAAATATGGGCGCATTTATCAGCGGCAAAACGGTGATCAACCTTAACTTCACGGCTAATGTCGATTCATTATTATCTGCCATCAACAAAGCTGAAATAAAGACCATTTACACCTCACGTAAATTTGTTAAAAAGCTAGAACAAAAAGGTATTGAGCTCACACCATTATTTGAATTAGTCACACCTATTTATTTAGAAGATGTGCATCAAAAAATTGGCAAGGTCGAACAAATCACCACGCTACTTGCTACCTATATTTTGCCGACCAAATTATTATTATCCATCTATGGCAAGCAAACTAAGATCCACCAGCCAGCCGCTATCTTATTCTCTAGCGGCAGCGAAGGCGAGCCTAAAGGTGTGGTGCTGAGTCATCAAAATATTATGGGCAATATCAAACAAGTATCTGATGTTTTAGATACCCGCCATGATGATGTAATGGTTGCCAGCTTGCCGTTATTCCATGCCTTTGGTTTAACTGTAACGGGATTATTACCGATGGTTGAAGGTATTCCTGCCATTTGCCACCCCGATCCAACAGATGTGGTGAATATTGCTAAAGGTATCAGTAAACATCAAGCGACTGTTTTTTGTGGCACATCAACTTTCTTACGACTATTTAATAAAAACCGTCGCATCCATCCGCTGATGCTTGATTCATTACGTATTGTGATCGCCGGTGCTGAACGACTTAATCCTGAAATTCGTGATGCTTTTAGCCTTAAATTTGGTAAAACCATTTACGAAGGTTACGGCACAACAGAAACCACGCCGGTTGCTACAGTCAATATTCCTGACCGCATTGCCGATGATTGGAGTGTACAAACCGGTGATAAAAAAGGCACGGTTGGTTTGCCATTACCCGGTAGTAGTGTGCGTATTGTGGATCCAGCCACCATGGAAAGTCTGTCAACAGGTGAAGATGGTTTAATCCTGATTGGTGGTACTCAAGTGATGCAAGGTTACTTAAACGATGCTGATAAAACAGCCGATGTCATTGCTGAAATAGATGGGCAGCGTTGGTATAAAACGGGTGATAAAGGCCATATCGATAAAGACGGTTTTTTAGTCATTGTCGATCGCTATTCACGCTTTGCCAAAATTGGCGGTGAAATGATCAGTCTTGGCGCAATAGAAGCCGCAATAAACCCAGCACTTCCAGCAGAGGTAGAGATATTAACCACCACCCTGCCCGATGATAAAAAAGGTGAAAAAGTAGTATTGCTTTATGCCGGTGAAATTGAAGAGGTCGCTCTTAAAGAGTGCATTTCAAACTCTGGTCTTAATAGCTTAATGGTGCCAGCATTATTAATTGCTGTTGATACTATTCCTAAACTAGGTAGTGGTAAGAGTGATTTTAATACGGCTAAGAAAATAGCATTAGATGCACAAGTATAGGTATATTTAGAATGAAAAAAACTTGGTTTTTGAGCTGTATAGCAATGATAGCTGGACTCATAGCTTACTTTGGAATCACCAAAACTCTTAACAATCCTCTAGCTAATTATTTGTTCTGGTCGGTTCCCACACTCGGAGGTGCCGTCAGCGCCTTCATTGAGCAGAAAAATAAGATTAAAGCAGGTGTTCTAACAACAATACCTGCACTTTTTATTATAGGAGTCGGCTGGTATAGCTTAGGAAAATATGGAATGAGTGATTTCATTGGCTTACAAGGTACTGTAATCGCAATGTTGATTTCTTCTCCCTTTATCTTCATTGCTTGCACATGTGGTGCGATATTTGGAAAGTGGATTTCAAAAATAACTAACCGCCAGGATTATTAATCAAGTCTCATGCCTAGCAATATTATCACTATCATTTTGGCGTATGGCCTCAGTGCCTTTTCTGGAATTTATGCCTTGCTTGTACTCATCTATGCTTTTTTTAGAGCAGGGCCTTTTTGGGATAAATATACGCAAGCATTATTTCTCAGCTCTGCGTTGACTTTTATATTAAGTCTGTTTCTTGCTTTAGCCTCCGACCAATATTCATCTAATATTCCCAATAGTATCTATTTTTTTATAGCATCGCTGGTATTGTGGCTGGTAACCTCTCAACTTTTAGGGGGTAAGTCCGCATTGATGTTCACAGCTACAACTTTTTCTGTTTCAGCCATAATTATAGTGGCTTGCTTTTCTTTTTTATGAATACTCAACTCTAGGTAAAAACATGCCTTCAATCTACGATTTAAAACCAAAATTTCAGAACTTACTAAGACCTTTAAATAGTAAATTAGCCGATAAAGGCATCACTGCCAATCACATCACTATATTGGCGATGATTATTTCATTTATTGCTGGTGGATTTATTGTGCTTTTCCCTGAGAACCACTGGCCATTACTTATGGTTCCTGTCGTACTTTTTGTGCGTATGGCACTTAATGCCATCGACGGTATGCTGGCACGTGAACATGATATGAAGTCATCTTTAGGCGCGATTTTAAATGAACTAGGCGATGTGTTATCGGACGTGGCTTTGTATTTACCTTTAGCTCTGGTTGCTGGCGTTAATGCCAGCTGGTTAGTGCTAGTCGTTATTTTATCCGTTGTCAGTGAAATGGCTGGTGTAGTGGCTATTCAAATTGGAGCCGAACGTCGTTATGACGGTCCGATGGGGAAAAGTGATCGCGCATTCTTATTTGGCGTAATAGCGCTTGTTTTAGGATTAGGTTTTAACCCGGCTCCTTGGCTCACTTATCTGCTAATCATTATGTTCGCATTGTTATCTCTCACTATTTTTAATCGTGCCCGTGGTGCTTTGGAGGAAATAGCATGATCTTTAATACAGCTAATAGTACTGTTCTATGGTCGTTGGCCGGATTGTATGCCTTGCTTGTTATTGCCAGCACCATTGCCTTCTTACTAAAACGTTCAACCCCTGAAAAGGACTACACTGAATTAGTGCAACGTATTAATTCATGG
>JBJPGE010000039.1:0-14766 GCA_048595465.1 Methylophagaceae bacterium | reverse complement strand
CCAAAAATCTTGCGGAAAAACTTGCTTGCCATTGTGTTCGCTACCTGTTGTTGGGCAACAATATTGCCCTTTGTGTCTATTTAAGAAAATCGCGTGATTATAACGCGTAGTACGGATAAGATCTAAACTCTTTACTATATGGTGTCTAAGCCACTAAATTCAAGAGTTGAATTAAAATAATTTTGGCACAAGTATCCCTTATCGATTAGATGACAAAATCGCTAATGAAAAGGAAGAATTTATTTAATTCTTAGTGAAGTTTTTAGGATTTATTGTATGACCTGCACGCAATAATTCAAAGTGCACATGGGGACCCGTAGATCGTCCTGTAGAGCCTATTAAAGCAATTTTCTGATCCTTAGTAACCTTATCGCCTAAACTAACAAGAAGTTCTTTACTATGGGCATATCGAGTGACATAGCCATTACCATGATCAATCTCTACTGTTTTACCGTAGCCACTTTTATTTCCAGTCCAGCTAACCAAACCATCAGCTACAGCATAGATGCCGCCACCTTCTTTTCCCGCAAAATCGATTCCATGATGAAATGTCTTATTGCCATCAAAAGGGTCAATACGATTACCGTAATGTGATGACAACCATCCCTCATCGATCGGTTTTCTGCTTGGAATAGTTGATGCTATCGCATCTTCTGTAACCAAATAAGTCTGCATTAACTCTAACTGGTACAATTGTTCATCAAACGTATCAGATAGAGATGTAAGGTTCATGCCAAACTCTGTATCACTTAGTGCTGTTCCCGCTTCTTCTACCCCACCTTGGCTAGGCTCAGAATCAAATGAATAACCCGACAAATCAAACCCTGTAAGGTTTGCAAGTTGCTTCGTTATTGCTTTTAGCCTAATTGCCTCAGCTTGTAAAACCCCTAACCGTTTTGCATAAATTTCAGGTACATCCTGCTTCGTGCTATCTCTACTTAGCTTTTTTTCATGTGCTGATAATGGCTCAGAGGTCAATGATACATAGTAAGGGATTGCTGTCGAAGATGACTGTAATATTGCATGTTTTGAAAAATAGAGTACAGCACATACAAATAGTGTTAACAGTAGGAGGCTTGCTACAATCAGGTGGAATGATGTGAGAGTCCAATGTTTATGTGCCGATTGATTCGGCGATATAATGAGAATCTGCATGTTTAATAACACCTCTAAAACATATCCCAATATTAGAAATATGCGTTTTAAATTGAGCAATTCAACAGGTCTAAGGATAGCACTTTTTTTTGATAAAACCTTGAACTGATCCTAAAATCATTTAAGGCGGTGTATAATCGCAAGTAGAAAATAACAATCTAGTAATCATCATGCCTAAACAGCCAGAACACATAAACTCTATTTGTCAGCACAATAAAATGTTGGCTAAATTAGCTCAACATGCCCAACTTATCGAAAAGCTTAATCACACATTACATCAAGCTTTACCATTGCAGTTTTCAGCCCATTGCCGTTTAGCTAACATTAAGAATCAAACACTTATTATTCACACTGATAATGCTTCATTTGCTAGTTTAATTCGTTTTCAGGTGCCGACGCTGTGTAAAACATTTTCCGCTCAGCTGAAAATGCCTGTCAACAATATTGAAGTTAAAGTTCGGCCTGATATTAGCCATGAAAGAGTAGTTGAAACATCAACTACGCTGTTACCTAAATCAGCGGCAACAGCTCTTCAACAAACATCGCAAGTTATTGATAATGAGGCATTAAGCGCCTCTCTTGAAAAATTAGCTAATAGGTTTAAGGGCTAAGTTACAATCGAAGCTGCAGGTCGGCTAAATGAGATGGGCGCATCTTTCTCATCTTCAAAGCTTACTAATTCCCACGCATCTTTTTGCTCTAATAATTTACGTAGTAATTTATTATTTAATTCATGCCCTGATTTGTGGCCATTGAATGATCCAATTAAGCTGTAACCAAGTAAGTATAAATCACCAATAGCATCTAATACTTTATGACGTACAAACTCATCTTCATAACGCAAGCCATCTTCATTCACAACACGATAATCATCTAAAGCAATTGCATTATCTACGCTGGCACCTAGCGCCAAATTGTTTTCACGTAATTTCTCAATATCTTTCATAAAACCAAATGTACGTGCCCGACTGACTTCTCGAACAAATGATGTCGATGAAAAGTCAACTTCAACATGCTGCGATCGACCCGAAAATGCTGGATGTGAAAAATCAATGGTAAAGCTTACTTTAAAGCCTTCAAAAGGTTCAAATTTACACCACTTATCACCATCTTCAAACATCACTGGCTGTTTGATTCGGATGAATTTCTTAGCTACAGCCTGTTCTTCAATGCCTGCTGATTGTATTAAAAAGACAAAGGGGCCAGCACTACCGTCCATAATAGGTACTTCAGCAGCATTCACATCAATATAGGCATTATCAATGCCTAATCCTGCAAAAGCCGAAAGTAAATGCTCAACAGTAGATATCTTTTGGCCATTTTCCATTAATGTTGTCGATAATGCGGTCTCTCCCACATTCTCTGCTTTGGCTTTTATTTCAACTGGAGGATCGAGATCAACCCGTCTAAAAACGATACCTGCATCTGGGGCAGCCGGCCGCAAAGTTAGGTATACAGTATCACCACTGTGTAACCCAACACCTGTTGCACGAATTACATTTTTCAATGTTCGTTGCTTTATCACGGCGCACCATCCCTTTCTTTCATATTTATGACTAATATAATATCACAATTCTAGTCTTTTCAACTATCTGCAATACTCTCGCTTTTAATCTGCCTGTCTACGTAAAAAAGCAGGAATATCTAGATAATCCATATTCACGTCACCATTTACGACCTGTTTTTGTTGTGATTGTTCCTCGTTTCGTAAAATAGTTGGTTTATCGTAGTCGATATCAACCTGTTTTTTTGCAATAACCATTTCTTGTATTTCAGCGTCAGGCACTAGTGAAACTGCTGAGATTTTCTCAGCACCCAGTCCTGTCGCCACAACAGTTACACGCAATTCCTCAGTCATTTCTGGATCAATAACAGTACCCACTACAACCGTGGCATCATCAGATGCAAAATCTTTAATCGTATTACCAACATCTTCAAATTCTTGAATGGTCATATCTAAACCAGCAGTAATATTTACTAACACGCCTCGAGCACCTGATAAATCAACATCTTCTAACAACGGGCTAGACACTGCATGACGCGCTGCTTCTATACCGCGGTTTTCACCTGTTGCTTTACCTGTTCCCATCATTGCCATGCCCATTTCTGACATAACTGTCCGTACATCGGCAAAATCAACGTTGATCATTCCCTCTCGCGTAATTAATTCTGCAATACCTTGCACTGCGCCTAGTAATACATCATTAGCTGCTTTAAATGCATTGAGTAAGCTCATTTCTTTGCCCAAAACCGCAATCAATTTTTCATTTGGAATAGTGATTAGTGAATCAACATGTTGACCAAGTTCATCTATACCTGCATTGGCTATTTTTAAACGTTTTACACCTTCAAATGGGAATGGTTTTGTTACTACCGCAACAGTCAAAATACCCATTTCTTTAGCAACTTGTGCAACTACAGGTGCAGCACCTGTACCGGTACCGCCACCCATGCCGGCAGCAATAAATATCATATCTGCACCGGTAATGACCTCTTGAATACGTTCACGATCTTCCAATGCTGCTTGGCGGCCTACATCAGGGTTAGCGCCAGCCCCTAAGCCTTTCGTAATATCTGTGCCTAGTTGTAGCTGCGTAGTAGCAGAACTTTTTCTTAATGCTTGCGCATCAGTATTGGCACAAATAAAATCAACACCTTCAATTTCATTAGACACCATATGTTCTAGTGCATTACCGCCACCACCGCCTACACCTATCACCTTAATTACCGCGTTTTGTGTATATGTATCGATTAGTTCAAATGTCATTTTATTTTCTCCCTCAGTTTTTACTTTAAATTATTAATATGTTTATAAATTTTAAAAATTTCCTTGGAACCAACTTTTCATTCGTTCCATCATCACCTTAAGTCCGCCACCTGTTTTTGTTACTGATTGCCCGCTCTCATCTTCTTGATTACCAAATAACAACAGTCCCACACCTGTTGCATGTATTGGGTTTCTCACCACATCAACTAAGCCGCCTACATGTTTTGGCAAACCTAGTCGCACCGGAAGGTGAAATACTTCTTCCGCTAACTCAATAACACCTTCCATTTTTGAGCTACCGCCCGTTAACACCACGCCAGCAGCCAACATTTCTTCAAAGCCACTGCGGCGCAATTCTGCCTGGATCAGCATTAATAATTCTTCATAACGTGGTTCAACAACTTCAGCAAGCGTTTGTCTCGCCAATTTACGTGGCGGACGGTCGCCTACGCTTGGCACTTCGATGGTTTCATCTTCACGTGCTAGCTGCGTTAATGCACAGGCATATTTAATTTTAATTTCATCGGCATACTGCGTAGGTGTGCGTAATGCCACCGCAATATCATTGGTCACTTGATCACCCGCAATTGGAATAACAGCGGTATGACGAATTGCACCATCAATAAATACGGCTATATCTGTTGTGCCACCACCAATATCGACCAAACAAACACCCAGATCTTTTTCATCTTGTTCTAACACCGAATAACTAGAAGCCATTTGCTCTAAAATGATGCCGTCTACCGTTAAGCCACAACGCTCAATACACTTACTAATATTTTGTGCCGCACTCACCGCACCGGTAATCAAATGTACCTTTGCTTCAAGGCGTACACCTGACATACCAATTGGCTCACGTATGCCTTCCTGATTATCAATAATGTATTCCTGTGGCATAACATGGAGTAGTTGCTGATCACCTGGAAAATGAACCGCTTTTGCCGCATCAAGCACACGATCAACATCACTTTGCACTACTTCTTTATCACGAATAGCTACTGTGCCATGCGAATTCAAGCTTCGAATATGGCTACCTGCAATACCTGCATAAACAGAATGAATCTGGCAGCCTGCCATCAGCTCAGCTTCTTCCACTGCCCGTTGAATTGATTGGACTGTCGATTCAATATTGACCACCACCCCTTTTTTCATTCCTCGAGCAGGGTGTGAACCAATACCGATAATCTCTAATGAATTTTCATTTGGGCCAGCATTAGGAACTGGTGCAGCAACAATGGCTACCACCTTAGATGTTCCAATATCCAAGCCGACTATTAATTCTCTTTCTGTTTTCTTTGTCATTAGACTGTTCCACTAAAATTTGGTTTTTGCCCTTGTTTCCAGATCACCGCTAATCCATTGGTGTACCGCATATCCATCACTGCAATTTGTGCTTTATATTTTTGTAATTCATCTTGATAAACACGTATAAACCGCGTGAATCGTTTTTCGCTATTGGCACGTCCCAGCACCACTTTAATTCCATTGCTTAATGTCATATTCCACGCTCGACGCAAGTCCATTTCCAGATGCGTTATTACCAAGCCCTGTTTAGCTAATTCATTTGACATGACTTGGTATCGTTGTACGACCACTTCATGGCTACTCTGCGGGCCTTCAAGTATTGCTAAACCACTCGGAATCTCATTTTGTGTCGTCAAAAAAGTTTCACCTTTGTTGTTGACTAACCATTTGTCTTTCCACCTAGCTACTGCCACCTGCTCTTCAACAATCAAGTGCAGGCTGTCTGGCCATACACGTCTCACCTGAATCTGTTTAACCCATGGCAATGCTTCGCCCGCTTCTCGCAAACTTGCCACATCGACACTTAAAAAACTGCCCGTTGCATAGGGCGTAACTGCTTTTACCAGAGCTTGCTTATCAACATGTACAAACTTGCCATCAACGATGACATGCAATATTGGCAAAGTAGGCGTTTGTTGCGTATAGCTAAGCCCGGCAATGACGACAACTAGCGTTAGAACAATTGCCATAGGTTGTAATAAATTGCGCCAAACAATAGGCTGACGTTGTTTTTTCACTAGCTTACGGCTCGCACCACGTTTTGATTTTCTTACCATTACCATGCGCCCTCCATGCTCGTTTCCAATATCTGCCATACCAGATCAGCAAATGACAAACCTGCTTGCTTCGCCGCCATCGGGACTAAACTATGATCGGTCATACCTGGAATGCTGTTCGCTTCTAACAAGTAAAATTTCCCAGCCTTATCTTGCATAAAATCAATTCGCCCCCAACCTTTCATACGTAAACTATTAAAAGCATCTATCGCGATTTGTTGGCAATGCTGCTCATCTTGTTCACTTAGGCCACAAGGACATAAATACTCGGTCGTATTTGCTTGATATTTAGCGTCAAAATCGTAAAACTCATTCGGCGTTTTTAACTCAATGGTCGGTAAAGCAGAATCCTTTAATATGGCTACGGTATATTCTTCACCATCAATCCATTGCTCTGCTATCACCTCAGCGTCATATTCTGTCGCTAGTACAATGGCTTGTGTTAATTCAGTAACTGAATTCACCTTACTCATACCAATACTAGAGCCTTCGTTCACAGGCTTGATAAATAGTGGCAAACCTAAGCGTGATACCAATGCCTCATTATTTGTATTCGCCGTGACTTGTTCAAATTGTGCCGTCGGCAAGTTTTGTTGTAACCAAATTTGTTTACTGATCATCTTATTCATCGACAACACAGCACCCGTGACGTCACTACCCGTATAAGGGATTGAGAATGACTCTAACACCCCTTGTATTTCGCCATCTTCACCACCGCGACCATGCAAAACAATAAATGCTCGGTCAAACTGACCCGCTTGTAACTGGCTGGTCAAATTCCTCGCCGTATCCACTTTATGTGCATTGATACCTTGCAACGACAACGCTTCTAATACCGCTGTTCCACTGGTGAGTGAAATGTCACGCTCGGCAGATTGTCCACCCATAAGCACAGCTACTTTTCCAAAATCTGTTGCTCTTGAGACGGTGCGTTTCATCATGCTGCCTCACCGATAATATGTACTTCTGGTTGCAATCTCACACCATATTGTTGTTCAATTTTCTGCTGTAATAAGAAAATCAAGGCTTCAATATCGGCGGCGGTTGCCGTGCCGTCATTAACAATAAAATTAGCATGTTTTTCAGATACGCTAGCACCACCAATCGTTAAACCTTTCAAACCCATTTCTTCGATTAATCGACCTGAGAAATCATTTTCTGGGTTACGAAAAACTGAGCCCGCACAAGGCTGACTGGTAGGCTGTGTAATATTGCGTCGTTTTAATAGCGCTTTAATATCAGCCGCTTCAACTTCAGCATTGCCTTCTGCTAATGTTAATTCAGCTGAAACAAACCATTCACCTTTAGGAATGTCTACATGGCGATATGATACGGTGAAGTCTTCTGGCAAGCGTTGACGTAAAACCCCTTGGCGGTCTACTGTTGTCACAGATGATACTAACGGCCACGTTTCACCATCATGCGCTCCGGCATTCATAGCTAATGCGCCACCTAATGTGCCGGGAATTCCTGCCAAAAATGAAGCACCCTTTAATCCTGAACGAGCAGCTTGTTTCGCTAGCTTGGCACAATACACTCCTACTTCTGCCGTAAGTATATTGCCGTCTATTTCTAATGCGTTTAATACTCCTGCTGTTGCAATTACAGTACCTGCAAAACCACCATCGCGTACTAGCAAATTACTTCCTAAACCTAACCAAAGCACTGGCTCTCCTTCAGGAAGTTGAGATAGAAATACCGCTAAATCTTGTGCGCTCGCAGGGCGATAGAATTGCTGAGCAATGCCACCTACTCGCCATGAAGTGTGTTTTGCCAAAGGTTCATTAAGTAATAATTCACCTTGTAATGTGTCACGTAGGGCAATCATTATTGTTGCCCTCCTAACTTCACTTCTAATTGGCGCGCCATGCTGCCGATATCGCCAGCACCAAGGGTTAATAACACATCATTATCACTTAATAAGCCTGGCAAAATTTCATAAAGTGCTTGCTCACTTTCTGCAAAAATGGGTTCAACTTGGCCTCGTAAGCGAATCGCTCGACATAAGCTCTTGCTATCTGCACCCGCAATTAGTGTTTCACCTGCTGGATAGACTTCCAACATAACTAACACATCAATTGTTGATAATACTTGTGCAAAGTCTTCAAATAAATCACGTGTTCTGCTATATCGATGTGGTTGAAATACCACAACTAAACGACGATCAGACCAACTCGCTTTCGTCGCAGCAATGGTTGCCGCAAGCTCAGTAGGATGATGTCCATAATCATCAATTAACAAAACAGTGCCTGAATCTATCGACACTTCACCCATGATATTAAAGCGACGACCAATGCCTGAAAAGTTGTTTAAAGCCCGCTGACAAGCCTCAATAGATACCCCTAAATTTCTAGCAATTGCTAATGCTGCAGTCGCATTTAATGCATTGTGTTCGCCTGGCATATTGAGTGTGATTTCAAACGTGTCATCATTTGCTTTATCAATGATCGTAAAATGACTGATACCTTGTGCTTGCTGTAAATTCGTTAATTGGAAATCTGCATCATCATTACTGCCATAGCTTAAAATAGGACGGGTAACATCATCCAAAATCTCATTTATTACGGGATCATCAATGCACATCACGGCCATGCCATAAAACGGCAAATGATGTAAAAATTCAATGAACGTTGCTTTCAGCTTATTGAAATCACCTTCATAAGTAGCCATATGATCTTCATCAATATTGGTTACAACTGCAATCACAGGCTGTAAATATAAAAATGATGCATCACTTTCATCTGCTTCAGCGACAAGATAGCGGCCACTACCCAAGCGGGCATTACTACCGGCACTATTTAATCGGCCACCAATAACAAAAGTAGGGTCTAATTCGCCTTCACTTAATAAAGCTGCTAATAAACTGGTTGTTGTAGTTTTGCCGTGCGTGCCAGCTACTGCAATGCCGTAACTAAAGCGCATTAACTCGGCCAACATTTCAGCTCTTGGTACAACTGGAATACGCAGCTCTTTAGCTGCTAGTAGTTCTGGATTTTCAGCATTAATAGCTGTCGTCACCACTACCACATCTGTATTGGCTAAATGACTTGCATCATGGCCAATCATCACTGTTGCACCTAGCTCACGTAAATGTTCAATTAATGTGTTTTCTTGTAGATCTGAACCGGAAATTTGATAACCTAGGTTTAGTAACACTTCTGCTATACCACCCATACCGACACCACCAATGCCAATAAAGTGGATATGCTTGACACGGCTTTGCATTGCTGAGGTCAATTTATCCATGTGCTAGCTCCAAACATATAGACGAAATGTGTTCTGCTGTCCCTAACTTTGTTTGTGTACGTGCAGCAATGGCCATATTTTTTAATTGGGCACGGTCACTGATGCAATGTTTAATTTTTTCCGCTAGCTCTTGTGCCGTTAATGTTTTTTCCGGCATTAAATAAGCTGCACCTACTTCAACTAATGCTGCAGCATTATGTGTTTGATGATCATCAACAGCATAAGGAAACGGCACTAAAATAGAACCAACACCCGTAGCTGATAATTCAGCAATTGTCAGTGCACCTGCACGACAAATAACCAAATCGGCCCATGCATAGGCCGATGGCATATCGTTAATAAATGCTGTTATTTCAGCCTCAATACCCGACTGCTGATAATTTAATTTACAGTCTTCTAGATGTCGATCACCGCATTGATGTCTGATCTCAAGATCTTGCTCTAATAATGCTATCGCTTGTGGTACAACGGTATTTAAGGCTTTTGCACCTAAGCTACCACCTAAAATTAATAACCGTACTGGATCGACTCTATTATCAAACCTTTCTTCAGGTGCAGCTAAAGCTTCAATGCTAGCTCTAACAGGATTACCTACCCATAATGCCGTGCTGATATTTACGAAACTGTTGTCAAAGCCCTCTAAAACGCGTTTCGCAATTTTAGATAGCAAACGATTCGTTAAACCTGGAATTGCATTTTGCTCATGTATAACCAACGGTTTTCTTAATAACCATGCTGCAACTCCACCCGGACCCGAAGCAAAACCACCAAGACCTAATACAACATCCGGTTGAACCCGTTGAATTATTCGCAATGCTTCAAACACCGCTTTAACTAGTTTAAAGGGCGCTAATACCCAACCTAATAAACCATTTCCACGTAGACCTTGTACGTGAATAAAATGTAGAGGATGACCCGCTTTTGGAACCAATTTAGCTTCAATTCCTTTTTCCGTACCTATCCAGGCAATCTTCACGTCATGCTTCTGCATGGAGGCCGCTACAGCTAATGCTGGAAACACGTGTCCACCTGTACCACCTGCCATTATCAGTGCTTGGGTTGTCATCGTTTCACCCTCACTGCTGACTTTTCTGGATAACGCGTTTCAAGATCTACACGAAATAACAATGCAATGGAAATACAGACAATAACCAAACTGCTACCTCCATAACTCATTAATGGCAACGTCAGTCCTTTGGTAGGTAATGCACCCATATTTACGCCCATATTTACACAGGCTTGCAGACCCAACCAAAGACCAATTCCATAAGCTATTTGAGATGCAAAGACTTGACCAGCCAATTCTGCTGCACGACCAATGACAAATGCTCTCCATATAAATACCGTAAATAAAATCAGTACACTCATCGCACCAATCAAACCTAGCTCTTCAGCTAATATTGAATATAAAAAATCAGTATGTGCTTCGGGTAAGTAGAATAATTTCTGCATACTACTTCCCAAACCTACGCCTAACCAATCACCTCGTCCAAAGGCAATTAAAGCCTGCGTTAGTTGGAAACCACTTCCAAAAGGATCGGCCCATGGATCCATAAATGTTTGTAAGCGCTGTAAACGATAAGGCGCTAGCCAAACAAGTAACGAAAATAACACTGCCAATATCGCCATCAACGCCAGAAATACATCTAAACGTGCCCCACCTAAAAACATCATCGCTAGGACAACCGATAAAATCACTACCACCGACCCCATATCAGGTTGTAGCAATAACAAGACCGCTGCCACGCCTAACAAAAACAGTGGCCCCGTCACTTTGAAGAATGAGCCGCGTAATTGGCTGTGATGTCGTTGCAAATAGTCAGCTATATAAATAATGGAGAATAACTTGATTAATTCAGCGACTTGCACGTTTATAGGCCCAACGGGTAACCAACGTTTACTGCCGTTCACTTCACGACCAATTGGCGTCAATACTAGAACCAACAAAGCAATACCTAACATCAATAAATAAGGTGCATTTTTTTGCCAAAATGATAATCGAACCGTTGCGGTAGTCCAAGCAAAACCAATCCCAATGACTGCAAAAATACATTGTCGGTTGAAATAATAAAAAGGTTGATCCAACTTGCTAGCAGCGGTGCTAATTGAAGCCGAGCCAACCATCACTAAACCTAATGCTAATAAGCTTGTCACTACAAACAGTAATTTACGATCTATCGTAATGGGCGACATCATAGACAATGCTCCCTTACTAATTCTTCAAACACATCGCCCCGCTGCGCATAACCACTAAACATATCAAAACTAGCACACGCTGGAGATAGCAATATATTGTCACCCTCCATAGCTATTTCATTCGCTTTTGATACTGCATGTTGTAGTGAACGTACCGAGTAATATTTAACTTGCTTGGGAACAGATTCTGAAATTAACTCTGCATCTTCCCCTAATAAAATTACGGCACGAACATGTTGTTGCAATGTTGCTGTTAACGCTGAGAAATCTTGATCTTTACCCACGCCACCTGCAATTAAAATAATATTTCCAGTATCGGCTAATCCTTTTATCGCTGCTACACATGCTCCAACATTAGTTGCTTTTGAATCATTGAACCAGCGCACACCACCATTTTCGCCAACCAAGCAACAACGATGCGGTAACCCTAAATACTGTTGCAATGCTGTTAGCATGGCTGGCATTGGCAATGCCATTGCACTGCCTAAAGCTAATGCAGCTAATGCGTTGGCAATATTATGCTTGCCCACAATTTTTAAATGATCAACTTCTATTAATGGTTGCCCTTTTTCTGCTAACCACTGTTTACCGTTATGACTAACAACACTAAAATCGGCATTGACGCCAAATGTAATTTGATTACGATCTTGTTGTGATAATTGACTCACAAATGCATCGTCATAATTAAGCACCATCACTCCATCGCCATTAAAAATTTTGGCTTTAGTATTTTGGTAATCTTGCTCGCTATCATAGCGATCCATGTGATCTGGGCTCACATTAAGCACAACCGAAGAAAAGGCATTTAATGAGCTTACTGTCTCTAATTGAAAGCTAGATAGTTCTACTATATAAAAATCAGGCGCTGGGTCCGTAATCAAATCTAATGTTGGTGTGCCTAAATTACCGCCCACCTTAATTTTTCGGCCTGCTTGTTGCGCCATATCAGCTAGTAATGTTGTCACCGTACTTTTGCCATTTGAGCCTGTAATCGCAATGATGGGTGCATTAGCATAACGTGCAAATAATTCCACATCACCCACAATTTCAACACCACTTTTATGGGCATCTTCAATATTTTCATTCCGTGGATCAACACCTGGACTCAGTACAATCATATCTGCTTGCTGCATCCAACTTGCATCAAAACCACCGGTTTTGACTAGAATTTCTGGATATTCTTGCTGAATAGTCTCCAATGCAGGTGGTTGCTCACGAGTATCCATAATAGCTACTGCAAAACCTTTCTGGGTCAAAAATCGTGCGCACGACAAACCTGTTTGGCCTAAGCCAACAATGACGATCGATTGTTGTGTGATTTCTGCAGCCATAGGGTTCATCTGATTTTCAAGCTCGCTAAACCTACTAGCACTAAGAACACAGTAATGATCCAAAACCGTACAATAATGCGAGGTTCTGGCCAGCCTTTTAATTCATAATGATGATGGATGGGCGCCATTAGAAATACACGTTTACCACGTAGTTTGTATGATGCTACTTGCACGACCACCGATAACGTCTCCACCACAAAAACGCCACCCATAATCAATAAGACAAGCTCTTGTCTAACTAACACGGCAACAGTACCCAAAGCCGCACCTAATGCTAAGGCACCGATATCACCCATAAATACTTGTGCGGGATAAGTGTTAAACCATAAAAACCCCAATCCAGAACCCACCATAGCAGCACAAAAAACAGTCAACTCTCCTGCCCCCGGTATATAAGGTATCGATAGGTAGCGAGCAAACTCAGCATGTCCTGTCAGATAAGTAAACAAGCCTAAAGCACCCGCCACCATGACCGTCGGCATAATAGCTAAACCATCCAAACCATCGGTCAAGTTCACCGCATTACTTGTGCCTACAATGACTAGATATGTAAGCAACATATACCATGCCCCCATAGGGATAACGATATTCTTGAAAAATGGAATTATCAATTGTGTTTCTGCTGGCATGCTAACCGTCATGAACAAAAATACTGCCGCACCAGCACCCACAACCGATTGCCAAAAATATTTATAACGACTTAATAAACCTTTTGGATCTTGTCGGACCAATTTAATGTAATCATCAACAAAACCAATAATTCCAAAGCCTAGCGTGACCACCAACACTACCCATATATATTTATTGGACAAATCGGCCCACAACAATGTACTTATCGCAATGGCCACTAAAATGAGTGCGCCGCCCATTGTCGGTGTGCCCGCTTTACTCAGATGTGATTCAGGACCATCCTCCCTCACCACCTGACCTATTTGTTTAAAACTAAGATGACGGATCATCGTTGGCCCTACAATTAGAGCAATTCCCAGTGCAGTCATTACCCCTAAAATTGATCGCAGCGTTAAGTATTGAAATACTGTAAAACCACTATGAAATTGGCTTAAATATTCACTCAGCATCAGTAACATTAGCGCTCTCCCACTACGGCTAGTGCATCAGCCAGCTTATCTAATTGCATAAAACGTGAACCTTTAATCAAGCAAGTCACGCCCTCTTTTAATTCATTTTGTAATGTAGCTTGTAACTCAGAAATACTGTCAAAATGTTGAGCCCTGGCACCATATGCCTGACTCGCTCTTTGGCTTTGCTCACCGATTGTCATAAGGCGAGTAACACCCGCTTCTTTTGCATCAATTCCCATTTGGTGATGCACTTCCTCACTATTAGGTCCTAACTCGGCAAAATCACCCAACACCAACCAATGCATGCTGTGAAAAGCGGTAAGCGCTTGCAATGCTTTTTGATACGAACCCGGATTTGCGTTATAGCTATCATCTAATAAATGTGATGCATTAACACCCGATCGAAGTTGTAATCTATGGGGCACACTTGCCATTGATGACAATCCTTTTACCATCGCTTGTTCTGGAATATCCAAGGCTTTAGTTACGCTGATTGCTGCTAAAGCATTCGCTACATTATGCATACCCGGCAATGGCAAATTAATATGGTGAAATTCACCATTCAGCTTAACCATAAAATGACTGGCATCCGGATCAACTTGTAAATTCTGAGCAGTGATTTCCGCATCATTTTCTACTGCAAAACTAATCACCTGTTTGCCTGACAATGCTGCATTCCAACTAGACACAAAAGGCATATCATTATTAACCACTGCAACAGATTGCTTGTTTAGACCTGCATAAATTTCTGCCTTGGCACTAGCCACACCCTCAATATTACCGAAACCTTCAAGGTGTGCCGCTGCTACATTATTGATAACAGCCACATCAGGTTTCGCCATCGCCACTAAACGTGCAATTTCACCTGGATGGTTAGCACCCATTTCAATCACAGCATAATCAGTGGC
>JBJPGE010000038.1:0-14977 GCA_048595465.1 Methylophagaceae bacterium | reverse complement strand
GCGAGTATTTTACTGGCTTTTTATTGTATATTCAAGCTCTTCCGATCATTTCTAAATCAGATGCTTTTCTAAATCTTCTTTCAGATGCTGTGCATTTTTATTTCTAATATAAATCTTACTACCGCTCGTTAAGATTATTTCTACCAGTGGCTTCCAAAACAAAATAGAATGCCCAAAGCTATTAAGTGATGTGCTGGGTTTCCAGCCAACTGTTTTAATGTCTTCAATGTCATCTTGTAGAATGGTTTTGACGCGATGGCCAATAAGACAAATGCCCTCTTTTGTCACCACTAATCGAGCATAATAAGGAAACAAATAGCGACAGAGCAGCAAAAATAATACGATACCTAAAATCATATCGCTTATGGTCCATATATAGCTATATGGGACATCAATACTGTAAATATAGGCGCTATTGCCAACAATATAAGTCAAAACTAAATACTTTATCCATTCCCATAGAAATCCTGATACAACATATATAGCGACAATGTAGAAAAAGCCAATGAATCGATTGCTAATTCTTCTACTCATGGTGATATTTCTATATGCACACGCTACTTTTCGACCTGTCATATCAAGGTGGTAAAGCTTAAAGTACATAACAATAAGCACTACAAAAGAGAGTAAACTTAGCAGCGACACATCATAAGGGAAAAGGTGGTACTCACGCGATATAACAGAGTATTGATGATTGTCTACAAACGTTTCTTTTAATACCTTGCGAAAGTTTTCATGGTTGATGTTTTCAAAAAACTGAAATGAAGAGTCCGTGCTATCAAATTCTTCTTTTAAATATTGCGTGGTGCCGATAAGGCTCATTAAACTACCGCTATCATGTTCTATGGAAGTGTAGTGCTTTTTATATTCTCTTAATGCATCATCAATTGTCTCATCAGACAGACTGTCTAAGTCATCACTTATCGCTTTGCGTACCGCTATAATATTCGTTTCAAATTCATCATGTAGCCCATCGAAATAAATATAGGCTAGTCTAGCTTTGCCTCGATTTGTTCCAGAAGCATAGATCGAATAAGTATGGCCTAGATCATTGCGTAAGTTCTGCTGCAGACGAAGCGCAAGATTATCTAGATAGGCATTAATAATCAGATGTTTCGCATAATCATCCATGATGTATTTCACACCAATATAACCACCATTTTCTGATGTACCTTCTAAGAACAATTGGTAAGGGGTTTGATTAAGATGAGGTGTTTCAATTGGCTCTACTGCTTTTTCTATTCCTTCTTTATTAATAGCGCCATAATGTATTTTCACATGCTCTTTCATCTTGAGCACATCAAAATTTCCTGCAATTTTTAATATCATATTAGCTGGGTAATAATAGGCATCATAATGTGCCATTACCTGTTCTAAAGTGAATGTTTGATTATTAAGTTTCTGGTTGAAATACGCAGGTTGTACTGTGATGTCATCTAAGGCGAAATCATCTTTATAAATATCTGATTGAGGAGGCGCCAGTCTTTCCAGTGTATTCGCAAAGTACCACAATGGTTTATCCAGCCATTCATACGCACCTATTTCTGTTTGAACTGCACCTTTTTCACTGTCTAAGTCTTCAAGCTCAACTTCCTTATCAAATAGCATTTGTGCAAATGTTTCTACTATCCAATAGGATTTTTCACTTTCTATTGTCGCTTTATACCCTGTTTCATAGCGCGAAGTATACCCATTCATATAGGTCGCACCTTCTTCTTTAATATAGTCGACATAATCACGATGAGGAATTCTTTTATCACGAAATACGACATGCTCTACCAAATGTGAAAGCCCAAAAGTATTTTCGTCTTCAACGTCTGTGCCTACCGCAACAGTAAGTGCAATCTGAGTATTTTCAGCTTTATCATCACTTAGCATATAAACCTGCAAGCCATTATCAAGCTGCATATAAACAATGTTTTTATAGGGATCTTCTTCACTAGTCACATTGAGTGAAAAACTAACTAAGAAGAAAAATAATAGATAAATATATTTCATTGTTTTGAAGCTTATTTCCATTAACTGTAGACCTCGTCGTGAAGCACTATAACGCAACAAACACACGTTTGGGAGCTACGATTCCTTGATCCGTCATTTCACCTAAACCAATAAATTGCTTATTGGCATCAAACAACCGCACTTTTTCACCTTCAAAAGTCTGGTTTACTTTTATTGTTTGGCCATGCCTTAAAGCATCAACCATTCCATCCGTTGCATGAATACTAGGCCAATCTGGAAGTGCATTTTCTGTTGGTAACAATTCTTCATCTAAACACTGTATTCCTTGTTCAGCAATTTTTTCTAGCTGTTCAATCGTTACTGCTTGTTTAAGATCATATCCTGCGGCAGAAACTCGGCGCAACATAATGACATGCCCTCCACTTCCTAGTTTATGACTAATATCTTCAACCAATGTTCGAATATAAGTACCTTTGCTACAGTGCACGTCTAAAGTGAAGCTTTCAGTTGTTACCGATAGTAACTGAATATCATAAATAGTGATTCGACGTGATTTACGCTCAACTTCAATACCTTGTCGAGCTAGCTTGTATAAAGGTTGACCTTGATATTTAAGTGCAGAAAACATCGGTGGAACTTGATCTTGCTCGCCCATAAATTCGGGTAATAAATCTACAACATCTTGTTCTGAGAAATCAGGTATTTCACTGGTACTCAAGACCGCACCGTCAGAATCACCACTGTCTGTTACTGTGCCAAGCTGACAGGTAACATGGTAGCGCTTATCAGCATCTAATAAATAGGATGATACCTTAGTTGCCTCGCCTAAACAGATCGGTAATACGCCTGTTGCAAGTGGATCAAGAGCGCCTGTATGGCCTGCTTTTTTTGCATCGAATAAGCGTTTAACTTGCTGTAAAACATGATTTGAACTGCGGCCTGTTGGTTTGTCTATAATCACAATGCCTGTGATATTCCGGCCTTTTTTATTACGTCGTCCCATGGGGCACCTTTATTTATTCTGTTTGAACAGATTTGTACTTGAGAGATTCAAGAACAAGGCGAAGAACGCAACAAATAGTGAGCTATTTGTAAGGTTTTCAACGAAGTTATTGGATTTCTCAAGTGCGAAGGTGTCAATCATGAATAAATAGAGATGCCCCGCTAGTTTGGGCGCTTATTCGTCTTTAGGAAGATCTTTGTTTGCCTTAGATATCAGCTCATCCATATGAAAGCCATGTTCAAGCGATTTATCATAATGAAAACGCAGTTCTGGAATATTGCGTAACTCAACGCGGCCAGCTAAACGACGGCGCAAAAAACCTGCAGCATTCGTAAGGCCTGCTAGGCATTCTTTAATATCTTCTTCTGAATTATCGGTTGTTAAGCGCGTCACTAACACTTTGGCATATTTCATATCAGCGGTAACATTTACATGAGATACCGTTACCATGCCTACTCGTGGATCAGATACTTCATGCTGAATCATTTGGGCAAGCTCACGCATAATAAGCTCACCAATTCGATTTGACCGACTAAACTCTCTTGCCATGGCTTATAGTTTCGGTTTAACCAATACACGTTCAAATACTTCAATCTGATCGCCAGCTTGAACATCAGTATAGTTTTTAACACCAATACCACATTCAACACCTGATTTAACTTCGTTCACATCATCTTTAAAGCGACGTAATGATTCTAATTCACCTTCGTAAATAACTACGTTATCACGTAATACGCGAATTGGATTAGTACGTTTAATCGTGCCTTCAGTAACCAAACAACCGGCAATGTCACCAAATTTAGGTGAACTAAAGACTTCATCTACACGTGCAAGACCAATAATTTCATCTTTATAAACATCATCCAACATACCCGTCATGGCCTGAGTGACTACATCAATCAAGTCATAAATAATGCTGAAGTATTGAACATCCAAACCTTTTTCAGCAATAATTCGGCGAGCAGTATTATCGGCACGAACGTTGAAACCAATCAAGATTGCATCTGAAGCACCTGCTAGTTGTGCATCTGTTTCGTTAATGCCACCAACACCAGAAGCCACAATTGTCACTTTGACTTTGTCTGTTGATAGGTTCAATAAACTTTGACTTACTGCTTCCGAACTACCATGTACATCTGCTTTAACAACCACATTAAGCGTTTTAACATCGCCTGATTCCATTTTATTAAACATGTCATCAAGTTTAGCGGCTTGTTGTTTTGCCATCACCAATTCACGCGCTTTCGTTTTGCGGAATGTTGCAATTTCACGTGCTTTACGTTCATCGGGTGCAACCTGTAATTCATCACCTGAAGCAGGTGTTCCTGAAAGACCTAAGATCTCAACAGGTGTTGATGGACCTGCTGTTTTTAATGTTTCAGCATTTTCATCAAACAAGGCACGAACACGACCGTACTCTTGACCAACAACAACGATATCACCTTTATTCAAAGTACCGCTTTGAACCAATACAGTCACAATCGTACCGCGACCTTTATCAAGTCGAGCCTCGATCACAGTACCTTTAGCAGCACCTTCACTAGGTGCTTTAAGCTCTAACATTTCAGCTTGTAATGAAATCGTGTCTAACAAATCATCAATACCATTACCGGTTAGGGCTGAAACAGGAATGAACGGTACATCACCACCCCAATCTTCAGGGATAACATCATGATTACCTAACTCTGTCTTAACGCGATCAGGGTTGGCTTCTTCCTTATCCATTTTATTAACCGCAATGATTAACAAAGCACCGGCTTCTTTGGCATGCTTAACAGCTTCAATTGTTTGTGGCATAACACCATCATCAGCAGCAACAACAAGTACAACAATATCAGTCACTTTGGCACCACGTTGGCGCATTTCAGTAAACGCAGCATGTCCAGGTGTATCTAGGAAAGTAATTTCACCGCGACTTGTTTCTACTTTATAAGCACCAATATGTTGGGTAATACCACCGGCTTCACCTGATGTTACTTTTGTGCTACGGATGTAATCAAGCAATGATGTTTTACCATGGTCAACATGTCCCATAACGGTAACAACTGGTGCCCTAAGCGTTGCATCACCTAGTTCTTCATCAGAAACTTCCAGAGATAACTCAAGTGCATTATCTTGTGTTGCTTTAGGATTATGTCCCATCTCTTCCACAACAATAACAGCTGTATCTTGATCCAACACTTGGTTGATTGTTGCCATCGTACCCAGCCCCATCAACGCTTTAATGACTTCTGCCGCCTTAACGGACATGCGAAGTGCGAGATCTGATACTGAAATTGTTTCAGGTACATCGACATCAAGTACTACAGGCTCTGTTGGCAGTGTGAAACCATGTTCTGACGAAGTTTCTATAACAGGTGCAACTGCTCCACGGCCTTTTTTCTTCTTACGACGGCCTTTACCTTGAGTAATGTGCAATTCAGCACGCTCAAATTTATCTCCACGTCCATTGCGTCCACCGCGACGAGTAGCAGCAGGCTTATCATTTTCTTTAGGTTTAGCCGTTGCTGCTTCTTTTTCTTTACGTTCCGCTTTTGCTTTCTTCGCTTGTTCTTCTGCTTCAGCTTTTTCTTTTGTACGTTGTTTTTCTAATACTGCTTCTTCTTCTCTCGCTTTTTTACGTGCCTTTAATGCCCGCTCTGCTTCTTGACGAGCCAAATTTGCTTCTCGACGTTTAGCATCAGCTTCCTCTAATTTTTTATGTGCAATTTCAGAAGCCGTTAATTTTGTTGTACTGACAGCTTTTTTGGTGCTTTTTTTCGCTTTCGCCTCTTCTGCTAAGGCTTTTTTCTCTTCCTCTGCAGCTAGACGAGCTTCTTCTTCAGCTTCTTTTTCAGCTTCAACCGCATCTTCGACAGCAGCCGCTTCACGTGCTGCTTCTTTAGCATCTAGCGCTTCACGATCCCGCTGTTCTTGTTCTTGCTGTTGCTTAGCTTCTTCTTCTAAACGTAATTTCTCTGCCTCAACTTCTGCAATCGCTTTTTCTTCGGCTTCTTTCTGGCGCTGTAATTCTGCTTCCGCTTCCGCTTCTTCAGCTGCGCTACGTTTTACATAAGTACGTTTTTTACGTACTTCAACGCTGACAGTTTTTCCGCCTTGACGAGAACTTGCACCAAGTTTGATTTCACTTGTCGACTTTCGTTTAAGTGTTATCTTTTTAGGCTTTGAAATTGTATTGCCAGACTCTTTACCGTGCCGTTCTTGCAAAAAGCTCAACAACGTTTGCTTTTGCTCTTCTGTAATACTATCCGTCGCTTTAGCTACGGTAACACCCGCTTCATTAAGCTGTTCAACCAGACGATCTGGTGTTATACCTATATTATCGGCTAGGTCTTTAACCTTCATATCGCTCATTGCCTACTCTCCCGCACCGCTTTCTTCTGCAAACCATGACTCGCGCGCTTTCATAATAAGCGCAGCGGCTTGTTTTTCATCAATGCTATCAATATCTGTTAATTCATCTACCGATTGGTCAGCTAAATCATCAACGGTGTTGATATCGTGACTCGCTAGCGTTAACGCTAACTCTTTAGTCATGCCTTCCATTTCTACTAAATTCTGTTCTGGCTTAGCCGTTTCTAATTGCTCTTCATTCGCTATTGCTCGTGTTAACAGTACATCCCTCGCACGTGAGCGAAGTTCAGTAACAATACCTTCATCAAACTCTTCAATTTCAAGCATTTCGGCTTCAGGTACATATGCCACTTCTTCTAAGCTAGAAAATCCTTCTTGAGCCAAGATAAGTGCTACGTCTTCATCTACATCTAAATCTTTCATAAAGACTTCAATATGGACGCTTAGCTCTGATTCTGCTTTTTGATCTGCATCAGTAGAAGACATTACATTTAAATCCCAACCTGTTAACTGGCTAGCAAGGCGTACGTTTTGTCCTCCTCGACCAATAGCTTGCGAAAGCTGATCTTCAGCTACTGCAATATCCATACTATGGGCTTCTTCATCAACAACAATGGAGAGCGCTTCTGCTGGCGCCATTGCATTAATTGCAAATCGAGCAGGATCTTCATCCCACATAATAATATCTACACGCTCGCCGCCCAATTCATTAGTTACAACCTGTACACGCGAACCTCGCATACCAACACAGGCACCGATAGGATCAATGCGTGATTCTAATGCTTCTACGGCTATTTTTGCTCGTAAACCAGGATCGCGGGCCGCACCTTTAATTGCAATCATATTGTCACTGATTTCTGGTACTTCTAAGCTGAACAATTCAGTAAGAAGCTCCGGAGCAACACGACTCACTAATAACTGTGGACCACGTCCTTCTGTTCGAATTTCTTTCAAATATGCTCGAACACGATCACCCGTTCTAAAATTCTCACGTGGAATCATTTCTTCTCTTGGAATAAAGGCTTCAGCATTACCACCTAAATCAAGTGTTACATTGCCACGCTCAACACGTTTCACTGTACCTAAAATCATTTTTCCTAATTTTTCTTGGTATTGCTCTACTACTTGTGCACGCTCTGCTTCGCGTACTTTTTGCACAATAACTTGTTTGGCTGTTTGAGCAGCAATACGCCCAAAGGCTACTGACTCCATTGGCTCACGAATATAGCCGCCAACTTCAACATCCTTTTGTTTTTTCAGAGCATCTTCTAGAAGAATATGTGTTTCTGGTGATTCAAAGGGTTCATCTTCAGTTTCAACAACGATCAACCATTGACGAAATGTTTCATAGTCACCTGTTTCACGATCAATAATAACCTGTGCATCTAACTGTGCATCACTACCTTTGACCGTCGCCATGGCAAGTGCAGATTCAATCGCACCGAAAATAACTTCTTTCGAGACACCTTTTTCATTAGAAACAGCATCTACAACTAGTAAAATTTCTTTATTATTCATTTCGCCCTCAATGTTTCCTTCACACAAGCCTGTTCAACCGCTAATAATACGCTTCTTTTATGCTATAAGCCTAGCTTTTGATAATTTTGTAAGCGGTAAGTCATAGACTTCACCATCTACTTCAACCAAAATACTGCCATCACTCACACCTTGTAAGCTGCCTTTAAAATTACGCCGGCCCTGGACTGGTAACTTCATTGTAATTTTCACTTCACTTCCAGCGAAGCGTATAAAGTCTCGCTCTTTAAATAAAGGTCTATCAAATCCAGGCGATGATACTTCCAAACTATAAGCAGAAGTAATAGGTTCTTCAACTTCTAATATACCGCTAACCTGATGACTCACACGCTCACAATCTTCTATTGAAATCCCTTGTTCTGAATCAATGTATATACGTAAAATGGTGTTACCGCCATTCTTTATATATTCAACACCCACCAATTCATAACCCAATGTTTCTATTGGTACTTCAATCAACTGTTCAATTTGGTCACTAACTGCCATAACATAAAAAAAAAGGGCCTACGGGCCCAATTTCAAATCTCCAGAAAAACAAAAACCCCTTTCCGGGGCTCAGATCATCTAATCAAAGATACTTTGGTAGCGGGGGCTGGATTTGAACCAACGACCTTCGGGTTATGAGCCCGACGAGCTACCATACTGCTCCACCCCGCACCGGATTAAGCGAAGAATTATACGTCCTCATCACGCATCACGCAAGCCTAAATTTAACTATCTTTCAGTTTCCTTGTAAGTGTGTTTCTTCCCCAGCCTAGTAATTTTGCTGCTTCTTGTCGTTTGCCCGCTGTTCGCTCTAACGCTACTTCCATTAATAATGTTTCCACTTCAGATACCACGTTGGCTAACGCTCCATCTTGCCCAGAGAGTGCTTTTTTTACGGCCCATTGTTTAAATAATATTTGCCAATTTCCTACGACACCATCATTACTAGTATCTCCTTGGGCTATATCACTAGGCAAATCATCACGTTGAACTATTTGAGAAGGTGACATCACGGTCAACCATCTACACACATTTTCTAACTGACGTACATTTCCAGGCCAATTTAATTCCATTAAATACTGTTCCACATCAAGTGACAGTGCTTTAGGTGCAACGGCTAACTCACTTGCCGCTTTCGTTAAGAAATGTTTTGCTAATGCAGCAATGTCTTCTTTTCGTTCATTCAGTGCTGGTAACTGTATGCGAATTACATTGAGTCGATGAAAAAGATCTTCTCGAAACTCGCCTAATTCCACTCGTTTTTCTAAATTTTGATGCGTCGCTGTGATGATTCTTACATCTGCTTTAACAGACGAGTGTCCACCTACACGAAAAAAATCGCCATCAGATAGCACTCGCAATAACCTCGTTTGAAGTTCAAGTGACATATCACCAATTTCATCCAAAAATAAAGTGCCTCCGTCAGCCTGCTCAAAACGTCCTTTTCGTGTTGCATGCGCCCCGGTAAAAGAGCCCTTTTCATGACCAAATAACTCTGATTCCATTAGTTCCTTCGGAATAGCAGCCATATTAAGCGCTATGAAAGGCGCTTTATTTCTAGGACTATGTTTGTGCAATGCATGAGCAACTAATTCTTTACCTGTTCCTGACTCACCATTAATAAGAACGGTAATATTTGATCTGGCAAGTCGACCAATTGCACGAAAAACTTCCTGCATAGCCGGAGCTTCACCAATAATGTCTCGACTAAAGTCAACAGTACTCTCTGTTGTTTCACTCTGCTCATGCCTATAATTAACCGCTCGTTTAACAAGTTCAACAGCTTCATCAACATCAAATGGTTTAGGAAGATATTCAAACGCCCCCCCCTCATATACTGATACAGCACTGTCTAAATCAGAATAAGCCGTCATAATGATAACCGGTAATTCAGGTGCTATTTTTTTAAGTTCTGCCATTAGCTTCAGGCCATCAATACCTGGCATCCGTATATCACTGACTAAAACGTCTGGCTGTTCTTTTTCTAATGCAATCAAAACATCGTTGCCATTATCAAAGCTACGGACAGAAATATTTTCAGCCTGCATTGCCTTTTCTAATACCCAACGAATTGAGCGGTCATCATCAACAATCCACACATTTGATTTATTCGGCACTTACTCTCTCCAATGGGAAGATAATTGAAAAAACAGTCGATCCTGCTCGACTTGAGCAACTGATAACACCATTATTTCGGTGAATTAAATTTTGTGATATATACAATCCCAATCCAGTTCCTTCTGCCCGACCTGTTACCAACGGGTAAAACATTGTTTCTTGCATGCTTTTGGGAACACCCGGACCATTATCTTCAATTTGAACTTCCAGCCCTAAACGATGAAATTGGTTTTCAATCGTTATATTGCGTTGTATCCGCGTACGTAAAATAATATTGCCGCTGCCATTCATCGCCTGAACAGCATTTCGCACAATATTTAGAAAAATCTGTACTAATTGATCCATATCCGCCCATATTTCAGGCAAGCTTGGATCATAATCACCTACAAATACAAGCCGTTGATCAACTTCACTTCTGACCAAATTACGCACTCGTTGCAACACCGAATGAATATTTATCCAATCCTTTTTAGCCTGTTGGTATGGGCCCAACATATTGCTGAGCAAATTTTGTAAGCGATCGGCTTCACTTATTATAATTTGGGTATATTCTTTTAGGTCCTCAGATTCAAGCTGGCGCTCTAATAATTGTGCCGCACCACGCAAACCACCTAATGGATTTTTAATTTCATGGGCAAGCCCCCTCACAACTTGGTGCTGTGCTTGTAGACTTTCATCAAGGCTAATTCGATGCTGAACATCTAATTGGAAAAACTCTAACAATAAAAAAGCATTTCCTCCTTCAGAGTCTGCCGGTTTAATTGAGCAATCAACAACTAACTCCCCGTGAGCAGGCACATAAATTTTTACTTCACGCTCAATTAACGCATGCCCAGATTCTTTAACTCTTTCCAAGCCAAGAAGCAATTTCTCCTCACCCGGAAGAACAGTCTGAAAAGGAATAAATTCAGCTTGACGTTGACTGATATCGAATAAAACTTCAGCAGCAGAGTTCAGATAAATAACGCGATATTGCTCATCAACTATAACAATTGATACAACTAAATTTTCGATGATGTCTTGACAAGAAATATTGATTGTCATGTTGATACTTAACCCGGTAATACAAGTATAAAGACAAGAGCAATAATCACTCCAACATTGTCTCTACTCATAACATTCCACAAAAAAACTTACATAACAGTTACTTAAAACTAAGTTTTAGTTACTTGTTGCAGCTGTGAGATTTATTTACAGGAGAGTATAACGTTAAATAATGTTTGTTGCACCAAAGTGGGGCGCTTCAGGTTTATTAATTACCAGCAGATGCTCGATGCAACTGAAAATTAACTGCTTGGCTTGTGGCCAGCGTTACGCCTGCCTGGTTAATAATTGAAACGCTAATGGTGTGGGCACCACGCTCAATAATTGGAACGATAAAATCCGTTGATGATTGTGGCTCACCTAAAGTCATACCATCCAGCGAGATCATAAGTTGTTGGCCTTCTTCAATATTTAATTCTGGCTGCAATTCAACACTCACAGGTAGATTGCCATCATTACCCCATATTGCTTCATTCTCTTGAGGTGATGAGATTGAAATCTCATAGCTTAAACCTCCTTCTTCGATAAGCTTATCTGGGGCATTATTAATTACAGGAGGTCTATAACTAGCAGGTTTAGGTACATTTACAAGCTCAGCATCAGGGTGAAATTGATCTGAATAAATAACTCGTCCATTTTCATCTTGAAGACGATAAATTTCCGCATTAAGCGGCAAAACAAATAATACTAAAGTTAGCCATAAATATTTCATATTTGCATCATATGTCATGTGTTTTTTTACTGCAACTCCTTAGATTAAATAATCCTATACAGCTCACATAAAAAAACACCCCCATATAAATATGGAGGCGTTTTTCATTATTTCAGAGAATAACGCTCAGTGTGTTTAGATTTTTCCTCAGAACAAGGCATTTCTGAACGGAAAATGGGAGCATATATTAATATGTAACCATTTGAGTACAGAAATAACGCCGTTCTGAGGTAAAAGATGAATACACTGTGTGTTATTTAACAGCTGTAGTATAAATCGAACTCCGCAGGGTGAGTTTCCATACGTAAGCGTGTTACTTCTTCCATCTTAAGTTCGATATAAGCATCAATCATGTCGTCAGTGAATACACCGCCATCCGTTAAGAATGCACGATCTTTATCTAATGCTTCTAACGCTTGATCTAATGAATAACATACTTGTGGAATGGCCGCTTCTTCTTCTGGTGGCAAGTCATACAAGTCTTTATCCATTGCATCACCAGGGTGGATCTTGTTTTTAACGCCATCAAGACCTGCCATTAATAAAGCAGCAAATGCTAAATATGGGTTTGCAGTTGAATCACCGAAACGAACTTCAACACGACGACCTTTAGGGTTATTAACAAAAGGAATACGAATTGATGCAGAGCGGTTACGTGCTGAATAAGCAAGCATAATGGGTGCTTCAAAACCTGGAACTAAACGTTTGTAGCTGTTTGTACTTGCATTCACAAATGCATTTAATGCTTGTGCATGCTTGATTACACCACCGATGTAATACAATGCAGTATCAGACAAACCACCATATTTGTTACCAGAGAATAAGTTTTCACCATCTTTGAATAAAGACATATGAACGTGCATACCGTTACCGTTGTCACCTACAATCGGTTTAGGCATAAACGTTGCTGTTTTACCGTAAGCATGTGCAACATTATGAATAACATATTTAAGACCTTGAACTTCGTCTGCTTTTTTCACTAATGTGTTAAATTTAGTACCAATTTCACATTGGCCTGCAGTCGCAACTTCATGATGGTGAACTTCTGTTACTTGACCGATTTCTTCAAGTGTTAAACACATTGCGCTACGCATATCGTGTAATGAATCGACTGGAGGCACTGGGAAGTAACCACCTTTAACGCCTGGACGATGACCTTTGTTACCATCTGCAAATACTTTATCGGTATTCCAAGATGCTTCATCAGAATCAATCTTATAAGAAGAACCTGAGATATCACTAGACCAACGTACATCATCAAAAATGAAGAACTCGTTTTCAGGGCCAAAGTAGGCTGTGTCAGCCATGCCTGTTGCTTGCATATGCGCTTCTGCTCGATGCGCAACACTGCGTGGGTCACGTTCGTAACCTTGCATAGTTGATGGCTCAATAACATCACAGCTAAGGATCAATGTAACGTCATCGGTAAACGGGTCAAGAAATGCTGTTTCTGGATCAGGCATCAAAATCATATCTGATTCATTGATACCTTTCCAACCTGCGACAGATGAACCATCAAACATATTACCTTCTGTAAAGGTATCTTCATCTATAGAATGCGCAGGGAATGAAACGTGTTGTTCTTTACCGCGCGTATCCGTAAAACGGAAGTCTACAAATAAAACTTCCTCATCTTTGATTAGCTGAAGCACTTTTTCGACTGACATTAACTCTCTCCAAATATTTAATAAACTGCACGAAATAGTCCGCGCAAAAAAACTAACATGTATTTATAGCACAAAATAAGCCAACTGGTTAACAAAAATTAAATCAATAACTTACTTAATTCAACATTAACTGTGCAGCACTATTTTGGTGCAAACCTACCTTTGTAGCGCACTATTTTGGGGCGCTACCTACCTACACGAACAGTAATAATGATTTCATCATCAACTTCACGATGCGAGATTATCTCATGGCCATTGATTCGTGCCCATGCAGGAATATCACTCAACGCACCGGGATCGGTACAAACCACATCCAAAGTGTCACCTTCGGCCAATTCTTTAACTTTATTTTGAGTTTTAATAACGGGCATCGGACACAGCATACGGCGGGCATCTAATTCAAAATGGCTCATACATGCCACTCCACTGATACTTGTTCAGATGATAATGGTTTTATTTGCGTTGTAAGCTTATCTTCACCCGGCACTGAAATTTCAACTTCAACTTGATCAGCATCGCGTCCTTGGCCATATCGCGCAACAATACCGGCCGCTAAATTATAATCTTCAGGCTTTAATTCGCCATCAATCATTGTGAGTGGTCCGTTGTGACTTGTGACTTGAATTGTAACAAACTGCTTTCGATAGCCTTCTAAATATTTACTCTCGCCGGCATCGCGGGCAATGATCAATTTAAACTCAGGTTTTGGTCGAAGATGACGTCCGACTTTAAGCAACATGATGTCATCCATCTCATATTCACGGCTGCCACGTGCATCCCATAAATCGACTAATTTATCTGAATAATTTTTATCCGTTAAGAAACAACAACCGCCTGCAGGTGAGGCATAATCAGTAAAACCAAACTCTTTGGCTAATGCCATTTGTGGCTTACGATTACGGCCACTAAAGTCGTAAAGTTCCTCACGATCAACCCAACCTTCTAATTCAGGTTTAGTCGGCGGCAAGTTCTTAGCACACAAAGGCCTAAGCAAAATATCATCGGCACCTGATTCATCCGAAATAATCGGCATCGTTTCTTTACGCTGAGACATAGGCCGTTGACCAATTACTTCACCGGTAATGATGAAATCAAAGCCATCTTTACGATTTTCTTTGACCCATTCTACCGCCTTACTCACCATAAATATTTTACAATCTAAACACGGGTTCATATTGGCACCATAGCCATGTTTAGGATTAAGCAAAACATCTTTGTATTCTTCAATCACATCAACAATATGAAGTTTAATCCCCAATTGTTCAGCAGCCCAAAGAGCATTATTTCGTTTTTTCTTATCTTTATCATGGTTACGAATAGCATGCGTATGCCCTTCTACACAAAAACCTGTGTAAAAGTTAATACCTTCAACTTCGATACCTTGCTCTTGCAATACTCGCACGGCTAAAAGAGAATCTAAACCACCTGAAATTAAGGCAACGGCCTTATGTTTTTTTGTCATTCTAAGATATATCTCTAAATATATAAGTCTATTTAAGCTGTGCCGCCGACAGTCAAACCATCTATCTTAAGGGTTGGCTGACCTACACCTACGGGAACACTCTGGCCATCTTTTCCACAGTTACCCACGCCTGTATC
>JBJPGE010000037.1:0-15477 GCA_048595465.1 Methylophagaceae bacterium | reverse complement strand
GAAACAGAGTTGTCAGCCGCTGTACGCGATGCAGCACCACCAATATGGAAGGTACGCATAGTAAGCTGTGTTCCTGGCTCACCGATTGATTGTGCCGCGATAACACCTACCGCTTCACCCACATTAATTTGATGTCCACGCCCTAAATCTCGACCGTAACATGTTGCACATATACCATGGCGTGATTCACATGTAATTGCTGAACGCACCATGACCTCATCAATACCAGCTTCTTCTAGCGCGACAACCAAATCTTCATCCATTAATGTGCCTCTAGCAAGCACAAGCGTTTCTTCTTCGCCTTTAGTCACATCACGTGCAATTACTCGGCCTAACACACGCTCACCTAGCGGTTCAACTACGTCACCACCTTCGATGATAGGCGTCATGCTCACACCAACTTCAGTACCACAATCTTCTTCTACGATAACTAAATCTTGAGAAACATCAACCAAACGACGTGTTAAATAACCCGAGTTTGCTGTTTTCAATGCAGTATCGGCCAAACCTTTACGTGCACCATGAGTAGAGATAAAGTATTGAAGTACATCTAACCCTTCACGGAAGTTCGCTGTGATAGGTGTTTCGATGATAGAACCATCTGGTTTTGCCATCAACCCACGCATACCCGCTAGTTGACGAATCTGAGCAGCACTACCACGCGCGCCAGAATCGGCCATCATATAAATAGAGTTCATTGATTGCTGTGTAACTTCTTTACCTTCAGCATCAACAACGGTATCCGCAGCCAAACCATCCATCATCGCATTCGCTACTTGGTCATTGGTACGTGACCAGATATCGATAATTTTGTTATAACGCTCACCATCGGTTACTAAACCAGAAGCATATTGCATTGCGATTTCTTCTACTTCAGCTTCTGCAGCAGCAAGAATCTCTACTTTAGACTCAGGAATAGCCATATCATCAACACCCACTGACGCACCTGACTTAGTTGCATTAGTAAAGCCAAGATACATTAATTGATCCGCAAATATAACCGTTGCTTTTAAACCTAAACGACGGTAACAAACGTTAATTAAATCACCAATTGCTTTTTTCGTCATAGTGCGATCAACGACTGCGAAAGGCAACCCTTTCGGCACAATATCAAATAACATTGCACGACCCACTGTGGTTTCAACACGTACAACACGTGTTTGCTCAACTTCTGGTAATGTAATATCAGTTTCTTCTAGACGAACTGTTATTTTAGCGTGAATTGAAACTTCACGATTATCATAAGCACGTTTCAGCTCAGATAAATCAGCAAACTTAATACCTTCACCCTTTTCATTAATACGCTCGCGCGTCATGTAATACAAACCCAATACGACGTCTTGTGATGGGATTATTACGGGTTCACCATTGGCAGGAGACAAGATATTATTTGTCGCCATCATTAATGTGCGCGCTTCTAATTGTGCTTCTAGTGACAACGGTACGTGTACCGCCATTTGATCACCATCAAAATCGGCATTAAATGCACTACATACTAGAGGATGAAGCTGAATCGCTTTACCTTCAATTAGTAATGGTTCAAATGCTTGGATACCTAATCTATGTAGTGTAGGCGCACGGTTTAACATGATTGGATGTTCGCGAATCACGTCAGCAAGAATATCCCAAACCTCAGGACCTTCACGCTCAACCATTTTCTTAGCGGCTTTAATTGTTGTCGCTAAACCTTGACGCTCTAATTTACCGTAAATGAAAGGCTTGAATAATTCCAATGCCATTTTCTTAGGTAATCCACACTGATGTAATTTAAGGTATGGCCCCACTACGATTACAGAACGACCAGAGTAATCTACACGTTTACCTAGTAAGTTCTGACGGAAACGACCTTGCTTACCTTTAATCATATCTGCCAAAGATTTCAGTGGCATACGGTTTGTACCCGTAATTGCACGACCACGGCGACCATTATCTAATAAGGCATCAACTGATTCTTGCAACATACGTTTTTCGTTACGTACGATAATATCAGGTGCATTTAAATCTAATAATCGTTTCAGACGGTTATTACGGTTAATAACACGACGGTATAAATCATTAAGATCAGATGTCGCAAAACGGCCACCATCAAGTGGTACCAATGGACGCAAATCTGGCGGAAGGATCGGCAATACTTCCATCACCATCCATTCAGGTTTATTACCTGAATCTAGGAATGCTTCCATTAATTTTAAACGTTTTGTTAATTTTTTGATTTTGGTTTCAGAGTTAGTCGCAGCAATTGCTTCACGGATAACTTCAATCTCACTAGTAAGATCAATATCACGTAATAATTGTTGTACTGCTTCAGCACCCATACGCGCATCAAACTCATCACCGTATTCTTCCACGGCTTGCAAGAATGTTTCATCAGATAACAACGTGCCTTTTTCAAGCGGCGTCATACCCGGATCAACAACGATGAATGCTTCAAAATACAATACACGTTCAAGATCACGTAATGTCATATCCAAGAATAATGAGATTCGCGATGGTAGTGATTTCAAGAACCAAATATGAGCAACTGGGCTCGCAAGCTCAATATGCGCCATACGCTCACGACGTACTTTAGCTACCGTAACCTCAACACCACATTTTTCACAGATCACACCACGATGCTTTAGGCGTTTGTATTTGCCACATAAACATTCGTAATCTTTAACTGGGCCAAAGATTTTGCAACAAAACAAACCTTCGCGCTCAGGTTTAAATGTGCGGTAGTTAATTGTTTCTGGCTTTTTAACTTCACCAAAAGACCATGAACGTACCATTTTAGGTGATGCTAAACCAATTCGAATTGCATCAAACTCTTCTTGCTGAGACTGTTGCTTCAATAAATTAAGCAAATCTTTCATATTTATTTCTCCGCTGCCGAATAACGGCTGTTTAGATTATCTTTAAGGTCTATTTAGTTTTCTTTTCATCTTCAACTAAATCGATATTAATACCCAGAGAACGAATCTCATGCGTTAATACCTTGAAGGATTCAGGCATGCCTGCTTCCATCCGATAATCACCATCCACAATATTTTTATACACTCGAGTACGACCTTGAACGTCATCTGATTTCACAGTTAACATTTCTTGAAGTGTATAAGCAGCACCATAAGCTTGTAGTGCCCACACCTCCATCTCACCAAATCGTTGTCCACCAAATTGTGCTTTACCACCCAATGGTTGTTGTGTAACAAGACTGTATGGCCCTGTTGAACGTGCATGCATTTTGTCATCAACCAAGTGATTCAGTTTCAACATGTGCATATAACCAACCGTTACTGGGCGATCAAAATATTCACCTGTTAAACCATCAATTAGTTTTGCTTGACCACTGCGTGGTAAGCCAGCCAATTCAAGCATGTCTTTGATTTCAGTCTCTTCTGCGCCATCAAATACTGGTGTAGCCATGGGCACACCACCTTTTAAGTTGCCCGCTAGCTCAAAAATCTCGTCATCACTCAGTGAGTCTAAATCTTCTTGTTTACCACTGGTGTTATAAACCTTGTGCAAAAACTCACGAAGTTCTGCAACTTCTTTTTGCTGTTCTAACATTTCAGTAATTTTATGACCCAAGCCTTTAGCTGCCCAACCCAAATGGATTTCCAGCACCTGTCCGATATTCATTCGAGACGGTACACCCAGAGGATTTAATACGATATCAACAGGACGACCATCTGGCGTATAAGGCATATCTTCAACAGGTACAATCTTAGAGATTACACCTTTGTTACCATGACGCCCCGCCATTTTATCACCAGGCTGAATGCGTCGTTTAACCGCTAAGAAAACCTTAACCATACGCTGTACGCCAGGCGCAAGATCATGACCTGAAATCAATTTGTCTTTTTTGATTTCAAACTCATCATCCATATCTTTACGATATTGTGTGATTTGTGTTGAAGCTTGTTCTAGCTGCTTATTTAGCGCTGCTGTTTCCATATTAATGTTGAACCAGTCAGCATGTTCTAATTTACCTAAGTAAGCTTTAGTTATTTTTGAACCTTTATCTAAATTAGGCGCAGTCTTAGCTATTTTGCCATTTAGTGATTTTTCTAAACGAGCAAATACATCATCAACAACAATGCGATGACGATCTTTTAAATCGTTACGTATTTTTTCAAGTTCATCTTTCTCAATCGCTAATGCACGTTCATCTTTTTCCACACCATCACGAGTGAATACTTGAACATCGATTACCGTACCAAATGTACTTGATGGAACACGTAATGATGAATCTTTCACATCAGCCGCTTTCTCACCAAAAATAGCACGGAGTAATTTTTCTTCTGGTGTAAGTTGTGTTTCACCTTTAGGTGTTACTTTACCTACTAAGATATCTCCAGGCTTAACTTCAGCACCAACATAAACGATACCTGATTCATCCAGTTTAGATAATGCACCTTCACTTACGTTCGGAATATCACTAGTAATTTCTTCCGTACCTAATTTAGTATCACGTGCTAAACAGTTCAATTCTTGAATATGAATAGTTGTAAAACGATCTTCTTTCACAACACGTTCAGAAACTAAAATAGAATCCTCAAAGTTGTAACCATTCCAAGGCATAAATGCGATAAGCATGTTTTGACCTAAAGCCAACTCACCTTTATCTGTAGACGGGCCATCCGCTAAAATGTCGCCTTTAGCAATCACATCACCCGGCTTAACTAATGGGCGTTGGTTAATACATGTGCTTTGATTTGAGCGTGCATATTTAATTAAGGTATAGATATCTACACCAGAATCAGCATCGCCTGCTTCTTTATCATTAACACGAACAACCACACGGCTCGCGTCAACAGAATCAACTGTACCACCACGCTTTGCGATAACCATAACGCCAGAGTCACGTGCTACTGCACGTTCCATACCTGTACCTACGATTGGTTTTTCCGCACGTAATGTTGGCACAGCTTGACGTTGCATGTTTGAACCCATCAAGGCTCGGTTAGCATCATCATGTTCTAGGAAAGGAATCAATGATGCCGCAACAGAGACTACTTGGCGTGGTGACACGTCCATATAGTCCACTTGATCAGCAGGCATTAATGAAAATTCATTTCTGAAACGACATGGCACCATTTTTTCTTGAATGACATTTTTATCATTCAAGGTAATTGTTGCCTGAGCGATTTTAAATTCGCCCTCATCAATCGCAGATAAATAGGTAATATCTGATGTAGCTTTACCCTTAACAACCTTACGGTAAGGTGTTTCAATAAAACCATATTCATTAGTGCGTGCATACGTTGCTAGAGAGTTGATCAAACCGATGTTTGGTCCCTCTGGCGTTTCGATAGGACATACACGACCATAATGTGTGGGGTGAACATCGCGCACTTCAAAACCAGCACGTTCACGTGTTAAACCACCGGGGCCTAACGCTGAAACACGACGTTTATGCGTTACTTCAGATAGTGGATTATTTTGATCCATGAACTGAGATAATTGGCTAGAACCAAAGAATTCTTTAATGGCAGCAGCAACAGGCTTAGCATTAATTAACTGTTGTGGCATCAAACCTTCTGATTCAGCAACACTTAAACGCTCACGAACTGCACGTTCAACACGTACCAAACCAACACGGAATTGGTTTTCGGCCATTTCACCTACGCTACGTACACGACGGTTACCTAAGTGATCGATATCATCAACGATACCGTGACCATTGCGAATAGAAATTAATTCTTGAACAACATCAACAATATCTTCTTTAGATAAGATACCTTCGCCTTCTAAGTCTTCACGACCTAAACGACGATTAAATTTCATCCGACCTACACCAGACAAGTCATAACGCTCGCCTGCAAAGAACAAGTTTTTGAACAAGTTGTTTGCTGAATCTTCTGTCGGTGGCTCACCCGGACGCATCATTCGGTAGATTTCAACTTTCGCTTCTAATGGCGTTGTTGTTTCATCTAAACGTAATGTATCTGAAATATAAGGACCGCGATCTAAATCATTTGAGAAAATAGTTTCAATTTTTTTAATATCAAAACGTTCAAATGTTTCAAGTAACTCTTCGGTGATCTCATCATTTGCAGAAGCAATCACTTCACCACTGTCAGTGTCGATCATATCTTTAGAGATAACGCGTTCAATCAGGTAAGTTGCTGGCACAAGCAGCTTAGTCATGCCTGCTTTTTCCATTTTACGGATATGGCGACCTGTAACTTGGTTATCCGCTTCGACAATAACACCGCCTTTTGGATCGGCTATTTCGAATGGAATAATTTGGCCACGTAACCGCTGAGGATCCAACGCCAACTCAAAACCATCACCTTTTTTAGTGAAGGTATCGTGGTCAAAGAACATATCCAAGATTTCTTCATTGGTATATTCAAGAGCACGCAATAGAATTGTTGCAGGTAATTTACGGCGACGATCGATACGAACAAACACAGCATCTTTAGGATCAAATTCAAAATCCAACCATGAACCACGGTATGGGATAACACGGGCATTGAATAGGATCTTACCTGATGAGTGAGATTTACCTTTGTCACTATCGAAGAATACACCTGGTGAACGGTGTAATTGAGACACGATAACGCGCTCAGTACCATTAATAACAAAGTTACCTTTTTCTGTCATCAATGGGATTTCACCCATATAAACTTCCTGCTCTTTAATATCTTTTACGATTTTTGATTTTGCAGGGGCATCTTTATCATAAATGACAAGACGCATTTTAACTCTAAGAGGTGCGGCATAAGTTACACCACGAAGTTGACATTCTTTAACCTCATATGATGGTGTACCTAAACGGTAGCTAACATATTGTAATTCAGCTTTACCTGTGTGACTTTTAATCGGTAGAACTGAAGAAAATGCAGCGTGCAAACCTTTACTCGCGCGTTCATCAGCAGCAATCCCATTTTGTAGGAAGCCCTGATATGAATCTACTTGTGTTGCAAGTAAATTAGGAACACTCAAGATTGTTGGACGCTTGCCAAAATCTTTACGAATCCGCTTTTTCTCGGTAAACGTATAAGCCATGTATTACACCTCAAAGATAAGTCCGACTTTACTTTTCGTAAAATCTGGAAATTGTAATATTGTATTCTGTGGTCAGCTAAAAACGTGCCTGACCAGTAACGGAAAAAGGCCGGTGGTTAAAACCACCAGCCATTTTCTTTATCGTGGTGACAAATCACCACGATCAAAGGGCAGCTTACTTAATTTCAGCTTCTGCACCAGCTTCAGTTAGTTGCTTAGCAACATCTTCAGCTTCTGCTTTTTCAGCACCATCTTTAACTGTTACAGGTGCGCTTTCAACCATGTCTTTAGCTTCTTTCAAGCCAAGACCAGTGATAGCACGAACTGCTTTGATTACGCTTACTTTGTTTGCGCCGAAGCTAGTCATAACCACGTCAAACTCGGTTTGCTCAGCAGCAGCGGCACCACCAGCGTCGCCGCCAGCAGCTGCAGCAGCTACAGGAGCAGCAGCAGTTACGCCAAATTTTTCTTCCATTGCTTCAATCAATTCTACGACTTCAACAACTGTCATTTCAGAGATAGCATCTAAGATATCGTCTTTTTTTACTTTAGCCATTTTAACTTTCCTTACAGAATTATATTTTACAACCTAAACTCTAACGAGATTAAGCTGCTTCTTTCGCATCGCGAACAGCTGCGAGCGTACGAACCATTTTGCTAGTCGGTGCCACCAAAGTACGTACAAATTTCTCAATCGGTGCCTTCATCGTACCCATAAGAATACCAATCGCTTGGTCCTTAGTAGGCATTTTGGCTAGCTTCTCAAGATCTGAAGTAGCTAATAACTTGCCACCTAGAGAAACCATTCTGACTTCTAATTTGTCGTTTTCTTTAGCGAAATCACTCATAACTCGTGCTACTGCACCTGGATCTTCTTTTGAAAATCCAAATACTAAAGGCCCTGTCATTCCTTCCTGCATGCAGGCGAATTCAGTACCTTCTACAGCACGTTTAGCTAATGTGTTTCTAATAACACGCAAATAAACATTCTCTTTGCGTGCTGCAACACGTAGCTCAGTCATATCTGAAACAGACAACCCACGATATTCTGCAGCTACTGCAGAATAAGCGCTAGATGCGACTTCAGCGACTTCAGCAACTACGGCTTTCTTACCATCAAGATTCATTGCCACCTAAGTTTCCTCCCTAGGAACACTGTTAAAACAGTGTTGTTGCTAATAAAAGAAAGGATCACTCCTTTCACCATTTACGGTCTTCAACGTCCAGAATATTCTGTAGCTGAACCCCGTCTGCGTAGGCCAATTACACGGATGTAATCGATTAAACTCACATACCTACGGTCTTAGACAATTCGGCTTCTAACAATAGAAAGCCGAATGGTCCAATTTTTATTCTTAGACGATTTAGTCTAAGAAAGATTTATCAAGAATAACGCCCGCACCCATAGTGCTTGAAACACTAATTTTCTTCAGGTAAATACCTTTAGCTGAGCTTGGTTTTAATTTATTCAAATCATCAATCAATGCCACAAGGTTTTGCTGTAAAGCATCAACTTCAAAGCTAGCATTACCAATTGGGCAATGGATGATTCCTGCTTTATCTGTGCGGTAACGTACTTGGCCAGATTTAGCATTTTTAACGGCTTGTGCAACATTTGGAGTCACAGTACCTACTTTAGGGTTAGGCATTAAACCACGCGGGCCTAATACTTGACCTAAAGTACCAACAATACGCATAGCGTCAGGTGATGCAATAACAACATCAAAATCCATGTTGCCTGCTTTAATTGATTCAGCAAGATCATCCATACCTACAATGTCTGCTCCCGCTTCTTTAGCGGCTTCAGCATTAGCACCCTGTGTGAATACTGCAACACGAACAGTTTTACCTGTACCGTTTGGCAATACTGTAGAGCTACGTACTACTTGATCTGATTTACGAGGATCAACGCCAAGGTTAATCGCAACATCTATTGATTCAACAAATTTAGCCGATGCATTCTCTTTAATAAACGCTAATGCTTCATCAGCTGAATATAATTTACCTGCTTCCAATTTTTCACGGATAGCTAGGCCTCTTTTTCCCATAGTAGCCATTAGATAACACCCTCTGTTTCTAGACCCATGCTACGAGCAGTGCCCGCAATCGTTCTTACTGCTGCATCCATATCAGCTGCAGAAAGATCAGCCATTTTTGTAGTGGCGATTTCTTCTAATTGCGCACGAGTAACACTACCTACTTTTTCAGTGTTTGGAGTACCACTACCACTTTTCAAGCCAGCTGCTTTTAAAAGCAATACCGCTGCAGGGGGTGTTTTTGTGATAAATGTAAAGCTCTTGTCATTGAATACTGTAATCACAACAGGAATTGGTAGACCAGATTCCATGCTTTGTGTTTTAGCATTAAATGCTTTACAGAATTCCATGATATTCACACCATGTTGACCTAAAGCAGGACCAACTGGAGGACTAGGGTTTGCCGAACCAGCTGGCACTTGCAGCTTGATATAGGCGTCAATCTTTTTAGCCATTTTCTTCTCCTAAATGGGTGCAAACGCCTTTCGGCTCCCCAATAATAAACCGACGTAACGCCGGATAAATCTAGCTAGCCTTTTGCGACTTGGCTGAACTCCAATTCAACAGGCGTTGAACGCCCAAAAATAAGAACTTCCACTCGCATTGTGCTTTTTTCGTAATTTACTTCTTCAACAACACCTGTAAAGTCATTGAACGGACCATCAGTAACGCGTACCACTTCACCCGGTTCAAACAAGACTTTAGGTCTTGGACTTTCAACACCTTCTTGCACGCGTTGTAAAATTTGATTCGCTTCAGCATCAGATATCGGTGCAGGTCTATCGCCTGTGCCACCAATAAATCGAAGTACACGCGGAATATCGTTCACCACATGCCATGTTTCATCATCCATCACCATATTGACTAACACGTAGCCTGGGAAGAATTTACGCTCACTTCGGCGTTGCTGTCCTTCACGCATTTCAACTACTTCTTCCGTTGGAACAAGTACTTCGCCAATTTTATCGGCTAATTCAAAACGCTCAATTCGTTCTTCTAATGAACGCTTTACTTGTGCTTCATAACCTGAAAATGCTTGAAGTACATACCATTGCTTACTCATTATTCAATCCTTCGTTTTATAGCGTTAGGGCGCGAACAGCCCAACCTAACATTGAATCAAAGGCCCATAAGATGAGCGCCGCAATGATAACCATGATGATGACAATCATTGTTGTTTGTAATGTTTCTTGGCGAGTAGGCCAAACAACTTTACGCACTTCCACTTGTGTATCTTTCACATAGCTCAGCACTGTACCGCCTTTTGCTGTGCGAGAAGCTATAAACAAAGAAAGCCCGACCGCAGTAAGCAAGCCAAGCACTCTCAACAATGTTGAATACTCTGGAAACATATAAAACAAAGCTACTGCTGTCATTAATAAAACAACTGCAACAATTAATTTGATTGTATCTGCCATTATTTTTCTTTTACTCGGTTAAAAACAAAATGGCAGGCCAGGAGGGAATCGAACCCCCAACCTACGGTTTTGGAGACCGTCGCTCTGCCAATTGAGCTACTGGCCTAACATATACCTGCAAACAGGTCGAAGACTCCAAATCTTCAACCTGCATTTAAACTATTTTCTACTCAGTAATTTTACTAACAACGCCCGCACCAACAGTACGGCCGCCTTCACGAATAGCAAAACGTAATCCTTCTTCCATCGCAATCGGTGCGATTAGAGTTACGTCCATTTTAACGTTGTCGCCGGGCATTACCATTTCTACACCTTTTGGTAATTCACATGCGCCTGTTACGTCGGTTGTACGGAAGTAAAATTGTGGACGGTAACCATTAAAGAATGGTGTGTGACGTCCGCCTTCATCTTTTGACAAGATGTATACTTCTGCATCAAAGCGGGTGTGTGGGTTGATTGAACCTACGTGAGCCAATACTTGACCACGGTCTACATCTTCACGTTTTGTTCCACGTAAAAGTACACCTACGTTGTCGCCCGCCATGCCTTCATCAAGCAATTTACGGAACATTTCAACACCGGTACAGGTAGTTTTCGCTGTGTCTTTGATACCCACGATTTCGAGTTCTTCACCTACTTTTACTACACCGCGTTCGATACGACCTGTTACTACTGTTCCTCGACCTGAGATTGAGAATACATCTTCAATCGGCATGATGAATGCACCATCAATTGCACGTACTGGTTCTGGGAAGTAGCTGTCCATTGCTTCACCAAGTTTGATGATTGACGGTACGCCAATTTCACTTGTGTCGCCTTCTAATGCTTTAAGCGCACTACCTACAATAATAGGTGTGTCATCGCCTGGGAAATCATATTTGTCTAGTAACTCACGGATTTCCATTTCTACTAATTCGATAAGCTCTTCGTCGTCTACCATGTCCGCTTTGTTCATGAATACGATGATGTATGGAACACCAACTTGACGAGATAATAGGATGTGCTCACGTGTTTGTGGCATTGGGCCATCTGCAGCATTTACTACTAAGATAGCGCCGTCCATTTGGGCGGCACCGGTGATCATGTTTTTAACGTAATCAGCATGACCTGGGCAATCTACGTGGGCGTAGTGACGGTTTTCTGTTTCGTATTCTACGTGTGACGTTGAGATGGTAATGCCGCGCTCTCTTTCTTCGGGTGCATTATCAATTTCTGAAAATGATTTAACTTCACCACCTTGGGCTTCGGCCATTACTTTTGTAATTGCGGCTGTCAAGGTAGTTTTACCATGATCGACGTGACCAATCGTTCCTACGTTGACATGCGGCTTATTCCGTTCAAACTTTTCTTTAGACATCTCTATATCTCCGTCAAACTTAAATTCTATAAATAAACAAAGACAAGAAAATCTTGTCTAATCTAAACTACTTTTCGGTGGAGCCCGCAATCAGAATCGAACTGATGACCTCATCCTTACCATGGATGCGCTCTACCGACTGAGCTATGCGGGCCTAATATCCAAACCCCAAACAAAGATGGAGCGGGTGATGGGAATCGAACCCACATAATCAGCTTGGAAGGCTGGAGTTCTACCACTGAACTACACCCGCAAATACAAAACGCTATACCTTATATTATATAACTGGTGGAGGGGGGAGGATTCGAACCTCCGAAGGCTGAGCCGTCAGATTTACAGTCTGATCCCTTTGGCCACTCGGGAACCCCTCCACGAGAAAGCAGAGCATTGTCCGTAATATCTGACTTATTGTCAACAACTAAAACCGATTAGCTTCTTCTCGCAGCGTGCGATATGAATTAAATTAGGGGCTATTAATTCATCAGTTTCTACATACTTTGTGCCAACTTTGAAGTTGACGTTCAATTTTAAGCTTTATTCCACAAGGCTTAACCTAGTTTTCCAATAGAAATAATTATTCTTGTTCATTCTGTAAGTTCTGTGATGTTCTGCTTTTACACAATTATCACTGCACTCGATTCAGGAGGCATAGTATACTGTCGAACTGCGCTTTTGTTTTTATTTATTTAGGAGTTTTTATGGAGCAGTACCGCGGTACTACTATCCTATCTTATCGTCGTAACGGACAAGTTGTTATTGGTGGTGATGGCCAAGTCAGTATGGGAAATACCGTTATGAAAGGTAACGCTCGTAAAGTTCGCCGTCTATACCATGACAAAGTCATTGCTGGTTTCGCAGGCGGTACGGCCGATGCATTCACATTGTTTGAACGATTTGAAGCCAAGCTTGAAAAGCACCAAGGTAATTTAACCCGAAGTGCAATTGAACTAGCTAAAGACTGGCGAACAGATCGCATGATGCGTAAGCTAGAAGCGCTGCTCGCTGTTGCCGATAGCGAAACATCACTCATCATCACAGGTAACGGCGATGTGATTGAGCCCGAAAATGGTCTTATGGCTATTGGTTCTGGTGGCCCTTTTGCCCAATCTGCTGCCACTGCCTTATTTGAAAATACAGAATTATCTGCTCGGGATATCGTTGAAAAAGGTCTCCATATTGCTGCCGATATTTGTATTTATACAAATCATAACCTAACAATCGAAACTTTAGAGACTGAATAAAAATCTATGCAAGCATTAACACCTAAACAAATTGTTCAAGAATTAGACAAACATATTATCGGCCAACAAGCAGCTAAAAAAGCCGTCGCTATTGCATTGCGTAATCGCTGGCGTAGAAAGCAGTTATCAGCTGAATTACAACATGAAATCACCCCTAAAAATATCTTAATGATTGGTCCAACTGGGGTCGGTAAAACTGAAATTGCTCGTCGATTAGCCACGCTTGTCAACGCACCGTTTATTAAAATAGAAGCAACTAAATTTACTGAGGTCGGCTATGTCGGTCGTGATGTTGAATCTATTATTCGCGATCTAGCTGAAATGGCAATGAAGATGTTACGCGAGCAAGCGGTTGAAGCGGTTAAAAACAAAGCTGAAGATGCCGCAGAAGATCGCATTTTAGATGCGTTGCTCCGCCCAGCCCGAGACCAAGAGGAAGCTGACGATGATTCAACTACTCGTCAACGTTTTCGTAAAATGCTCCGCGAAGGAAAATTGGATGACCGCGAAATTGAATTAGAGCTAAATGCACCTAGCGTGGGCGTAGAAATCATGTCTCCTCCTGGCATGGAAGAAATGACCAATCAATTACAAGACATGTTCCAAAATATGGGTTCATCTAAAACAGCCACTCGCAAATTAACGGTTGCCAAGGCAATGCGTGCGCTTGCCGAAGAAGAAGCTAGCAAACTTATCAATGAAGAAGATTTAAAAGCTCAAGTTATCGAATCTGTAGAACAAGATGGTATCGTCTTTTTAGATGAAATTGATAAAATTACTCATCGCAGCGAAGGTGGTAGTGGTGGCGCAGATGTATCTCGTGCTGGTGTACAGCGTGACTTACTTCCTTTAGTCGAAGGTAGTACGGTTTCAACCAAGTACGGTATGTTAAAAACAGATCATATTTTATTTATTGCTTCCGGCGCCTTTCACTTAAGCAAGCCTTCAGACCTTATCCCTGAATTACAAGGTCGCTTACCTATCCGTGTTGAATTAAATGACTTAGGTGCTGATGAATTTGTTCGTATTTTAACGGAACCTGATGCATCATTAACAGAACAATACATCGCTCTATTAGGCGCAGAAGGTTCCAAACTTACCTTTAGTGAAGATGGATTACAGCGTATTGCAGAATTAGCCTGCCAAGTAAACGAACAAACCGAAAATATCGGTGCGCGCCGTTTACATACATTGCTAGAAAAGTTACTTGAAGACATCTCATTTAACACCACAGAAGATGATGCAACAGATACCACTATTGATGCTGATTATGTAAACCAGAAGTTATCTAATTTAGTGCAAGATGAAGACTTATCAAGGTATATATTATGAGATCTTTAGACAGTTCAACCGCGAAAGCATCTAAAGGTCTCATTAATGGCAAATAGCTCTCCCCCAAGTGGCATAACGCTTCACCAGAAGTCAAAAACTCTGGAATTAGTTTATGATGAATCGCATTACCATCTACCCGCAGAATATTTACGGGTTTACTCACCATCTGCTGAGGTTCGTGGTCACGGTCGAGGGCAAGAAGTGCTACAAACTAATAAAGAACAGGTCGGCATCAATCGCATCGAAGCCAGTGGAAACTACGCACTGAAAATAGTATTTGATGATGGTCATGACAGTGGCTTGTTTACTTGGGATTATTTATATGATCTTGCTACGCAACACGATGTACACTGGCAAGATTATTTAAACCGACTTAAAAGCGCAGGAATAGAACGATAAATAAAGCCCTCCCCTGCTGGGGAGAGTTGGGAGGGGAAAATAAATCAGATCCCCCTCTCCCTCAGGGCGAGGGCTATAATAATGAAGTATCATAGTTGTTATATTTAGATTAAGGACGTTATCGTGGACGATAAAAACACCACCCATTTTGGTTATAAAGAAGTGCCGACCGAAGACAAAGTAAAACATGTTGCCGGCGTATTTCACTCCGTTGCGGGCAAATATGATCTAATGAATGATTTAATGTCGATGGGTGTTCACCGACTGTGGAAACGTTTTACGATTCATACTAGCGGCGTCCGTCGTGGTGCCAAAGTGTTAGATATTGCCGGCGGTACGGGTGACTTAGCCTTAAAGTTTTCAAAACTGGTCGGCAGTACAGGTCACGTTATCTTAGCCGATATTAATGCCAGCATGCTCAATGTCGGTCGTAATCGTTTAATGGATGAAGGCATCACCGGTAATATTGATTATGTGCAAGCCAATGCGGAATGCCTGCCCTTTCCTGATAATACCTTCGATGTTATTACCATTGCCTTTGGCCTGCGTAATGTTACCGATAAAGATGCTGCTCTTCGTTCAATGTTTCGCATTTTAAAACCCGGTGGTCGACTACTGGTCTTAGAATTTTCGAAACCAGATGATTGGTTAAGTCCTATCTACGATACTTATTCATTTAAGCTACTCCCTAAAATTGGCAA
>JBJPGE010000036.1:0-16317 GCA_048595465.1 Methylophagaceae bacterium | reverse complement strand
CGAGCGATCATCATGCCCAATTTACGTCCGCCGGTTACCACAACCGCGCTTGCAATAAGCTATCGACATCGTATTTTAGCAGCGCGCCCCGAAAATAATTCTTTTGAACCATTAATGACTTTATATTTAACGGATAAGACTACAGCAGATGAAATTCAACACGCTCACGATAGCGGACTAATCCATGCAGTAAAACTCTACCCTGCCGGTGCAACAACCAATTCTGATGCAGGAGTGACAGACCTGAAATACTGTGCACAAGCATTAGAGGCTATGCAACGATTACAGATGCCATTACTTATTCATGGTGAAGTCACCAGTGCTGATATTGATGTGTTTGATCGTGAAAAAATCTTTATTGATCAGATTTTGGCCCCCTTACTTAAAGATTATCCTGAACTCAAAGTTGTTTTTGAACATATCACTACTGAAGATGCTGCACATTTTGTAATTGATAGCGAAGATCGGGTTGCAGCCACAATCACACCACATCATCTATTGTTAAACCGTAATGATTTATTAGTCGGGGGAATCCATCCCCACAACTATTGCTTGCCGGTATTAAAACGAAATACACATCAGCAAGCTTTAATAAAAGCAGCAACCAGTGGCAACTCCAAGTTTTTCTTAGGTACAGACAGTGCTCCACATACCCAAAACGCCAAAGAAAATGCCTGTGGATGTGCTGGTATTTATAGCTCTCATGCTGCTATTGAACTTTATGCTGAGGTGTTTGATAACGCGGACTCATTAGATAAGTTAGAAGGCTTTGCTAGCCATTTTGGTGCTGATTTTTATCGGCTACCGAGAAATTCAAAAAAGATTACCCTTAAAAAAGAGTCGTGGTCAGTACCTGATTATTATGATTTCAACGAAACAACACTTATTCCTCTGTGTGCTGGTCAATCCATATGCTGGAAGGTATTAAATTGAATACTGTACTAAGGTACAATAGACAATATTTCCCCCTCCCCATATGATGGCTTTACACCCTAAGAAAAATAGGGTTATATGGGATGGTAAAAATACGTAATTTATTTTATATCGTCTAAATTAGATGCCAAACTCATTGTGAGATGAGGTCGGAAAGCTACAGATCTTTAGCAATTTAAAGATGGCTGAGTTGCATTTCTTAAATTAAAGGAAATGTTATGTCAATTAAACTTTTAAAACAGCTTGCACTAGCAAGTGTGCTTGCATTAGCAAGTATTGCGTCAGCTCACGCTGGCACATATCATTATGAAAACATGCCTGCACCAAGCAGCATCATGAATGACTACTCAACTACTTGGAATCAAAATACTGAAACATTAAGTATTAACTCCTCGTGGACAAACCCAGCAAACCCGATCACTAAAATCTCTTTTTTAATCTCAGATGGTGGTTCGCCATGGCTAACAACAGGTGAACAATTTCTTTGGTACGATGTGGATCTAGCAAGCTCTGTTGTAACCGTTAAAAACTATTTTGCCTGGGATGGTAATGCACGTTTAAGTCAAGTTCTTGATACCTTTACTGGTGCGGCTCAAGGTGTTGTTACAACTGCTAACAGCTTAAGTTTAACACTGGACCATACCTTATTAAATGGCCTAACATTCACTGGTAAGAATTATAAAGGTGCCGGTTTTACCAATGACATTGGTATTTGGTATTATATGTATTCAGGCACTCAAAGACTTACACTAGTTGAAACATTAGATGTGCACCATGGAACACCTTCAGCTGTTCCTGTTCCTGCAGCACTATTCTTGTTTGCACCAGCGTTACTTGGCTTATTAGGCTTCCGCCGTAAGCTAGTTTAAAGATTCCAAAACACAGCAATCATTTGCTGTAGTAAAATTTAGAAAAGCCACCTTAATCAACTGAGGTGGCTTTTTTTTACTTTCTATAGTACCAAAGTACAATAGCAATATAATCCTTAGGTGATACTATGTCATTATCCGATATTTTTTCGGGTAAATTTGAGTAGTAATTCTAGTATTACTACTTACATTAATTAAATGCCAAACTCATTGTGAGATGAGGACGGAAAGCTACAGATCTTTTATTTAAAGATGGCTGGGCTACATTTCTTAAAATAAGGGAAATGTTATGAAAAAAACAATGTTATATCTTTTAACTGTAGTCTTTTCACTATTGGCTGCCAATGCTTCAGCGGCTACATTTAGCTATGAAAGAACAAATGGTACGTTAGGTGGTTCAGCTGGCGGTACATTCGACAGCATCTCTTCTAGCTATAATCAAACAACAAACCAACTAGATTGGGCCATTACTAATGGTCAGATGGCGGCTGGCGCAGTTGACGGTTTTTGGTTAGTTTTAAGCAGTGGCCCCAACCCAAAATCTTCAGACAAACAGCTTGCAATTGTCTATGCTGATTTTAATAGCAATACTCTTTTAGCCTATACCTACAATGGCTTAAATAATGCTAATAGCATTACTAGCCCTGGAGTTTTAATTGGAGATTTTTCCGCAGGTATCATTAACAGTGGTAATACAGTTGGTTTCTCAATTGATGTATCCTCTATCAATAGCTTTTACGATACTAATGTTGAACCAGATTGGGAAGGCATGCAATATGGTGAAAATATTGGGGTTTGGTTTCACACAACGGTTGGAACAAGCATCACTGGAAATGCACAAAGTGGTTATAACTTTGGCTACCGACGTCAAGCTTGGTATGACACAAACATGGAAAATACAACTGTAGTTCCTGTTCCTGCAGCATTATTCTTATTTGCACCTGCACTAGCAGGATTTGCAACTATGAGAAGAAAACTCGCTTTATCTAAATAATTTATTTACTAAATTAAAATTCGCGATTCAAAATCGAATGTAAAAAGCCGCAGTCTCCTTGACTGCGGCTTTTTTGTTTGATTAAAAATATCAAACTTTCATAAAGCATATCAAAGCCTGCCCCCTATGGCACACTTTGTTTAAGCTGTTTCATCAATGTGTCATTGTCTTCAAGATGCCAGTTGCTTACTATTTTCCCTTCTTCAATGGTATACATATCTACCGCACTGAAGAGTATAGCTTGTCCTTTACCCTCAATCTCACCCATTTTACCGGTAAAGTGCCCACTAAATTTTAAGCGTAAAATAACCTTATCAGCCACTATAAACATTTCTTCAATTTCTGCAGCTAAATCAGGTACAACGGATCTAAACCAATTAGATGCATCTAAAGCTCCCTGTGGCCCTTGTTTTCGACCTTCTGGTAAATTGAGATCGATGAAATCTCCTGCCAATGCTTTCTTCGCGTAGACTGCCTCACCTGTATCCCAAAAAGCGGCATAATTTTGGGCCGCTAACTTCATCGCTTCCAGCTGACTTGGCTGCAGGCTGTTATCAATCGTAATCACTTTAGCTTCAGGTAATAAATAACTGTTATCCGCCAATGCAGTAGCCACATTTAGACTGAAAACTAAAACCATAATACTTCTTAAAATTTTTGTACTGTTCATAATAATGTAACTCCTAGTTTTATTTATGAATTAGAAAATCGGTGTACCCCACCTCATCTCCACCAAATAAGGTAGATGAATCTGTGATTTCATTAAGCGGTAAATTATTTTTAAAACGATATGGCAAATCAGGATTAGCCAAAAATTTACGACCGTAGGCAACAAAATCAACCAATCCACTGGCAATGATTGCTTCACCACTTTCAGCCGTGTAATTGCCTGCAACGATAATGGCTCCGTCAAAAGCTGCACGAAGATCATGGCGAAAACTATCAGATACTACTGGTGCATCGTCCCAATCTGCTTCTGATAAATGAATGTACGCAATGCCCAAATCATTAAATGATTTGGCCGCTAGTAAAATCGCATCAATTACTTGGCTATCATCCATTCCCCGCTGTGTAATAAAGGGGGCTAATCGAATCCCCACTCGCTCTGCACCGATTTCATCACTTACCGCTTCAGTCACTTCAACGGCAAGGCGAATACGGTTTTCAATTGAGCCCCCATATTCATCTGTACGTTTGTTCGCGCTACGTCGTAAAAACTGGTCAATCAGATAGCCATTTCCGGCATGAATTTCAATACCATCAAAGCCAGCTTTAATCGCATTAGCCGCGGCCAAGCGATAATCACCAACAATATCTTTGATCTCAACAACCGTGAGTGCACGTGGCACAGGGCAATCCAACATACTGCCGACACCATCATTACCCACTATCCAAACTTGTGCATCAGGTGCTAAGGCAGAAGGACCCACTGGCTTGCCGTCTTCATGGAAAGATGCGTGAGACATACGACCAACATGCCAAAGCTGAGAAAATATACGACCGTCAGCGGCATGCACAGCATCTGTTACCTTACGCCAGCCATTTACCTGCTCATCAGAATACATTCCCGGTGTAAAAGAATAACCTTTGCCCTGTGGTGATATTTGCGTTGCCTCAGAAATAATTAACCCTGCTGTGGCGCGTTGTGCATAATAAACACCCATTAACTCCGTAGGTATATCACCTGGCTGCAATGTACGTGAACGTGTCATAGGCGCCATCACTATACGGTTTGGTGCCGTTATCGAACCTACCATTTTGCTACTAAACAAGTTTTTAAACGTCATCACAGCCTCCTAACAATTGATAATTCCAGCTTAGTGTAATACTTGCAATAAACAATGATAATTGCTTAAATTATGAAATGATTGTTCATTAAAACTGAAGAATATGAGCAAAATAGATAATATGGCCTTGTTTGTTCAAGTGGTAAAAGCGGGTGGATTGGCGGCGGCTGGCCGTCAACTGGGCTTATCGCCTGCCAGTATGACTGCACGCGTTAATGCTTTAGAACAACATTACAAAACTCGGTTATTAAACCGTACTACCCGCAAGATCTCTTTAACCGATGCCGGGCAGCGCTTTTATAATGCATGCTTGCGTGTGTTAGCAGAAGTTGCTGAGGCTGAGGCTCTTTTACGAAATGACAACGAAGGTTTATCCGGAAATTTACGCATTACCGCAACATCTGATTTTGGCCGACAGTTCGTCGCACCTGCCTTAACAGAGTTCGCTCAATTAAACCCTAAAGTCACACCCTATTTGCATCTAAGCGATGGGGTTATAAATCTCGTTGAACACGGTTTTGATCTTGGTGTTCGCTTTGGCAACCTACCTGATAGCAATCTAATTGTTCGGCGTCTGGGCGATAATCATCGTGTATTGGTCGCTTCACCTGATTACCTTGAACACTACGGTGCACCTGAGCTTCCTGAAGATTTAAAACAACACCGTTGTTTGGTTATGGAACGACTTGGCGAACCCTTGAATGAATGGCGGTTTCATAAAGGCAATGAAATAGTCACTCTCAGAGTATCACCCTCACTCGTTAGTAATGATGGTGCAATTATTCGTCAATGGGCATTGGCAGGAGCAGGCGTTGCCTATAAATCAATTTGGGATGTAAAAACGGATATCGCTGCGGGCAAGTTAAACACTATTCTTGATGATTTTGTACTCGGATTTCAACATAACGACAATGAAAAAACGGGGCTACAATTAGTCTATCCAAGCCGCCAATATCTTCCTGGACAAGTAGCTGGATTTATTGATTTCTTACAAGCATCACTCTCGAAATAGTACAATAGCGCCTTTATTTTTTGTTACAGATACGCTCCACTTGAAACTTACATTGCAACAACTCGAAGAACAGCTAAAACTGACCATGCTTGCAGATCAGTTTCCCCTGCGTCGTCGTCTGCAAAATCTTCGCAAAAATAGCCAAATAAAACCAGAGCAATTAGCTACTTTAGAAAAACAAATCACTAAATCGGTAGCGCTTCGTACGCTACGTCAAAAACAAATTCCAAAACCGTCATTTGATGGTGATTTGCCTGTTATTGATCGCCGTGAAGAAATAGCAAAAGCCATTAGTGAAAATCAAGTCATCATCCTGAGCGGTGAAACTGGATCAGGTAAAACAACTCAGTTACCCAAAATTTGCTTAGAACTAGGACGAGGTGTAGCAGGTTTAATTGGTCATACTCAACCACGACGTATTGCCGCGCGTACAGTAGCAACACGTATCGCTGAAGAATTAAAATCTGAATTGGGCGATATCGTTGGCTATAAAGTACGCTTTCATGACCAAGTAAAAGCCGATAAAAGTTATATCAAATTAATGACAGACGGTATTTTACTGGCTGAAACACAAAATGATCGCTTCTTAAACCAATATGACACCATCATTATTGATGAAGCACATGAACGTAGTTTAAATATTGATTTTTTATTGGGCTATCTCAAGCAGTTATTACCTAAACGTCCTGATTTGAAAGTCATTATCACTTCAGCCACCATTGATACCAAACGTTTCTCAGAACATTTTAATGATGCGCCTGTTATTGAAGTAACCGGCCGTACTTACCCCGTTGAAATTCGCTATCGTCCACCTGCCGGTGACGATGATGAGCAGCGTGATTACGATATGATTCGCGGTATAGTTGAAGCTGTGGACGAACTATGTAAAGAAGGGCAAGGCGATGTATTAGTCTTTTTATCGGGTGAACGTGATATTCGTGATGTATCTGAGGCTTTACGCAAACATCATCCACCTAATACCGAAATTCTGCCCCTACTCGCCCGTCAATCAGCGGCAGAACAAAATCGTGTATTTAAAATAGGTCAGCATCGGCGAATTGTACTCGCGACCAACGTTGCTGAAACATCGTTGACTGTGCCCGGAATTCGCTATGTGGTTGACCCAGGTTTTGCACGTATTAGTCGATATAGCGTGCGTAATAAGGTGCAACGCCTTCCGATTGAAAAGGTTTCACAGTCAAGTGCTAATCAACGCTCAGGTCGTTGTGGTCGTGTTGCTGCGGGTATTGCTATTCGCCTTTATGATGAAGAGAACTTTAAAAACCGTCCGGCTTTTACTGATCCTGAAGTATTAAGAACTAATTTAGCCTCCGTTATTTTGCAGATGTCTTCACTTAGATTGGGTGAGCCTGCAAAATTTCCGTTCATTAATCCACCACCACAAAAAATGATTAATGATGGTTTTCGTTTGCTTGAAGAAATAGGTGCTGTTAATAAAGACCGAATACTCACTAAAATCGGTAATCAAATAGCGAAATTACCTATTGATCCTCGTATTGCCCGCATGGTGATTTCAGGACAGAAGCTCAATTGCTTAACTGAAGTATTAATTATCGCCAGCGCACTGAGCATTCAAGATCCTCGTGAACGGCCAATGGATAAACAACATGCCGCTGATGAAGCCCATAGCAAATATAAAGATGAGCGATCTGACTTTTTAGGATTTATTAAGCTGTGGGAGCTTTACCACGACAAAAAGAAGCATCTCACTCAAAATAAATTACGCAAATACTGTAAGGAACACTTTTTATCGTTTATTCGCTTGCGTGAATGGCATGATATTCATCAACAGTTACATGTTCAAGTGACTCAAATGGGGTTAAAACCTAACCAAACTCCTGCAGACTATCGTGAGATACATCAAGCATTATTGTCAGGCTTGCTCAGCAATACTGCATTTAAAAGTGATAAAACTGAATACAGTGGCACGCGTAATCTTAAACTTAAAATATTCCCCGGTTCAGCCTTACATAAAAAAGGGCCTAAATGGATTATGGCGGCTGAATTAGTTGAAACGGCTCGTCTTTATGCTCGCATTGTAGCTAAGATTGAACCCGAATGGATTGAACCTGTAGCCGGTGATTTGGTTCGGAGGCAATACGCCGATCCCCATTGGGAGAAGAAGCCTGCTCAAGTAGTCGCATTTGAACAAGTGTCACTCTATGGTTTGCCCATTGTTGCGCGCAGGCGAATTCACTTTGGTCCTATCGACCCTGCCATGTCACACGAGATATTTATTCGTGATGCTTTAGTACAAGGTGATTGGCATTGCCGTGCCCCTTTCTTTCAACACAATTTAGATCTAATCAAAAGTATCGAACAGCTAGAACAGAAATCACGGCGCCGTGATGTATTGGTTGATGATGAAGTACTGTTTGAATTTTATAAACAACGCATTCCTGAACATATTATCAATGGTTCTGGCTTTGATGAATGGCGTAAAAAAACCGAAAAAGATAGCCCACAATTATTATTCTTAAATCGTGATGATTTAATGCAACATCAGGCTGATCACGTCACCGATGATGCTTTCCCTGATCAGATGCTTGTTAACCTTGTGCCGCTTAGTTTGGAATATCATTTTGAACCTGGAAAGATAGATGATGGCATCACCCAAACTATTCCATTGTCATTGCTCAATCAAACCAATGCTGAGCGCTATGAATGGCTAGTGCCAGGTTTGCTGCGCGATAAAGTTATTTTTCTAATTAAAAGCTTACCTAAGTCACAGCGCCGTCACTTTATCCCTGTACCCACTTACGCTGATAATAGTTTAAAGAATATGTCACCTGAATCAGGTGCTTTATTACCGGCATTAAGCGAGCAACTGCGTAAACAAGCGGGTGTTGAAGTCGCATTATCTGATTGGAAAAGTGCAGAATTACCCAATTATTTGCAAATGAATTTCAAAGTAGTAGACGATGAAGGAAAGCTACTTGATGAAGGCCGTGATTTAGTTCAACTGCAGCACAAATGGGCAAAACAGGCCGCTGCCAGCTTCAGACAATTACCTGACAGTGATTTTGAACAACAGGGTTTAACAACTTGGTCATTTGAAGATTTACCAGAAAGCATCACCTTAGAACAAAATGGTCTAGAAATGACCGCTTACCCTGCCATTGTGGATCGCGATGATCACGTTGATTTGACACTAATGGATACACGCAAACAAGCCGTAGACTTCACTGCTAAAGGCTTGCGACGCTTATTTATGTTGGCACAAGCAGATTCTATAAAGTATTTACGCAAACACTTGCCTGATATTAAAACAATGTGCATGCATTATGCTAATGTGCCACCCTCGCCTTTTAGTAACAAAGAACAAGACACCAACTTAACACCCTGCGAACAGCTTAAAACAGATTTAATTCATGTTGCTTTTGACCGTTGTTTTTTACTTGAGCAAGATCCAATTATCACCAAACAAGATTTTGAGAATCGATTAGAAGCTAAGCGCAGTGACTTAATTAGCATCGCCAGTGATTTAGCTAAACAAGTCGCTAAACCGCTTGCTGAATATCACGCCATTGCCAAACGCTTATCTGACAAAATGCCGTTAACGGCTATTCATGCCATCAAAGAGATACGTGAACAGTTAAACCATCTTTTGTATCAAGGTTTCGTTCACCATACACCTGATAGTGTTCTAAAGCGCCTTCCTCTTTATTTCCAGGCTGTCGGTCAACGGCTTGATAAACTAGCTGACAATCCCACACGTGATAAACAATGGATGGCTGAAGTTGCCCCCCATTGGCAGCGCTATTTAAGCAATGTTAATAATAATTCAACCGTTGAATTTGAACATTACAGATGGATGATGGAAGAGTTTCGTATATCGCTGTATGCCCAAGGCATTAAAACACCGTACCCTATCTCGGCTAAACGGTTAGATAAGCAGTGGTCACTCTGCTAATTCATCAATCACCCATGGCCTAGGCGGACCATTCCAATAGCCTTGAGCATAATCAACTCCTAGCTCCGCCAATTTACTAAAAATGGCACCATTTTCAACAAATTCAGCAATTGTTTTTAACCCCATTACTTGGCCAATGCCATTAATTGAATCAATCATTGCTAAATTTACCGGATCAGTCAAACAATCCTTAACAAACATTCCATCGATTTTTAGATAATCAATTGGCATTTGTTTTAAATAAGCAAAAGAGGATAAACCACTACCAAAATCATCTAATGCAAATTGACAACCCATCTCACGTAGCTCAGTCATCAACCGCAAAGCTGCTGTTATATTTGATATTGCCGCCGTTTCGGTCACTTCAAAACAGATAACCGCGCCCGTTCCTCGAAAATCATTATCACGTATTAATCCGATAATCTCTTCGTAAAATCGAGTATCACCTAATGACTGTCCAGACAAATTAACACCATAAATACCCGAAATATCCTTTCCATAGGCATGGGCTATATTAAGGGTATCTATTGTATGTTTGACTACCCACAAATCAATTGCTGCCGCTAGATTATAACGCTCAGCGGCAGGTAAGAATAATCCAGGAGGGATGATGCTACCATCAGTATCTAGCATTCTAATAAGTAACTCATAATGTGGCAATGTTTCTTTACCTTTAATTTGTACTATTTCTTGGTAATACAGCACGAAATTATTTTGTTCAATCGCAGCTTGAATACGTGTAACCCACTCCATTTCGCCTTTACGCTGGGCTAAAGCCTCATCATCTTGTCTATAAACATGTAAACGGTCGCGACCAGCATCTTTTGCTGCATAACATGCACTGTCTGCCTGTTTCAGTACATCAGTCATTGAACTATTACTACCTATATCAACTAAACCAATACTGGCTCCAATATTAAAACTTTGTCCTTCATAAATAAATCGAAATGCACGCAATGAAGTCAATAGCCTTTCAAGCTGTTTGGCCGCCATATCCATAGAACAATTAAACAATAATATTGCAAATTCATCACCACCAATACGTGCCAATAAATCAGACCCACGTAGCTCTTGCTTTAACAATAATGCCAATTGTTTTAATAATTCATCACCCGCAATATGGCCACAGGTATCATTCACAACCTTAAATTGATCTAAATCGAGGTAACAAAGAACATGTTCATCATTGTCATCAGTATCTAATAGTAACTGTAGTTTTGTTTCAAACGCATAACGATTAGGTAACCCCGTTAACGCATCATGCTGGGCTTGATGCGTCAGTTTTTGTGTTAGTTTATACTCTTTACTAATATCGTGGACATGCATTACCGCATATTCAAATTGCCCTTTGTCATCTCTCACGGCTGCAATGGTAGCTTCAACCCAAACACTTGATTTACCATCGTTTTCTCCTAACAAATACCTGTCTGTTGATTGATACTGCTCGCGCTTTCCTTCTACCAACTCCTCAAATAATTGTATTTGTCGTGCGTGATCCTCTTTTTGTGAAACATCGATGAATTTTTTACCTAACATCCCTGACTCAGAAAATTCAAACAAATCACAGGCGGCCTGATTCACTTTAAATATTTTTGCATCACTGTCAACCAATGCCATTGCCACACCAGAGCTATTAAACGCTCCACTCACTAGCTGCTCGCTTTTACGCAACTGTTCTAATAATTGGCTCTGTATCTTGTTGTTCTGCGTTAAACCTTCTATTAGCTCTACATTATTAATTCTTAATTTAAAACTTTCTATGAGTGCCTGATGGCTTATCTTGCCTGTAATTATCATAACAATATAGAGGACCAATACAAAGGCACCGAGGGTTGGCATTCCGATTATAAAAAAGCCAAATGTCACCATCAACATTATCGGAGTTATAAAACTCAAATACGCAATAAAACTACCTTGAATGGAGCTAAGTGAGCCTGCTACAGCCCCCGATGCTAGCAACGGTACTACGACAAGCATGGCTACAGGCCAATCTGGTTTCATGCTTAATCCAATAAAACCAAATATTAGACCGCCAAAAAAAGAACTTACAATCATTAATTTTTCAAATTTAATCAATCTAGAAAGAGAGAGAGTGGCCTCCTCCTCGACAATTTTATTTTTTACATAACGAACAAGGAACAGATGACTCACTCCCCCTACTACATAGCAAAATACCCATAGCAAAAGAACACTTGTATCTACCACGCCCCACGCTAAATATAAAAATAAAAAACTAGTAGCAAATCCTGCCCACACACCTGCTGGAAATTGTTTCACCAATAAGCCTAGTCGTGCTTTGTAAAGCGCTATTTCCTCTGGCGTTTCAGCTTGTAAATTAGATTCTGCTACTTTCAATTTATATCCGTCTATAATAAATTTTTTTAGTGGTGATGAAATGCATTGCTTATCTACGATAATAGGTATGAACAAACTATTTTGCAATGATTCAGCTCATAAAAATAATGATAAAATCCAATTACATTCAGCTTTGGTTCATTTATCCCTTGTTAAGCTTTGACTCACAGCTACAAATTAAAGGGGGAGCTGCTATGAACAAACTACTTTCAACACTAAGTTTAACGGCAACATTAGCATTATCATTATCATTATCATTACCATTATATGCAGGTAATAAACATTACCAATCTAAAAATCAATTTCAAGATACTGCTCGCGTTACCCACGTAGAATCTTTATATAAAACTGTACGGATTTCAACACCGCAACGTGAATGTTGGCAAGAACAACAACGCAGATCAGATTACAACCAACATAAATCCTATACCAGTACAATCGCAGGTAGCATCGCAGGTGGTGTAGTGGGCAACCAATTTGGCGGTGGTAACGGCAAAAAAATAATGACCGTTGCAGGCGCGTTACTCGGCGGTTCTGTCGGCCGAGATTATAATTATAATAATTCACCGAAACATTCTAATTACGATACTGTTGAGCAATGTCGTGTAACTGAACGTTTCCATGAAGAGGAGCGGAGTGACGGCTATCGTGTTACCTATCGTTATAATGGTCAATCCTATACAACGCAGATGGACCATCATCCTGGAAAACGAATTCCAGTAGAAGTATCAGTACGTCCTGTGAGCAATTATTACTGAATAATTACAGTTTAGGCTGGTAATACTGGACTAAATCATGGTATTTTACGTGTTGGGGTCTATAACCGTGATCATTGAAGTTGCAGATTTATAGCACCTAATACTGAATGCGCTGACAAGGCATATTATCAAGTAATAGACAAGAAATTGCTCCTGCATTTCTTGCATACACTCCATCCATGGAGATAAATGACTATTACATTGATAATATGCCTTGTCAGCACACCCATTACAGGACTAAAAACCACAACTTCAATAATAACGGGTATAAATCACGCTTCATTCAGCTTACGTTCAGTTTAGTTTTGCTAAGGTAGCTCATAACAGCCAATTTTATAGAGCTGGAACTACTAAAGATTTAGCAATACTTTACAAACGAAGTAAATTATTTTCAATCGGAGAGAAAGATGAAATTTAACAAAAAACTTATCATGCTAGCCAGTGCTGCAACATTAGCATTTAGCGCCGTATCATTGCCTACTTATGCTGCTGATACAGCTTACACAGTAACTGACGGTAATAAGGTTGATGCTGACACCTACAAAGGCTTCAAATTATTCCGCAACTGGTGTGCACGTTGTCATGCTAAGTATGGTATGGGTCTTGATGACGGCGGACTCGGTGCCAATTTGCTTACAAGTATAGATGTACTATCAAAAGAAGAGTTCTTTAGCATTGTAGAAAATGGTAAAACAGGTCAAATTGGTAGTATGCCAGCATGGAAAGCCAATGCTAAAGTTATGAAAGACCGTGAGCTAATCTACCAATATATCCGAGCACGTGCTGATGGCGCACTTGGTAACGAAAAGCCTAAAAAAGCAAAATAAAATAATGCATTAAGCATGAATTAAAGACACCATTTGCAGCCCTCTATTCTCTCCTTAGTTTAGGGGGCTGTCGTTTTTAAGTTCAATACTTTCATGCTCTAGTGTATTATTAGCTCTATGTGTTATTTACGCCTATTTTTTACGCTTCTCATTCTATCCAACATGAGTATTTCTTCTGCTTGGGCAGAAGACACTATTCAGTTACCTTTGACCAAACAGACTGCAGCTGAAATCATCCAGCTTGAATCTAGTGGTAAGATTTTATCGGTTGATAAAGATGAGGCCGATAAGAAGGTTATTTTTCTCATCAAAGTGCTACATGATGATGGCAAGATAAAGATCTACAAGCTTGACGCCTCAACTGGACTTCCACCAGAATAGATAATAGTCAATGCGTATTTTATTAATCGAAGACGAGCGCCAAATTCGTGAACAAGTCACTCAACAACTCCAAAGCCAAAATTTAACGGTCGATCCCGCCTCTGATGGCGATGAAGGTCTATTTTTAGGTTTAGAACATCCCTATGACGTCGCAATCATTGACTTAGGTTTACCTAAATTATCCGGAATTGAAGTCATTCAAAAATTGCGTGAAAAAAATAAAGATTTTCCTATACTCATCTTAACGGCTAGAGGACGCTGGCAAGATAAAGTTGAGGGTTTAGAAGCGGGCGCTGACGATTACCTCGTCAAACCCTTTCATTTTGAAGAACTTTTAGCTCGGCTTAATGCCCTAGCAAGACGCGCATCGGGCTGGGCTAGTGCTTCTTTACAGTGTGGGCCAATATGTTTAAACCCTACGAGCCAAGATGTAACAAATAATGATAGTCCCATTGAGTTAACAGCCTATGAATACCGCCTACTGCATTATTTAATGTTGCGCGCAGGTGAGGTATTATCTAAAACAGAACTAACCGAACATATCTATGAGCAAGATCATGATCGTGACAGTAACGTTATTGAAGTCTTTATCAAACGCTTGCGAAGTAAACTCGACCCCGATAAAACAATAAATCCAATTGAGACATTACGTGGACGTGGATACCGTTTCACTTTACCGCGTGCTCAGTAAACAACTTTCTTTTCGCAACCGATTACTTCTAGCTGTCAGCCTTGTGCTAGTCGCCTTTTTAGGGCTATCTGCTTTCAGTCTCAATAATGCATTTAAGATCAGTGCTGACAAAGCACAATATCAAAGGCTACAAAATTACGTTTACAGCATCTTGTCAGCCGCTGAGTTTAGCAATAGCGGCCTGGTCACTATGCCGACGAAATTAGCTGAGCCCGAGTTTTCTATCCCTAATTCTGGCTTATATGCTCAAATATCCAGTGGTCGAGATATTATTTGGCAATCTGCATCAACATTAGGTAGATTTTTGGCATTGCCTGAACAGCCTGAAGGTCCATCAATCGAGCAAATTACAGTTCTTAATATTGAGAATGAAGGTAAATTTATCAATCTTGCCTACGGGATCGTTTGGGAAAATGACTTTGGGCAAGCGTTTAAATATACCATTAACATTGCTGAAGCATTAAGCACAATTGAACAAGAAAAAGCTGGGTTTCAACGGAGCTTATGGTATTGGTTAGGTGGTACAGGATTAATGCTACTCATTGCCCAAGCGTTGATTTTACACTGGAGTCTTCGTCCTCTAAATGTTGTTGCAGATGATCTTAATGCAATTAAAAGTGGTGATAAAAAACGCTTATCTAAAGATTACCCCGCAGAACTAAATCAGCTGACCCAAAATATAAATATTCTTCTCGATCATGAGTATTCACGTAGAGAACGTTATAAAAACTCATTGGCTGATCTAGCCCATAGCTTAAAAACACCGCTAGCTGTACTAAGGGGCGAATTCGATAGCAATACACAGGTTTCAAAGCTCCGCGTCACCGCCAATGAACAATTAAACCGTATTTCTGACCTAGTGGACTATCAATTGCAGCGTGCATCAACCGAAGGTCAAAGTAGCTTGCAAGCACCCGTTTCACTTGGAAAGGTAATCAATAAAATATTAAAATCACTCAATAAAGTTTACCTGGCAAAAAATATTCAACATCAATTCAAAATAGAACAAGACATCTTTGTTCATGCTGATGAAGGTGATATGTATGAGTTACTGGGGAATTTACTTGATAATGCCTATAAATACTGCAATGACCAAGTTAACATTCAAGCCCATTGGCAAACAGATTTTCTTGAAATCATCATTGATGACAACGGCATTGGCATCCCAGAAAAAGAAAAAAATGCCATATTAAAACGTGGTAAGCGTATTGATACTCAAGTAGAAGGACACGGGCTAGGTTTAGCCATAGCAAGTGATATTGTCAATGCTTATCAAGGTACGCTGAATTTAACAGGCAGTCCTCTCGGTGGTGCTCGATTCATTCTTCGATTACCTAAAAGTTAAGCTTATCCTTTTTGGCATTCTTGTAAATATTTAAATAATAACCGTGCTGATTTCGGCGGCTTACTCTGTTCTACTTCTTTATTAGCATTTCTGATTAATTGCCGAACATGCTGAATATCAAACACTTCAAATTGACTGCGTAGCGTGGTCATCACCTCATTGTCACCAGCCAACAGTTTATCTCGCCATAGCTCTAACTGGTGAAACTGTTTAATTTCCCCATTATGTTGTTGACGTATTTTATCTATGCTCAGCTTAATTTCGTCATAATCTTCATGAACCATTAAGCCCCCGATTGTGCCGGTTTGCCTTTTTAAAGCGCCTTTTGTCATACCTTGGGCTTTTACAAGTGCTTCATATAAACGTTCTGATAAGTTAAGCTTATCAAGATCTTTAATAGGCAATTTAAGTAATTCTTTGCCTAAGTCTTT
>JBJPGE010000035.1:0-16432 GCA_048595465.1 Methylophagaceae bacterium | reverse complement strand
GTAGCTCGCTTATATGTAACTTTTGTTTGTGTCGTTCTGCACGATCCACCGTTTTAAACAAACCAATAGCATAAAGTGGCTCTGATTCGGTGATTAACTCTTCGGTATAACGGCGGCGCCGCATAAAGTCGTGTTTATACCAAATACGTTTATCTGTCGTGACTACATCAGCATCATCAGGATCAATAATGCAGCGCCCTGTTTCGTCTTCAATCAAAAATAATTCATCACTACTAGCTGACTTTATTATTTGCCAAGATGTGACGGTATTACCCTTGCTGTCACGATGTGTGACCTCTTTTTCAATTTTATATCGATACCAAACACAAGGCCTTCCCGATATTGGCGATGTGATTGAGGAACCATCCATTAACTGTGCTTTGCCATTGAGCTCAACGTAACCTTGGGCTGCACTTCGAATTTTAGAGGTAGGTGTATTTTCAATTAGACGGGTGACGTGATGCCTTTTAACCATAAGGTAAAAAGCATATAGGCCAATGGTACTTATTAAAATTGTAGCGACTAAAAATTCAGTATCACTATAGGTAGGAATATCAGCCGCAACAGCATCAAAAAACTCTCGTATCATAAAACTGATTTAATTATTTATCAAATAGTTGACCAATATTAACATCTGTTATTTCTTCGTCAGAAAATTCTAATAATTCAAAATTCTTAAAGTTAAAAAAGCGGGCAATAATGACGTCGGGAAATTGCTCGATTCGCACATTATTATTATTGACACTTTCGTTATAAAATTCACGACGGTCGGCAATATCATTTTCTAGCCCAGTGATTCGAACTTGTAGGTGCTGAAATGTTTCATTTGCTTTTAAATCAGGGTACGCTTCAGCAACAGCAAATAAACTACCTAAACCTAAACGCATAGCGCCTTCTGCTTTTCCTAATGCAGCCATATCACCAGATTGTTGGGCTGATGCAACAGATGTACGCGCTTTCATTACTTTATCAAGTGTTTCTTGCTCATATTCCATGTATTGCTTGCAGGTTTCGACTAGTTTTGGCAGTTCATCGTGGCGCTGTTTAAGCAGCACATCAATATTTGCCCAGGCTTTACTTACTGCATGTTTGAGAGAGACAAGTCCGTTATAAATAGAAACGGTATAAAAGACAGCGACAGCAATAAGTCCCCAAAAGATAAATTTTGTCACATTGATGTTATCCACAAGTTTCTCTCCTAGTTCTAATTAGAATCATTATTCCAAACTAATTGACCAATTCTTTTGAATTGAGCAACAGACATGGCGCCTCGTTTTTTATTTGCAGTGCCGGATTCAGCACCCGTTGCTTCTTTGATAGATTCTTCTGTCGCTTCATACATTTCAACAGGCATATAATCATCATCAAATAATACCAGCACAACATTGTCCCATCGGCCATCGGTTTTAATTTGACCTATTCTAGGGCTAGACTTACTATCTTCAAAAATAACGCGGCCTTTAATTAATACTCGTAACCCTTCTCGATCACCCGTACCAATGGCATCATGGCCTAGCGTAAGATCATCTATTAAATTAAGTTCTAATGTCTTTGCGACATCAAAACGAGCGATTTCACCCGTTACAGCAAGCGTTGAACCCGTTGCTTGGCGATATTTAGCGGCAAGCTGTCGTGTTTCAAACATTAATTTATCAATAGAATAGAGATCCATACTTAAACTCTGATTTTTATTTATATGTCATTAATACAATGCAAAAAAAACGGCCTAGCTAAATAGTTTAGTTAGACCGTTCAATCATTTGCTTACGATCAGCTTATTTCTTTGCATCCAATTCTTTTTGGTAGTACTTGTGAACTAATTTATCTTGATTTTCTAATAAGAAATCAATACTTGGCTCGTTATTCATCGCTTTCTCAATCGCTTTACGTGTTGCTTCACGATGAATCTTGTATAGGATTTCATGATCCAAGTCTTCAACAGTTGTAATTTGTGGGTGTAACCAAACAGAAACGATAATACCTAAGTCATTTGCTTTTTCTTTAGGAATTGTGCCGTTACGAACCGCATCTAAAACACCATTAGAAATCGCACCTTGAACGGTACCCATCAGAATACTTGTGTAGGCATTGCTTCTTACTGTTACCTTGCTCACCATAATGGTAGCTGGTTTCACCATCATATCAGTGTTCATTAAAGCTAAAACACGTGTATGGCCTTTAACTTGGTCACCCATTAAGTTAGCAAATGCAGTACCGAAAGGACCGTCAAATTCACCAATAATAACTTCTGGTTCAGCTGCTGTGAATGCTGGACCACCTGCTACTAAACATTCACCTACACGCATAATAATTTTTTCACTCATGGGATAACTCTCCGTATAATTTAAGATTATGAGGAATATCTGATTTATTTAAAACCATTATTCCTAAAAACCCCCTAATTATCCTTGTCTGGTTTACATGTCGCAACCTTCTTATGCTTTATAGGTCTATTAAACAGCGTTAAAATTAGTCTAATCATTATTAATTGAGTCCGAAAATGTCAGAAGTTAAAACCCCTTATGAGCGTATTGGTGGTGAACAAGCTGTTCGTCAGATATGCCAAAGTTTTTACCAAATAATGTGTGATACGCCACAAACACAGTTAATTCGCGCAATGCATCCACAAGATATTGCTATTAGCGAAGAAAAACTCTATTTATTTTTAACCGGTTGGCTCGGTGGCCCTCCTCTCTATACTGACAAATATGGGCACCCACGATTAAGAGCGCGTCATTTACCCTTTGCTATCGGTATTGAAGAGCGCGACCAATGGTTATATTGTATGGCTCAGACTTTAAAAACAATGAATTTGGAAGAATTGCTTGCCGAGCAATTAATGAATTCATTCGTTCAAACGGCTGATTTCATGAGGAATCAACCTGAATAAAAGGATTGTGATATGAACATTGGTGCGTTGATTATCGGTGATGAGCTGCTTTCAGGAAAACGACAAGACCTTCATTTTAATTATTTACAATCGCTCTTAAAAAAACGCGGATTAGAACTCAGCTGGACTATTATTGTGGGGGATGAACCCGAGCAATTACAACGCTTTTTAGCATTTAGTTTGGCCAGTGATGATTTAGTGTTTAGCTTTGGTGGAATTGGTGCTACACCCGATGACCGGACTCGCCAAACTGTTGCTAAAGTGGCTGAAGTGCCGCTACTACCCCACCCGGAAGCTCTGTCCTTAATAGAACAGCAATTTGGTGATATGGCCTACCCTAATCGCATTCTTATGGCGAATCTGCCAGAAGGCAGTCGCATTATTCCTAACCCAATTAATAATGTATCGGGGTTTTCATTCAAAAACCATCACTTTATGCCTGGCTTTCCTGAAATGTCTTGGCCTATGTCAGAATGGATTCTAGACAATCTCTATCCCGAACTTAGAAATGAATCACCGGAAAGTGAACAAATCATTTATATCCTAAATGGCCATGAATCTGAATTGTTAGAAGCGATGGGTAGAATTGTAGTGGACTATCCAGAATTGCGTTTATCTAGCTTACCTCATCATGGTAAACAATCGCATATTGAACTCAGTTTACGTGGTAATAAACAGCTAATAATAAAAGCGATGAGCTTTATGAAAGAAGCGGTTGAAAATGCTGGGTTTTCTTGGGTTAATCATCTTGGCGAAAGTAAGTGAAAGGCCATTGTTAACGTTATTAAACTAGTGATGGTTGTTAAGGTGACAGCCGCCGCATAAAGCTCACTATCCAATTGGTAACGTTCACAAATAACGATACCAAAAATCATTGTTGGCATAGCTGCAATTAAGGTGACAGGAATAATAAGTTGCTCAGCCAAATCAATCACATGACTTAGCCCAAACACACTGAGCGGCACGATGACTAAAGTAATAGCGGCCACAATGGATAATAAGGGCAAAAAGCGCAGCCGTAGACTATCCCATCGAATACTCATGCCAAGCACTATCATCATTAAAGGCACAACGGCTGAGGATAAAATAGATAAGTTGGCATTTAAAAACTCAGGTTGCTCTACCCCACTTAGGTTAAGTGTTACACCTATGGCTACGGCCCATAAAGGTGGGATCTTCACTAATTCACGCAACGGATGAACTTCGGCTTCATGATCGCCGTAATGATGCGCTAGCAGCATGCCAAATGATAATAATATCGGTGTGCAAGCGAACAGATCATATTGCAATACAATAGCAAGTGAATGTTCACCTATAACTTGATTTAATACAGGTAAACCAAGATAGGTCGCGTTGGGAAAAGCCGCAGCTAATAGTAAAGTGCCCGTTTGTTTTTTACTGGCTTTGAAAAACTGTAACGCAAGCCACATTAGCAGTAGACCAATAGTTACACCGCAAAAAGCCACAAATAATATCTGCAGAGATGAACTATCTAGCGGTGTTGTCCATATTACGTTTAATACCAGTGCTGGCAGTAATATATAAAAGACTAAATCTGTAATGGCTCGACGATGTGCCAATATTGAAATATGCTGTGGTGCAACATGTTTCCACGCCACACCACAGGCGATTAACATCGCCATTTGTAATAATGCTGCCAACATAGCTTGAAACTAACCTTTCGCTAAAATTTCTTTTAGTGCAGACACGCATAATAAGACGTTTTCACGGCGTGCCGAATAGCCCATCAGGCCAATTCGCCATACTTTTCCTGCTAAGTCACCTAAGCCAGCACCTATTTCTAAATTGTAATCATTTAACAAGCTAGAGCGAACAGCCGCTTCATCAATACCATCAGGGATGAAAACAGTGTTCAATTGCGGTAAACGATCAGCTTCATTCACCAAAAAGCCAATGTCTAATGATTCTAAGCCTGTTTTAAGCAATTGGTGGTTAGCTTGATGGCGTGCCCATGAATTCTCAAGCCCCTCTTCTGTCAACATTACTAATGATTCGTGCAAACCATAAAGTGTATTGACGGGTGCCGTGTGATGATAAGCGCGCTTAGCACCTTTACCCCAATAGCCCATCACTAAATTAAGATCGAGAAACCAGCTAGACACGGGCGTTTTACGGGTTGTTAATTTATGAATAGCACGTTCATTAAAGCTAATAGGTGAAATACCCGGAGGTGCTGATAAACACTTTTGTGTGCCAGAATAAATGGCATCGATACCCCAATCATCTACACGAAGCTCAGAACCAGCCAATGATGTTACTGAATCAACAATCGTTAGACAGTCATATTGATGAGCTAATGCACATAACTTTTTAGCATCTGAGGCTACGCCTGTTGAGGTTTCAGCATGAACAAATGCGACAATTTTTACATCAGAATTATCTTTAAGTGCTTGCTCTACTTTGTCAAAAGAAACTGCTTCGCCCCATTTATCTTCAACGATAATGGCTTCACCACCTAAACGGGTGACATTTTCTTTCATGCGGTTACCAAATACACCGTTGATGCAGACAATAACTTTATCACCCGGCTCAACCAAATTAGCAAAACAGGTTTCCATGCCCGCGCTGCCCGGCGCTGAAACCGGCATTGTTAGCTCATTTTCTGTTTGGTAGGCATATTGAAGTGCTTCTTTAGTTTCATCCATCATGCCAATAAAGGCAGGATCAAGATGACCAATAGTAGGTCGAGCCATCGCTTGAAGAACACGAGGGTGAACATCAGAAGGACCAGGGCCCATTAAAGTGCGAACAGGAGGATTAAATGATTGCATAGTATCTAGATTTATTGGATTAAAAAAACTATTATAATAATACCTATGTTGATTACTCAAGAATTATCACGCCAGCTACCCAAACAAATCGTGCTTATTGGCGATGAAGTTACACGCCCCTATGAGTGCGATGGTCTTAGTGTATATCGTCAAAAGCCACTTGCTGTGGTCTTGCCAGAAAATATTGAACAACTTAAACTCGCCTTAAAAATTTGTAGGCAACACGATACACCGGTCGTTACGCGCGGCGCAGGAACAGGTCTTTCAGGCGGCGCTTTACCGCTAGAAAACAGTGTTGTTATCGGTCTATCAAAACTAAGTCGTATTAAAACCATTAATACAGAACAACGTTATGCCATTGTTGAACCGGGCGTAAGAAATAGCGCTATTAGTGAAGCTGCCTCACAATATGACCTTTACTATGCTCCGGATCCTTCATCACAAATCGCCTGTACTATTGGTGGTAATGTTGCGGAAAACTCTGGTGGTGTGCATTGTTTAAAATATGGTCTAACCGTACATAATGTTATCGCCATAAAAATGCTCACTATTGAGGGTGAAGAAGTGACATTGACCCGTAATGATGCTGGTTTAGGTTTATTAGCCTTAATGAATGGATCAGAAGGTTTATTGGGCATGATTATCGAAGTGACGGTTAAATTATTGCCTAAACCTGAACATATACAATTGATTTTGGCTGGCTTTGATAACGTTATTGATTGTGCCAATGCAGTGTCCAACATTATTAAAGCAGGTGTGGTGCCAGCAGGTTTAGAAATGATGGATAAGTTTGCTATCGAAGCGGCTGAAGATTTTGCTCATGCCGGTTATCCGAAAGATGCCCAAGCAATTTTGCTTTGTGAATTAGATGGTGAGAAAGAACAAGTTCAAGATGAATTAGATACCGTGTTAACAATCTTAGAACAAGCATCAACACTAACTGTAGCAAGTGATGAACAACAGCGATTAATGCTGTGGAAAGGTCGAAAATCAGCCTTCCCTGCTGTCGGTCGACTTTCACCTGATTATTACTGCATGGATGGCACCATTCCAAAACGCCACTTGGCTGAAGTGCTAGAGAGAATAAACCAACTATCTAAACATTATGGCCTTCGAGTTGCTAATGTATTTCATGCAGGTGATGGTAATTTACATCCACTTATCCTTTATGATGCAAATAAAGACGGTGAATTAGCAAAAACAGAAGAGTTTGGAACGGAAATTCTCAAGTTATGTGTTGATGTGGGTGGTAGCATTACCGGTGAACATGGTGTGGGTATGGAAAAATTAGATGCGATGTGCCATCAATTTCAATCTGATGAACTTAATGTATTTCATCAAATAAAAACACTGTTCGATTCTGAATCTTTACTTAACCCTGGCAAAGCGGTTCCAACGCTACATCGGTGTGCCGAATTGGGCGCTATGCATGTACATAACGGTCAGTTGCAGCATCCAGAATTAGAGCGCTTTTAAAAATGACTATCGTAGATATTCAAAACGCTATTATTAATGCCGATCGTATTCAAATTATCGGTAATAATAGTCAACTTCAATCTAAACACGACACACTATTAAGCTTATCCGATTATGCTGGCGTGATTGAATATCACCCAGAAGAATTAGTAATGACTGTCAAAGCAGGCACCAACATGAAACAAATTAAACAGGTGCTTGCAGATAATGGTCAGGCGTTAACATTTAGTAGTGAGAATGCTGATAAAGGCACTATCGGTGGTGCTTATGCCATGGGTAATGCCGATCTTCGTGATGCCGTACTCGGTGTAAAAATCGTAGATGGTCAAGGCAAGATTCTTAATTTTGGCGGTCAGGTAATGAAAAATGTTGCGGGTTATGATGTGTCGCGACTATTAGTGGGTTCACAAGGGAAATTAGCTGCTATTTGTGAAATAAGCTTTAAAGTTTTACCTCAACAATACCTCACTATTACGAAACAAACAGGCACTGTTAACAATATATCGCCAGTAGTAAAACGACTTGAACGTGGACTAAAAGCTATTTTTGACCCTAATGACGTGTTTATTTAATGCAAACAAAAATACCTGAACAAATAATAAAGTCACCACAAGGCAAAAAAGCTGACGATATATTGAGATCATGTGTGCACTGCGGATTTTGTTTAGCAACCTGCCCCACCTACCAGCTTTCAGGCAATGAGCTAGATTCGCCTAGAGGTAGAATATACTTAATTAAATCGGCATTAGAAAACAATGAGGTGAGCCAAGATTCACTGCAGTATTTAGATCAGTGTTTAACATGCCGCGCTTGTGAATCAACCTGCCCTTCAGGTGTTGAATATGGTCAGCTGGTAGATATTGGCCGAGAACTAGTTGAGCCGGAACGTCCATTGTGGCAAAAACTCTATCGAGCTAGCGTGCGCCTATTTCTGACTACGCCTATTTTGTTTAACACTGCCGCAAAATTTATTAAGCATTCATCCATAAACACGCCAGAAATTACAGCGGAAATAACAATGGCACGGGTGTTACTACTCACAGGCTGTGTCCAACCCGCTTTAGCGCCTAACATTAATCATGCTGCCAAAAATGTATTGGCATCACTGGGTGTAGAAGTTATTGAAACAGCACAAACTGAATGTTGTGGTGCACTAGAACATCATTTATCTGCTCAAGAAAAGGCTTTGCAACAAATCAAAGATAACATCGACACGTGGTCTAAAATAATAGCTTCAGGGATTGAAGCAATTATCTCAACGGCGAGTGGGTGCGGTGTTATGGTCAAGGACTATAAAACCTTATTTGAACAAAATGATCCTTACTATCAAAAAGCAGTATTCGTGTCAGGTAAAACCAAAGACATTGCTGAATATTTATTAGAAAAAGATCTATCTTCGTTGAATATCAAAACTCATAATATTTCATATCATGCGCCTTGCACTTTGCAACATGGTCAAAAGCTGTCAGGAATTGTAGAGAAAATATTAGCTAAGGTGGGTATCGAAACAAGCCCTATTACTGATAGCCATTTATGCTGCGGTTCCGCAGGTAGCTATTCTATTTTCCAGCCTACAATATCAAAACAGCTAAGAAAAAATAAATTACAGCATTTATCTGCTTCAAATCCTGATATTATTGTGACTGCCAATATCGGTTGTTTGATGCATCTTTCATCGGGAACCGATATACCGGTTAAGCATTGGATTGAATTATTGGATATCAGTGAGAACTCTTAGCGCTAAAGCCATTTTCTATGATTGAAGTATCATGGATATCGATTACATAACGGAATTAAAACATCATGCAGAAAAATAGCTTTAGTTTTATTCTTACAGTCACGTTTATTTTATTATTAAGTGCTTGTGCCAGTAAGCCTGTAGGTCCGGATACACCGATAGAGACAAAAGCAGAACGCCTTGAAAAACGAGCACAAGCTGATACGCTTAAGCGGGATTATCCTAATGCAACAAAATCGGCAAGCGATAGTTTACGGCTATTTTCATTACTTGATGACCAACAAGGCCAGCTTCGCCTTCACCTTAATTTAACGCGCTTGTATTTATTACAAAATCAGCGAGATAAGGCTGAGCGGCATTTGGCAAAGGCGAAGACCCTAACACAAGAAATTGATGCCTCGCAGCAACGCTATCAGATCCACTTGTTATCAGGAAAACTGAATGATAACCGCGCTGAATTTGAACAAGCACGTGATACTGCCAATTCATCCATAGAGCAAGCAGTTGCAGAAACCTATCTGCAAAATTATGAGCGGGCCCATCAGCTTATTAGCACTGCTCAACCCGCATCGGCTGTAGAAGAAGATGATTATGCCTTTGTCCAGCTGCACTATGCTCGTTTTGCCGATGATAACGATTCTGCTAAAAGTGCGTTGGCTCTATATAAAAGAAATGAAAATACAGTAGGTATATCCGATAGTTTGTATGTGCTTGCAACTATTGCGAAAAAACAAGGCGATAATGATCAAGCAAGACAATATTTGCAGCGCGCATTAGAAGTAAATATAGCAATGGGTGACAAAAAACGTATTAACGCCACTGTGAAGGCGCTAGACGCACAATAATGTTTATTGCCGTCGGCAGACAGATCCGCGAAACTATTAAAGAGATCTTAGATCTTTTTGCCTTGGTATATATCGCGCTCAAAGCCAGTGCTGGCATATTTAATCCTTCGCATCGCTCCCTATTTATGAGCCGCTTCAAACACCATCTTTATTATGCGGGTGTAAAAACACTCTACATTGTAATGGTCATCTCTGTTCTATTAGGTGCTTTGCTAGTATCGCAGTTACAAGGGATTACAGATGGTAAAAGCTTTGTTGATGCATATGCATGGTTATATGTTATTTTCATTGTGCGTGAATTAGCTCCTCTTATTTGTGGCATCATCTTAATTGGCCGCTCTGCCAGTGCTATTACTGCCGAAATTAGTTACCTGAAGATATCAAATGAATTTGATGTGCTCCGCGGTTTAGGTATTGACCCCGTCTTTATTTTTCTTGTACCTGTATTTTTGGCGTTCCCCATCGTATTGTTATTGATGCTCATTTATTTTGATACATTTAGTATTTTAGCCGGTTATTTAATGGTGTCCTTGCTCGACCCTAGCCACAATAATTTTGTTGAATTTGTTACTGCTATTATTACTAAAATATCCTATACCGAAGCTATGGTTACTATATTAAAAGGGGTTATTGGTGGATTTTTCATTGGTATTATTTCAATTTATTTTGGTTCAAAAGCAGGCGGTCGTTTTTCGGATATGTCGAAAGCGATCTCAAATGCAACAACGACTCAATTAATTATCTTTTTCTTAATCAATGTTTTGTTATCGGTTGTAGCCTATGGCGGATAATAAACGAATTTTTTCAGTACAAAACTTACAGATACATTTTGCTGATCATGTCTTATTCGATGATGTTAACTTAGAAGTCTATGATGATGATTTTATCGTGATTACTACAGGCATACTGGATGGTGCCACCACATTAATGAAATCGTTCTTAGGCCTAGTTGACGAAGCGAAAGGATCTATACTTTTTGAGAATATTGATATTTTACAAGCCGATCGCAGTCAGCGGCGCTATGCACGTAAAAAAATAGGCTTGGTTTATGAAGCTGAAGGACTGATCAGTATCATGAATGTATATCAGAACTTGTCGTTACCACTTTCTTACCATACCGAATTTAGCCAGCGTGAAATAAGGGATCGTATACATCGTGTTGCAGAGGACTTAGACATTACCGATCTGCTTGACCTAGAACCTAATGAATTAAATGATACGCAAACACGTATCGTCAATTTGGCTCGAGCACTCGTTATTGAACCGAAACTGTTACTTATTGACGAGTTAGAAGGCGGTATGTCATCAGCAATGGTAAAAACACTCATTAGCGTTATTAAACATTATCAAAAACAGTACCAATTTGGCGTGGTTATGACATCGCTACAAAAGAAAGCAAAATTTGCCACATCACATTACACCATAAAAGATCATCAGTTAGGGGTGGACTATGTTCGAGAAAAATAATAAAAACCAAGGTATTGAAGTAAGGCACATCGACCGAATAGTGGGTGTATTTATTATTGGAGCAATTATTATTGCGCTAGCTGGCTGGTTTTTGCGGCTGCATGGTTTAGGCGATTTAGAAGAAAAGCTGCCCTTTCACACAATCCTATCAGAATCTTTTGGATTAGCGCCTGCTGCTGAAATCGACTTGGCGGGTATCACTATAGGCATGATTAAAAACGTTACTTTGCAAGATGATGGACACGTTAGAGTTGATATAGAATTTATTAAACGTTACAAAAAATTTCTAACCGTGGGTAGTCAGCTAGAAATCGAACCCACCATCGGTGTGCAATCTATCTTAGGTGGTGGCGGTTTGATTTTTCATTTTAACTCAAATGAGACACAACTTTTAGCGCTAAACTCACAATTGGAAGTAATAGAGCCTGTTGATTTGGCCGCCCAAATAGAAGCGTTTGATCTACCTGGATTGGCTAAGCAAATTAAAGCTATCGTTTATAATGTGGAACAATTGACCGGTGAGCAAGGCGCTCTATTTGCAGCATTAAATAATGTCAGCGACATTACAGACGACTTGGCCAAAAGTACCAGCACATTCCCAAGCTTAATGGCCAATGTAGAACAACAAATTCCCCAGATCATTGGCAATGTAGAAGCACTGACAAGTCGGTTAGAGAAAGAACAAGTCCCCCAAATACTAGGGAGTGTAGAAAATAATTTAGCTAGCTTACAAACAGCGATGGATTCTGTGTCAGGTATATTAACCGACTCTGAAGACGATATTAAAGCGGTTATGGCCAATGCTGCTGGGGCGACCGATCAGCTCAATAAAGCGACGGCGGACTTAAATGTATTACTGGCTGAATTACAATCTATAGTCAAAGATGTTAGTGCAACAACGGAGCAGCTGCCGGGCGTGTTATCACGAAGTGAGGATTTAATAGATAACTCTGTCGAACTCACCGACAAACTCAATAATCATTGGTTATTGGGTGGCAATGGTGACGTTGATGACACGGTGAAATCATGGCCTTCAATCCACTCTATTGATGACTCGCCTTATGATGAAATTAATGAATAATTAGTGAGAAGGACGTCTAAATCAATAAACTTTAACTAACTTCTTATTTGTTATTCCTAATCGACCTGTTTTAACAGCGTTACGCCTTATTCCATTATTTGGAGCAATAAAATAAAGATCACCATTTTGACCTAATAGTTGTTTTGGCGTTCCTACGGACTTAGCAATTTTGGCATTGGCTTTTAAATGATGTAATTCGCCATGCACAGGAATGGCACAGGCAGGTCGAACCCAATCATACATTAGCTTGAGCTCATCAGCGGCCGGATGACCGGAAGCATGGATTGTTACGCTACTGTTATCAGCAGTAATGACATTTAGTGTCATTGCCTTAAGGCGATCTACTAAAGCTTCAATGGCTAATTCATTGCCAGGAATTACTTTGGAACTGAAAATAACGGTATCGTTAGGTTCTAGCTGCAAATCACGAAAGGTATTCATACTGAGACGATTTAGTGCTGTTCGCGGTTCACCCTGACTGCCTGTGGCTACCAGCAACACACTACTCGCCGGTAAATAAGCTAAATGTGCGGGATCTACTAAGGTCTTACCATATTGCCAAACTCCACTGACTCGTGCAGCAGACACCATATTAATTAATGAACGTCCTAAAAGTCCTAAATGCCGATCCGTTTCTTGAGCAATTTTTGCTAATGTATGTAAACGGGCGATATTGCTACCAAAACAGGCAACAACAACGCGGCCTGAGGCCTGATCAATATGTTGTTTTAAACCATTATATAAACTTGCTTCGCTGGCAGAATGTCCTTGAATATCGGCATTGGTTGAGTCACACACCATAGCGTCAATCTGTTCATTAGCCATAGCTTGATAACGTGGTTTATCAAATTGCTCCCCTACAAGAGGTGCAGAATCTAATTTCCAATCGGCAGTATGAAAAACCTTGCCTACCGGCGTAGTAATAATCAAGGCATACGGATCAGGAATTGAGTGTGTTAATGCTACCCATTCAACATCAAAAGGCCCAATTTTCCGATGTTCACCTTTACCAACAATAATGACAGGTACTTTTTTATCTAGCCCTACTTCCACTAACTTTCGTCTTAATATTTCGGCTGTAAACGCAGTGGTGTAAATTGGACAACGTAACTGATGCCATAAATAAGGCACAGCACCGACATGATCTTCGTGAGCATGGGTAATAACTAAGCCGACCAACGATTCACGGCGTTCACTTATAAAAGCAGGATCTGCCATTTGAACATGAGGCCTACTACCACCATCTAGTGCTTCACCATCAAGATCAGTATTTTTCTCAAAGGTGACACCACAGTCGACCATTAGCCATTTACCATCATGGCCATATAGGTTCATATTCATGCCTATTTCACCGGTGCCACCTAAGGGTAAAAACCAAAAGTTTGATGCATCTGGTGTCATTTGTAATTTTGCCCTATTGTTAAAGTTATTCTGTACTGGTTAATCTAAGTTGATTAATAAATGATATAATAGTCTCTTAATTTATAGTTAATTAATTCAAGAAAGGATCTAGTAAGTGGAAGAATATAGCTTATTAAGTGAAGGTATAAACCTTATGCTATTTGGCATGGGCTTTGTTTTTGTCTTTTTAACCTTGTTGGTTTTTGCAACAAAGTTAATGTCGATGTTAATTACTAAATATGAAAAAAACGTAGGTGTAATTCCTGATGAAGGTGTCCCTTCCCCAGCAACCTATATCCCACAACATGGCCCGCTTATAGAACAACTCCCTACTACTAAAAATAGCGATATTGCGGTGGTTTCAGTAATCACTGCTGCTATACACAAGTTTCGTTCGCGTAAATAATTAGAAGATATTTATAATATGGCTAAATCAAAACAAGCACTAGGCATTACAGACGTTGTATTGCGTGATGCACATCAATCATTATTTGCAACCCGTTTACGCTTAGATGACATGCTCCCCATTGCGGGTAAGCTCGATCAAATTGGCTACTGGTCAGTTGAAACATGGGGTGGTGCGACTTTTGATTCATGTATTCGCTACCTAGGCGAAGATCCTTGGCATCGTATTCGTAGTTTAAAAGAAGCCATGCCTAACACGCGTCAGCAAATGTTACTGCGCGGTCAAAATCTATTAGGCTATCGCCATTACGCTGATGACGTGGTTCGAAAATTTGTTGAACGTGCCGCCATTAACGGTGTTGATGTGTTTCGCGTATTTGATGCGATGAATGACCCTCGCAATCTAGAAACAGCTATTAAAGCCGTGCAAGAAAATGATCGTCATGCTCAAGGTACAATCTCATATACATTAAGCCCTGTTCATGATCTCGACAACTGGACTGATTTGGCTAAACGTATTGAAGATATGGGTGCCCATTCTTTATGCATTAAAGATATGGCAGGGTTGCTGAAGCCTTTCACAGCTTATGAGTTGGTAAAGAACCTTAAGCAAGCTGTTGATATTCCTATACAATTACACTCTCATGCAACAACGGGGTTATCTACAGCCACTATTTTAAAAGCGGTTGAAGCAGGCATAGATAATATCGATACTGCTATTTCAACCATGTCGATGACATACGGTCACTCGGCTACAGAAACTGTTGTATCTATCTTTGAAGGTACCAAGCATGATACTGGCTTAAACGTAGAGCTATTAGCTGAAGTCGCCGATTACTTCCGTGAGGTTCGTAAAAAATATGCGCCATGGGAAGGATCATTACGCGGCGTTGATGCCCGCATTCTTGATGCCCAAGTTCCGGGCGGCATGTTAACAAATATGGAAAGTCAACTTCGTGAACAAGGTGCAAGCGATCGTTTTGCAGATGTATTGGCTGAAATCCCACGTGTTCGTGAAGACTTAGGCTTTATTCCACTCGTCACACCTACATCACAGATTGTGGGTACGCAATCTGTGTTAAATGTGTTAACAGGCGAGCGATATAAAAATATTGCAAAAGAAACAGAGGGTATTTTAAAAGGTGAATATGGTGCAGCCCCCGCCCCGTTTAATAAAGCGTTACAGGAACGGGTATTAGATGGCAGCGAAGCCATTAGCTGTCGTCCAGCAGACTTAATTGAGCCTGAAATGGAAAGGTTAACAGCTGAATTACAAGAGATTGCTGAAAAAGATAATATTCAGCTTGAAGACGGTGATCGTGAAGTAGATGATGTATTAACGTATGCACTATTCACTCAAGTCGGTCTGAAATTCTTAGAAAACCGTAACAACCCTGATGCTTTTGAGCCTATTCCAACGATTGAAGCTGCTGAAGCAGCAACACGTGCACCAAGTGACGAAGAGGTCTACACCATTGCGGTGAACGGTCAGAGTTATGTTGTTCAGGTGAATGAAGGTGGCGACATTAGTAATATCACTGCATCAGCACCAGTAGCGGCCACTCCTGCCGCTGCAGCCACATCAGGTGAACCAGTGACAGCACCACTTGCAGGCAGCATCTGGAAAGTTGAAGTAGCCGCAGGTCAACAAGTTCAAGAAGGTGATGTGCTTGTTATCTTAGAAGCGATGAAAATGGAAACACAAATTGTAGCTGAAAAAGCGGGCACAATTTCATCTGTTTCAGTCAATATTGGCGACACTGTAAAAGTCGGTGATCTTCTTGTCTCAATTGCATAAAGAGTTTTAAATATGGATCAATTAGTACAACTATGGCACAACACAGGCCTATATCAAATGACGCCGGGACAAGGTTTCATGATCGTTATTGGCATGCTATTACTCTACCTTGCAATTAATAAAAACTTTGAGCCTTTATTACTTGTTCCTATCGGCTTTGGTGGCGTATTAGCTAATATTCCCGGCGCTGGATTAGCCGAAGCTGGTGGTGTTTTACATATGTTCTACACTGTGGGTATTGAAAGTGGTGCATTCCCACTAATTATCTTTATGGGTGTGGGCGCAATGACCGATTTTGGGCCCCTACTCGCTAATCCTAAAACCTTATTTTTAGGTGCTGCAGCTCAATTCGGTATTTTTGCAACTTTGATGGGCGCAGTTGGCTTATCTTATTTTGGAATTATGGATTTCAGTTTGGCAGATGCTGCTGCAGTCGGCATTATCGGGGGTGCTGATGGGCCTACATCTATCTATGTTGCCAGCAAACTTGCGCCAGATTTACTAGGTGCAATTGCCGTAGCCTCGTATTCTTATATGGC